>JBHIWX010000045.1:0-32443 GCA_041987205.1 Rhizobiaceae bacterium | reverse complement strand
GATCCGCGCACGGGCATGCGCGTCACCCAGTTCAACATGAAATGGGTCGAGCAGGCCGGGCTGGTGAAGTTCGACTTCCTCGGCCTGAAGACGCTGACGACCCTGACCACCGCCGTGAAGCTCATCGCCCAGCGCGGCATATCCATCGACCTGGCGAGCCTGCCCTTCAACGATCCGCCGACCTACGCCATGCTGGCGCGCGGCGAGACGGTCGGCGTGTTCCAGGTGGAATCGGCGGGCATGCGCAAGGCCCTCGTCGAGATGAAGGCGGACCGCATCGAGGACCTGATCGCGCTGGTCGCGCTCTACCGGCCGGGCCCGATGGACAACATCCCGGTCTACAACGCCCGCAAGAACGGCGAGGAACAGCCCGACTACATTCACGAACGCATCGAGGAGGTGCTGAAAGAGACCTACGGCGTTATCATCTACCAGGAACAGGTGATGCAGATCGCGCAGATCCTGTCGGGCTATTCGCTCGGCGAAGCCGACATGCTGCGCCGGGCCATGGGCAAGAAGATCCGCTCAGAGATGGATCAGCAGCGCGAGCGCTTCGTCGATGGCGCCGTGACGCGCGGCCTGACGAAATCGAAGGCCAACGAGATCTTCGACCTGCTGGCGAAATTCGCCGATTACGGCTTCAACAAATCGCACGCCGCCGCCTATGCGCTCGTCTCCTATCAGACCGCCTATCTCAAGGCCCGCCACCCGGTCGAGTTCATTGCCGCCTCCATGCAGCTCGACATCAACAACACCGACAAGCTGGCGATCTTCCACCAGGAAGCCGGGCATCTCGACATCCCGGTCGTCGCGCCGTCCGTGCAGACCTCGCAGGTCGGTTTTTCGGTGGGCGAGGGCAAGGTGTTTTACGCGCTCGCCGCGATCAAGGGCGTCGGCGAGGGCGCGGTGCAGCAGATCGTCGCCGAGCGCGAGGTAAACGGCCGCTTCGCCGACATCACCGATTTCTTCTCGCGCATCGACATAAGGCAGGCCAACCGCCGCACCCTGGAAAACCTCATCTGCGCCGGCGCGCTCGACTGTTTCGGCCATCCGCGCGAACAGATTCTCACCGGCCTCGACAGGCTGATCGGCCATGCCAGCCGCACGGCGGAGGATCGCGACAGCGGTCAGAACGACATGTTCGGCGCGGCGGGCGAGGCCTCGGCCGTCGTGTTGCCGCGGGCCGATCCTTGGCTTCCGGCGGAAAAGCTGCACCGCGAGTTCCAGGCGATCGGCTATTACCTCTCGGCCCATCCGCTCGACGAATACCGGCCGCTGATGGAAAAGCGCCGCGTCCAGATGTTCGCCGATTTCGAAAAGGCGGTGCGCGCCGGCGTTGCCGCCGGCCGTCTGGCGGGCACCGTCACCGCGCGCCAGGAACGCAAGACCCGCACCGGCAAGCGCATGGGCATCGTGCAATTGTCCGACCCGTCCGGCCAATACGAAGCCGTCATCTTCGAGGAAGGGCTGGTACGCTATCGCGACCTTCTGGAGGCCGGCAAATCGGTGATCCTGATGGCCGGCGCCGACATGCGGCCGGAAGGCGTGAGTATCCGCATCCAGTCGGTCGAATCGCTGGAGGACTACACCGATCGCGGCGCGCGCGATCTGCGCATCTATCTGCGTGACCAGAAGCCGGTCGACAGTCTCGTGCCCCTGCTGCAACCCATGTCGGGCGGCAATGGCGGCGCGGGCAGGGTGAGCTTCGTGGTGATCGAAAACGACGGCGATTGCGAGATCGAGGTCGAGTTGAAAGATCGCTTCCGTCTTTCCGCGCAGGTTGCCGGTGCCATCAAGGCCATTCCGGGCGTGGTCGAAGTGGAAATGGTTTGACGCGCAGGCTTGCCTGCTTCACGCTCCGTGCGGGAGTAGACTTCGGGAGTGGGGCCTCATGAAAAGAAGCATGCTGACGGGCGCAGTGCTCGTGGCTGGACTGATCCTTTCCACCAGCATCGTACATTCGGCCAATCGGGCGACCTATAACGGTCGCACGGGCGTTTATTTCGGCCCGGGTCACGGCCTTCAGGTCGAGTACTATTCGCCCGCCGGCGGCGCCTATCTCTGGTATCCGGGCAATCGTCGCGTCGTCGCCGGAGAATGGCGATATCGCAAGGGTGCTACGATCTGCTTCCGCTATGGTGCCAGCACCTACAATCCCCTGACGCGCAAGCGCGGCGGCAAATGGGAATGTTCTCCGGCCTCCCGCCAGTCGCGGTTCATGAAATATGCCTGCAAGGGCGACCCGTTCGGCCTCGGCAGGAAAGGCGGACGCATCCCCTATGTCCTGCCGCGCGGCAGGTTCGGCCTTGCGGCCCTGCGCGCGAAATGCGGCGGCCAACCCTGATCCGGAACTTGCCCTGACGGATGTCAGGGCAGTCGTTCCGTTACATGTAGAGATACCAGATCGTCGCTACGGCGACCGTGCCCGCGATGATGTTCATCGGCACGCCGATCTTCAGGAAATCCGAGAAGCGATAGGCGCCGGCGCCATAGACCAGCGTGTTGGTCTTGTAGCCGATCGGTGTGGCGAAGGACGCGCTGGCGCCAATCATCACCGCGAAGATGAAGACGATGGGATCGATGTTCATCGTCTTGGCAAGCGTGATCGCCACCGGTGTGATGATCACCGCCACGGCGTTGTTCGACACGACCTCAGTCAGGATCGAGGTGAGGATGAACAGGGCTGCAAGCACAATGACGGGGTGGGCGTCCCCCAGATAGGCGGACATGCTGTCCACCACGAAGGCGAGCGACCCCATGTTCTCCAGCCCCGCGCCGACGGCGAGCATGGCGTAGATCAGCACCAGCAATTGGCCGTCGATGGAAGCCAGCGCCTCGTCGATCTCGATGCATCCCGACGCCATGACCACCACCGCACCGATCAGCGCCAGCAGGGCGATGGGCATGAAGCCGATGGCCGCCAGAATGATGACTGTGGCGAGCACGCCGAGCGCGATGGGCGCACCGCTGCGCTGGAAGGCGCGCGTATCGGGTTCGGAGATGTAGACAAACCCGGCATCGCGCGTGAGCGCCGCCAGCCCGTCCTCGTCGAGATCCATCAGGATCAGATCGCCCGGCCGCAGCCGTGTCGACGACATGGTCGGGCCGGCCAGATGGCGCGGCCGCGACACGGCGATCGGCATCACGCCATAGCGGCTCGGCAGCGAGGCGTGGGCCAGCGTGTGCCCCTTGGCGCGCGACTCGGCCGAGACCATGGCTTCCACGAGGTGACGTTCGCCCTTCGGCTCGTAGATCGTGCGCGGGCCGAGACGATCGCCCTTGTGCTTGTGCAGCGTCAGGATTTCGTCCTGTGGCGCGCGGATGACCAGCCGGTCGCCGGCCCGCAGCGGCGTTTCCTCGTAGTTTTCACGGATTGTCTCGCCCGGCCGCTCGATGGCAAGCACGGTCATCCCCTCATGGTTGAGGTCGGAAATCTCGGGGATCGTCTTTTCCAGATAGTCTGACTCCGGGCCGAGCTCCATTTCGGTGATCCAGCGCAGATCGCCGCGACCCAGGCTTTCGCCGATCGAGGTGCGGGAGGGCAGCAGGAACCAGGCCAGCACGATGACGGCACCGGCACCCACCACGGCAACGGCGAGGCCAACGATGGAAATGTCGAACACGCCCATCGGTGCCATGCCGTTTTCCTGGGCGATGCCGTCGACGAGCAGGTTGGTCGACGTGCCGATCAGCGTGCAGGTGCCGCCGAGAATGCCGAAATAGGAGAGCGGGATCAAAAGGCGCGTGGCCGCGACGTCGAGCGTGCGCGCCAGACGGATCACCACGGGGATCAGCACGATGACGACCGGCGCGTTGTTGGCGAAGGCGGAAGAGACCAGCGTGCCACCGAACAGCAGGGCAAGCGCGCCGATCGGTCGTGTCTCGGCCATGTTGACGGTTGCCCGAGCCACCGTGGCGAGCAGGCCGGTACGCACCAGCGCTCCGGACAGCACGAACAGGGCGGCGATGGTCACGGGTGCCGAATTGGCGAAGACCGCGAGCGTCTCGTCCTTGTTGAGATAGCCGAGCGCGATGCACAGCGCGGCGGCGGCCGAGGCCGTGACGGCAGGCGGCACCTTCTCGACCAGAAAGCCGACGATCATGGCGGCGAGCAGCGCGAGGCCGATCCATTCGCGCCAGGGTTCGAACAACGCCCATGTCTGCAAGTCGGTATGCTCCCGCCAACGATTCCCGAAAGAACGCACCATGTCATATCGAGGTTCCGCGTCAACATCGCGAAAAGTCCGGAAAACTGTCGTTCAGAGGCGAGGCAGAAGGGTCGCGAATCGACCTTTGCTGATCGTAAGCCCGTGATCAGCGCCCCGGTCGAAACTGATTTCCTCGACTTCCAAGCGGATCAGAACCGGCAGGATGTCGGCCAGGAACAGCATTTGCGATCCGTGATCGGGATAGGCGGCTTCGAACTGCGCCCGATCGGAAAACAGGTCGAGGCGGCGGCCGCCCGTTTCGGTCATTGCATAATGCGTTTCGTTTTCGCGCACGCCTTCGATCATCGGGCACAAGAACAACGCATCGCGGGCCGCCTCGATGAAAGCATCGAACGCTTCGGAATCATCCTCAGACTGCGAAAGATAAAGGAGTGCCGACTGCAGTTCGGGAATCCGCGCTTCCAGATCGGCGAAGCGGAGCTCCTCGCATCGCGCCATTAATTCACCAAGGTCGGCTTCGACGGGCGACAGGACAAGCGGGATGTCGTCTTTCGACAGGGCCAGATAGGGCAGCCGGGTCAGCCCCCATCGCCTTCTGGCCAGATGCCGACGGTTGTCGCGGAGACTGGCAAAGACGGTCGGATCGGACGCACGGCAGGAAAAATATGTCCTGAGCGCCGACCAGGGCACCGGTTGCCTGAGCAGGCGCTTGTCGTGGATACCCCTGGCATCGATGACGATGACCGGATTGGGGGCCGTCATGCGTTGCGCGAACATCACGAGCAGGAACAATCCGATCACGCCGGTAATCAACCACCCGAAAATCAGCATGAAGTTCGATCCGCCGGCCAGCAAGATCAGGAGAATGCCAATGGCCAGGGCAGCAAGGAAGATCGCGCCGAGATACAAGGCGCCGTAGCCGAACATGCTTTTCCAGTGATATTGGCCGTCCCCGGGCGCTTCCATCGGGCGGATGCTAGCCGCGCGCCGAACCTGCGGCAACGGGTTTTGAGCGCCGGAAAGTCGCCCGGATATCGCAGCGCACCATCCGCACTTGCTTATTGGCGCGTATTCGCCTATATGCGCGGCCATTCCACACGCGGGACTTACGCGGCCGGCCCCAGCCTCCGGGTTTCGAACCTGAAACCATGGCACTGCCGGCAGGAACCTTACCCCGAACGGGGCAGGGCTCAAGCGTTCCGGTGACCTGCAGCAATCGTGTTGCGGTTCATTTCCCGCGGAGGTTCAACCGGTAAAGGACTCGATACCATGGCGCTGCCAGATTTCTCCATGCGCCAGCTTCTCGAAGCTGGCTGCCATTTCGGCCATCAGACCCATCGCTGGAACCCGAAAATGTCCCGTTACATTTTCGGTTCGCGTAACAATGTCCACATCATCGATTTGGCACAGACGGTTCCGCTGCTGCACCAGGCGCTGAAGACCGTTTCCGACGTCGTCGCAGGCGGCGGGCGCGTGCTGTTCGTCGGCACCAAGCGTCAGGCATCCGAGATCGTCGCCGATTCCGCCAAGCGTTCGGCGCAGTACTATGTCAACGCGCGCTGGCTCGGCGGCATGCTGACCAACTGGTCGACCATTTCCAACTCGATCAAGCGCCTGCGCCAGGTCGAGGAGCTGCTCGACAGCCCGGATGCCGGCCAGTTCACCAAGAAGGAACGCCTGATGCTGACGCGCGAGCGCGACAAGCTCGAGCGCGCGCTGGGCGGCATCAAGGACATGGGCGGCACGCCCGACCTCCTGTTCGTCGTCGACACCAACAAGGAATCGATCGCCGTCAGCGAGGCACGCCGGCTCAACATCCCGGTCGTTGCCATCCTCGACACCAATTGCGATCCCGACCTGATCGACCATCCGATCCCGGGCAATGACGACGCCGCACGCGCCATCGCGCTTTACTGCGAACTCGTCGCCAAGGCCGCCATTGACGGCATCGCCCGTCAGCAGGGTGGCGCAGGCGTCGACATCGGTGCTGCAGTGGAAGCCCCCGTGGAACCCGCGCTGGCCGTTGAAGAGCCTGTGACCGAGGCGCCGGCCCCCGAGAAGGCCCAGGCCGAGGAAGCTCCGGCTGAAGCGGCTCCGGCCGAAGAAGCTGCGAGCGAAGAAGTGGTGGCACTGTTCGCCACACCGGAAGGCGAGCCTGACGATCTGAAGAAGATCTCCGGCGTCGGTCCGGTGCTGGAGGAAAAGCTCCACGCGCTCGGCATCACGAAGTTCGAACAGATCGCCGGTTTCACCGCCGAAGAGATCGCCAAGATCGACGACGCGCTGAACTTCAAGGGGCGCATCGAACGGGATGACTGGATCGGACAGGCCAAGAGCCTTGCAGCCGAGGCCTGATCCGGCGAATTCGGCCGGACGGCAATAATCGTGTTACACAACGCGGAGAGTGCTTTCCTCCGCACAGGCCGGCGCGGACATGCCCGGCACAAGACGAGAGGCTTTGAGATGACGATTACCGCTTCCATGGTCAAGGAACTGCGCGAGAAGACCGGCGCAGGCATGATGGACTGCAAGAACGCGCTCAACGAGAACAACGGGGACATGGAGGCCGCGGTGGACTGGCTTCGCGCCAAGGGCATCGCCAAGGCCGAGAAGAAGTCCGGCCGTGTTGCCGCCGAAGGCCTGATCGGCATCGCCGCCGATGGCGCCAAGGCCGCCGTGGTCGAGGTCAATTCCGAGACCGACTTCGTTGCGCGTAACGACCAGTTCCAGGACATGGTCCGCGCCATCGCGCAGACTGCGCTCGGCACTGATGGCGCGACCGACGCAGTCGCCGGCGCCACGCTGGCCGGCGGCAGCAAGTCGGTTGCCGACTCGCTCACCGACGCCATCGCCACCATCGGCGAAAACATGAACCTGCGCCGTGCCGCGGTTCTGGAAGTGGGCGAGGGCGCGGTCGCGACCTATGTCCACAACGCCACCGGTGAAGGCCTCGGCAAGATCGGCGTGCTTGTCGCGCTCGAATCTTCCGGCGACAAGGACGCGCTCAACGCCATTGGCCGTCAGGTCGCCATGCACGTTGCCGCGACCAACCCGCTCGCCGCCACCAAGGACGAGATGCCGGCCGACGTGGTCGAACGCGAGCGCGCGGTCTTCGCCGAACAGGCACGCGAGTCCGGCAAGCCGGAAAACATCATCGACAAGATGGTGGAAGGCCGCATGCGCAAATTCTACGAGGAAAGCGTTCTGCTCTCCCAGACCTTCGTCATCGACGGCGAGAACACCGTCGAGCAGGCGCTGAAGAACGCCGAGAAGGATGTCGGTGCGCCGATCGCGCTCAAGGGCTTCATTCGCATGGCGCTCGGCGAAGGTGTCGACAAGGGCGAGAGCGAGGATTTCGCCGCCGAGGTCGCTGCGCTGAGCGGCAACTGATCGGGCTAACGCTTATCTCCGGTTCGCCGGAGTGCCTGATCGATCCTGAGGGATCGCCTGGTATTCAAGACAAACGCGCGCAGCCCGGCCTGCGCGCGTTTTTTGTTGGCGGGTGAAGCGAACGGATCGATGCAACGCTTCGTCAACCCTGTCGCGACAGGCGGTGAATCGCGGCGAAATGTACACCGCACGCTTCGTGACAATGCCGCGCCCCTGTTGTATCGAGAGGCCGGTTTAGCGGCGGATGATTCAAACGGGAAGTTGACGAATGGGTGACGGCAGCGGCGGGCAACCTGTCTACAAACGCGTCTTGCTGAAGGTTTCGGGCGAGGCGCTGATGGCCGAATCCGGCTTCGGCATCGATCCCAAGGTCACCGCCCGGATCGCCCGCGACATCAGGAAGGCGACGGAACTTGGCGTCGTCGTCGGTGTTGTCATCGGCGGCGGCAACATCTTTCGCGGCGTCTCGCTGGCGGCCAAGGGTGCCGACCGGGTCATGGCCGACCACATGGGCATGCTCGCCACGGTCATGAACGCGCTAGCCATGCGCATGGCGCTGGAGGCCGAGGGCGTGCCGTCCGTCGTGCTCAACGCGCTCAACATGCCGCAGATTTCCGAGACATTCTCGCAGCGCCGGCTGGAAGAACATCTGGGCGACGGCAAGGTCGTGGTCTTCGCCGGCGGCACGGGCAATCCGTTCTTCACCACCGATACCGCCGCGGCGCTGCGCGCCAGCGAGATGAAATGCGATGCCCTGTTCAAGGGCACGCAGGTCGACGGCATCTACACCGACGACCCGAGAACCAGCACCGATGCAAGGCGCTATGACCGGCTCACCCACAGCGAAGTGCTGGAAAAGGGGCTCGCGGTCATGGATGCCGCAGCCGTCAGCCTGGCGAGGGACGCCGATATCGACGTGGTCGTTTTCTCGATCCACGAAGAGGGCGAATTCGCTCGAATATTGCAAGGAGAAGGGCGCTGCACTACGGTCAGCGCCTGATCGAAGGCCGCCTGCGGGCGGTGCAACCACAGTTTGAAACTCGCGTCGCAAGAAGCCGAGGAGGGGACCCGAAGATGTCGGATAGCGGTATTGATCTCAAGGATCTGAAGAAGCGCATGGACGGGGCCATCCAGTCCTTCAAGCACGACCTGTCCGGCCTGCGGACCGGCCGCGCCTCGGCGAGCGTGCTCGACAGTGTGATGGTCGAGGCCTATGGCCAGTCCATGCCGATCAACCAGGTCGGTACCGTCAACGTGCCCGAGCCGCGAATGATCGCCGTCCAGGTCTGGGACAAGAGCACGGTCGGCGCGGTCGAGAAGGCCATTCGCGAATCCGGCCTCGGCCTCAACCCGATCGTCGATGGCACCAATCTGCGCATCCCGCTGCCCGAACTCAACGAGGAGCGGCGCAGGGAACTGGTAAAGATTGCCCATCAATATGCCGAGAACGCGCGCGTCGCGATCCGCCATGTACGCCGTGACGGCATGGACGATCTGAAAAAAGCCGAAAAAGACGGCGATATGGGGCAGGACGAAGCCAGGTCGATGTCGGACCAGGTGCAGAAACTGACCGACGAATATATCGGCACGGTCGATTCGACCCTGACGCACAAGGAAGAAGAAATCATGCAGGTTTGACCTGCCGTCCCCATCCGAAGTGCCGGAGGGGACGAACCCGAAAGACCGTCCATGACGCCTGAAGGAACGGCAAGAATACCTCGTCATGTCGCCATCATCATGGATGGCAACGGACGATGGGCGGTCAAGCGCGGCCTGCCGCGCGTACGCGGCCATCGCCAGGGCGTCGAGACCGTGCGCCGCGTCGCCCGCGCCGCCCGCGACATGGGCATCGACTATCTGACGCTCTACTCTTTTTCGACCGAGAACTGGTCCAGGCCGCGCGGCGAGATCGGCGAACTGTTTTCGCTGCTCAAGACCTTCATCCGCCGCGATCTGGCCGAACTGCATCACAACAATGTTCGCGTCCGCGTCATCGGCGAACGTGAAGGACTGCCGGGCGACATCCTGCCCCTGCTGGTCGAGGCCGAGCGGCTGACGGCGAAGAACACCGGCCAGACCGTGATCATCGCCTTCAATTACGGTTCGCGTGGCGAAATCGTGGGCGCTGTCCGTCGCCTCGCCGAACAGGTGGCGAAGGGCGAACTCGAGCCCGACGCGATCGACGCGGCGACGTTCGAGACCCAACTCGACACATACGGCATTCCCGATCCCGATCTCATCATCCGGACCAGCGGCGAGCAGCGGCTGTCCAACTTCCTGCTGTGGCAGGCCGCCTATGCCGAGCTGGTATTCGTCGACACGCTGTGGCCGGATTTCGACGAAAAAGATCTCGCTGCGGCCATCGAATGTTTCTCCAGCCGCAAGCGGCGCTTCGGCGGCATCGACGAGGACGCGGAATCACGGGGCCACGGCTCTTGAGTGAACAGCGCCCGGCCGGCAAGCCTCCCTCCGAACTGACCCTGCGCGTCATCTCGGCACTGGTGCTGATCGCGGTCGTGCTGGGTGTCACCTGGCTGGGCGGTGCGGCCTTCGTCGTGTTCTGTGCGCTGGTCAGCGCCATCGTCCTCTACGAGTTCCTGAAGATCGTGCGCAAATCCTTCCCCGATAGCCTGGGCTCGGCCGTTTTTGCCGGCTTTGCAATCGTCGTGGCAAGCGGGTTCGTCTACGGTGAAGGCAATGGCGCACTTCTGGTGCTTGCCGGCGCCGTGAGCGTAGTGCTGCTGTTGGAGCTGTTTGAATCTCGCCGAATCTGGGGCGCTGCCGGACTTGCCTATACCGCGCTGGCGTTTCTGGCGCTTGTTATGCTGCGCGGCGACGAGCCGGTCGGCTTGCACGCGGTATTCCTGCTTTTCGCCTGCGTCTGGGGCACGGACACGGCGGCCTATTTCGCCGGCCGGACGATCGGCGGACCAAAACTCGCGCCGGCCATCTCGCCCAAGAAGACGTGGTCGGGGTTTTTCGGCGGCATTGCCGGTGCGCTGATCGCCGGTTTCATTATCCTGTATCTGGCGGGCTATTCACCGGGCATGGCTGCCGCCGTGCTCTGCATTCTGCTCAGCATCGTTTCGCAGATCGGGGACCTGATTGAGTCCTGGATAAAGCGCCGCTTCGAGGTGAAAGATTCCGGCACGCTCATTCCGGGGCATGGCGGCATGTTCGACCGCATTGACGGGCTTATCACGGCCTCGGTTGCGGCCTGGATCGCGGGCAGCCTTGCAACTGGCGAATGGCTGACGCCCGGCGCCCCGGCGAAAGGTCTCTTTGCCGCCTTCATCCTGCCATGATAAGGCAGTGAAAAGGACGCCGGACGGGACGGGCCTGAGGGCAGGTCGAGGCGGCGAAACGGGACGGGAACGACATGGAATTCTTTACGAATCTGCTGAGCAACGGGGTGTTCTACTACCTCGTTCCGTTCCTGATCGTCCTCACGATTGTCGTGTTTTTTCATGAGCTTGGCCATTTTCTCGTGGCCCGCTGGAACGGCGTGAAGGTCGAGGCCTTCTCGATCGGTTTCGGCCCGGAGCTGTGGGGCTTCAACGACCGCCAGGGCACGCGCTGGCGCGTCTCCGCCATTCCGCTCGGCGGCTATGTCAAGTTCTTCGGCGACATCAACGAGGCTTCCGCGCCCGACATGGCCAAGGCCGAGGCGATGAACGAGGCCGAAAAGGCCGTCAGTTTCGTCCACAAATCGGTCGGCCGCCGCGCCGCGGTCGTTGCCGCCGGTCCGATCGCCAATTTCATTCTCGCCATCGTCATCTTCGCCGGCAGCTTCATGGCGATCGGTCGCGTCGAAACCGATCCGGTGATCACAAGCGTGCAGGAAGACAGCGCGGCACAGGAAGCGGGCTTTCTGGCCGGCGACCTCGTGATCAGCATCGACGGATCGCCGATCAGCTCCTTCACCGACATTCCTAGGGTCGTCGCCAGCAGCGCGGAGCGCGAACTCGTCTTCGTCGTCAGGCGGGATGGCGAGAACCTCACACTGCCGATTACGCCGCGCATGATGGAGCGCACCGATCGCTTCGGCAACACCCACAAGATCGGCTTCGTCGGCATGGCCAACGATCCCGAAGAGGCCAATCTGCGCGTCGTGCGCTCCGGTCCGGGCGAGGCGGTGGTGGAGGCGGTCAAGGAGACCTGGTTCATCGTCACGCAGACCTTTGGCTATCTCGGCGACATCATCACCGGGCGTCAGTCCGCCGACCAGCTCGGCGGTCCGATCCGCATCGCCAAGGTTTCGGGCGATGTTGCAACGCTCGGCCCGGCCGCGCTGATCAATCTGGCGGCCTTTCTTTCGGTATCCATCGGCCTGCTGAACCTGTTCCCCATACCGCTGCTCGATGGCGGCCATCTCGTCTTCTATGCCATCGAGGCGTTGCGCGGGCGCCCGCTGAGCGAGCGCTCCCAGGAAATCGGCTTCCGCATAGGATTCACCATCGTGATGATGCTGATGGTTTTCGCGACCTGGAACGATATCACGCAGCTGATTTTCTAGCCTCGCGATGCCCTGTTTTCGCCATCCGAAAGGGTCGCGCTGGAAACGAGGTGTTAACCATGCCCCGCAAATGCAATGGCCAATCTGCAACACGTTGAGACAATGATAAAATTGTTTATTCACCAATGGTTGCGCGGGCCTCAAAAGCCTGTAAAAGATTCGTTAACGGTGCCAGATTCTGGCTTCGGAGCGTTTGGTTTGTGCCTGTTGTCCACCTCGGTCCATTCGGATACAGAGGCTGACGGGTAGAGCCGACTGACAAACGGCGAGGGGGCAGGCAAATGGTCGGAATAAAAAGCGTGGCAAACACGTTATTCGCCGAATGACACGACCGGGCACAAACGGGCACACGAAAAAGACGCTGATACGCATGGTTCCTATGGTTAGAGTTTTGAGGGCGGTTGCCGCCGCGGCATATCTGGCAGTCCTGCCGGTATCGACGGTTGTCCTCGTCGCAACGATTGGTGTTGAGCAGGCGGCCGCTGCGGTGGTCAGCCGGATCGACGTGCGCGGTAATTCGCGCATGGATGCCGACACGATCGCTTCCTATCTCACGATCAGCCCCGGCAAACGGTTTTCCGGCGTCGACATCGACGACTCGGTCAAGTCGCTTTACTCGACCGGCCTGTTCACCGATGTCTCCATCTACCAGTCGGGCAACACGCTGATCGTCGAGGTCGACGAGAGCGGCATCGTCAACCAGGTCTTCTTCGAGGGCAACAAGCGCCTGAAGGACGAGGCGCTGAGTTCGATCGTGCAGACCGGCGCACGCTCGACCTTCTCCGAGGAGAGGGTTTCGTCGGATGTTGACCGTATCCTGGAGGCCTATGCCCGCGTCGGACGCAAGGACGCCACCGTCACTTATGAGGTCGTTCCGCTTGCCAACAACCGCGTGAACGTCGTCTATCGCATCAACGAGGGTGACAAGACCAAGATCCGCGCGATCAGCTTCATCGGCAACCAGGCCTTCGGCCAGCGCCGGCTGCGCGAGGTGCTGGAGACCAAGCAGACCCATATCTTCAGCTGGCTCAAATCCGACGACATCTACGATCCGGACCGGCTGCGCGCCGACGAGGAGCGTCTGCGGCTGTTCTACTACAACAATGGCTACGCGGATTTTCAGATCCTTTCGTCGGATGTGAATTTCGATCCGGTTGCCAACATCTACATGATCACCTTCTCCATCGATGAAGGGCAGCGCTATACCTTCGGCAACATCTCGATCGACAACGCCATCGCGGAGATCGACTCCGAGGCGCTGTATCCGCTGATCGAGACGGTTCCGGGCAAGCATTACAGCGCCAAGCATGTCGAGGATTCCGTCATCGCGCTGACCGAGGCGGTGGCCGAGCGCGGCTATGCCTTCGTTCAGGTCACGCCGCGCGGCAACCGCGACTTCAATACCGGCCTGATCGACGTGACCTACCAGATCGACCAGGGCCCGCGCGTCTACATCCAGCAGATCAACATCGTCGGCAACAACCGTACCCGTGATCACGTGGTCCGGCGCGAGTTCGACATTTCCGAGGGTGACGCGCTCAACCAGGTCCTGCTGCAGAAGGCCAAGCGCAGGCTGGAAGCAACGGGCTATTTCGAGCGTGTCGATATCACCACCAGACAGGGCGACTCCGCCGACCGGGTTGTTGTCATCGTACGTGTCGTCGACAAGGCGACCGGCGAGTTCGCCATTGGCGGCGGCTATTCGACCGCTTCCGGTCCGCTGGGTGAAATCTCGTTCGAGGAAAAGAACTTCCTGGGACGCGGACAGTATCTCAAGGTCTCGGCCGGCTTCGGCACCGACAACCGCGAATACAAGCTGAGCTTCACCGAGCCCTATTTCCTCGGCTATCGCATCTCCGCCGGTTTCGATCTTGCCTCGACCACCAGCGATGCCAACAACAATCGCGAGTATGGCGTCGATTCGACCAGCGCCCTGTTGCGTGTTGGCCTGCCAATCTCGGACAAGCTGTCCACGGACATGTTCTATACCTTTGTCACCGAGGACACGGACATCTCCGGAAGTCGCCTTGATCCGGGCGGTACGCAGGGCGATGCACCAAACGAACTGTCGGCCGCGTTGGCACCTCCATTCGCACCGACTTCCTGGACGAAATCCGGCTTTGGCTATCAGATCGTCTACAACGATCTCGATGTCCCCCGCGATCCTCGTGAAGGCATCCGCTTGAGCCTGCGCCAGGACTTCTATGGTGCTGGTGGCGATGCCCAGTATGTGCGCACCGAGGGTAGCGCCGTCGGTTTCGCGACCTTGTCGGAAGACGCCGACCTCGTCGCCATGCTTCGGGCACGTGGCGGTGCGAACATCCGGTATGGCAATTCGGATGGCTATCGTGCGCAGGACAATTTCTTCCAGGGCAGCCGTAATATCCGTGGTTTCGAAAGCTACGGCTTCGGTCCCCGCGATCCTGTGACGGGCGACGCGCTGGGCGGCATGTATTACTGGAACGCCACCGCGGAAGTTACGTTCCCGATGCCTTACCTGCCTGACTCCATGGGCATTCGCGGCGGTCTGTTCGTCGACGTCGGACAGCTGTGGGGTGTCGACTCGTCAAGCCGTGGCGTGATCCTCGCCAACAATCCGACGGCAAGCGCCGAACGGATCGACGACAACTCCCTTAGGGCGTCGGCTGGCGGCTCGATCATCTGGGCTTCGCCCTTCGGTCCGTTGCGTTTCGATTACGCCGTTCCGTTCCTTCGGGCCGACTGGGACCGCACGCGCGAGTTCAGCTTCGGTATCAGCACCAACTTCTAGACCGGGCCCGCAAGGGGCCGGTCGGCCACATGGCCGCCAATCTGTACTTTGTAGGGAACAGGTCGTCGCGTGGGCATGTCTCGCGGGGCGCGATCGGCATCCATGCCGGGATACCGTCAAACCGGTTGTTGATTCCGGCGAGCGCTGCCATTAGTGCTCTGACCACGGCTTCGCCGGTTGCGGGCCATCGCCAGACGAGAAGATATCCGCGTCATGACGCATCCCGTATTTTTCCGACCTTCTCCGCGAACGCTTGCTGAAATCGCGTCATCCACCGGCGCCAGGCTTGGCAATGCCGATCTGGGCGACAGGTTGATCGAGACGGCCGGTCCGCTGGAAGCAGCGCCGAAGGCCAGCATCTCCTTCATCGACAATCCCAAATATCTGCGCCATCTCGATAGCACGGACGCGGCGGCCGTTTTCTGCCAGGAACGCTATGCCGACCGGGTGCCGGCTTCCGTTGCAGTGCTGATCCACGATCAGCCCTACAAGGCCTATGCCGCCGCGCTCGCCATGCTGTTCCCGACGGCCGCACGGCCGCAGCCTGTGACGGGTGAGACCGGCATCTCAAGCCATGCGCACATCGCCGACAGCGTCACGATGGAAGACGATGTCATCGTCGAGCCGGGCGTGGTGATCGGCGAGGGCGTCTCGCTCGGCCGTGGCGCGCGCGTTCTCGCCGGCGCCGTGATCGGCGCCAATGTGCAGATCGGGCGCAACACCACGATCGGCGTCCACGCGTCCGTGCTCAACGCCTTTATCGGTGACAATGTCATCCTGCATCCCGGGGTGCGCATCGGCCAGGACGGATTCGGCTTTGCCATGGGCCCGGGCGGCCATCGCAAGGTGGCGCAGATCGGCCGCGTGATCATCCAGGATCATGTCGAGATCGGCGCCAATTCGACCGTCGACCGGGGCTCCAACCGCGACACCGTGATCGGCGAGGGGACCAAGATCGACAATCTTGTGCAGATCGGCCATAACGTCGTGATCGGCCGACATTGCATCATCGTGGGACTTGCCGGCGTCGCCGGCAGTGCAACGCTGGGCGACTATGTGGTGGTCGCGGGCCAGGCCGGCATTGTCGGCCACGTCACGGTCGGTCATGGCGCGCAGGTCGGCGGAGGTTCGGGCGTCGACAAGAATCTCGAACCCGGCGCCAAGGTCATCGGCACCCCGGCCATGCCGGTTCGCGACTGGGTCAAGATGAACATGATACTCAAGTCGATGGTCGCCAAATCGAAAAGCGGCGGGAAGGATGGGCAATGAGCGATACACTCGATCACATCGCGATCTCGGAAATCTTCAAGCTGCTGCCGCATCGTTATCCGTTCCTGCTCATCGACCGGATCATCGACGTCGATGGCGACGACCGGGCGACGGGCATCAAGAACGTCACGGTCAACGAGCCGCATTTCAACGGCCATTTCCCGGGCGAACCGATCATGCCCGGCGTGCTGATCGTCGAGGCGATGGCTCAGACCTGCGGTGCGATCGTCGCCCATCGCCATCTCAGGGGCGCGCGCAAGCTGGTCTATTTCATGACCATCGACGGTGCCAAGTTCCGCAAGCCGGTCATTCCGGGCGACGTGCTTGAGATCAAGGTGGAAAAGCGCCGCCAGCGCGGCAATATCTTCAAATATGACTGCGCCGCCCATGTCGATGGCGCAAAGGTCGCCGAAGCGCTGATCAGCGCGATGATGGTCGACCCGGAGGAAACCGCGTAATGAGCATTCATCCCACGGCGATCGTGGAAGACGGCGCCAGCCTTGGCGACGGCGTCGTTATCGGCCCGTTCTGCCATATCGGTCCGCAGGTCGTTCTCGGCGACGGTGTCGAACTGAAGTCGCACATCACCATTGCCGGCAACACGCGCATCGGTCCGCGCACGCGCATTTTTCCCTTCGCCGCCATTGGCCATGAGCCGCAGGATCTCAAATTTCACGGCGAGGAAAACTCGCTCATCATCGGTGCGGACTGCATCATCCGCGAAGGCGTGACGATGAACCCCGGCACGGAAGGCGACCGCAGCGAGACGATCGTCGGGAACCATTGTGTGTTCCTCGCCAACTCCCATGTCGCGCATGACTGCATCGTCGGCAACAATGTCATCCTGTCGAACAGCGTTCTGCTCGCCGGCCACGTGACCATCGGCGATTATGTCATCATCGGCGGCGGCGCGGCCGTCATCCAGTTCGCAAGGGTTGGCGCGCACGCCTTCATCGGCGGCCTGTCGGGTCTTGAAAACGATCTCATCCCCTATGGCATGGCGCTCGGCAACCGCGCCTATCTGTCCGGCCTCAACATCGTGGGCATGCAGCGGCGCGGTATCGCGCGTGAGGAAATCCACACCGTGCGCCGCGCCTATCGCGCACTCTTCGCCGACGAAGGCAGCCTGCGCGAACGCGTCGAGGATGTCGCGGCGGAGTTCGACGAGGACCACGCCGTGCACGAGATTCTCGAATTCATCCGCGAGGGCGGCAAGCGTTCCATCTGCACGCCGAAGCGCGGCGAGAGCGAGGCCTAGTCCCCGCCATGGCCGGCGCGGCGGGCGAACGCTGGAGCGGACGCGTTGCGGGCGATTACCGGCCGGACCTCGCCATCATTTGCGGCTACGGATCGCTGCCGATGGAACTCGCTCGCGGCGCGGTCGAGAGCGGTCGTTCCCCCTACATGATCGGCATCGAGGGCGAGGCCGAACGCCCGATCAGAGCCTATCCCGGCGAGACGCTCGCCTGGGGTCAACTCGGCAAGCTGTTCAGGCTGCTGAAGGAGCGCGGCATCAGCGAGGTCGTCTTCGCCGGCGGCGTGCGCAAGCGGCCGGACGTTGCGACGCTCAAGCTCGACTGGGGCGGAGTCAAGGCGCTGCCGCAGGTGCTGGTCTTCATGCTGGGCGGCGACAATACGGTCCTGTCCGGCACCATCAAGCTGTTCGAGAAGCACGATATTTCAGTGCTCGGCGCCCACCAGATCGCGCCGCAACTGCTTGCGAAACCTGGCGCCATGGTGGGCCGCAAACCGGGTGCTAAGGATTTCGTCAACATCCGCAGGGCATTCGCCGCCTGCAAGGCGCTGGGCGATCTCGACATCGGCCAGGCGGCCATTGCCGAGGGTGGTCGCGTTGTCGCGGTCGAGGGCGCGGAAGGGACCGACGAGATGCTGGGGCGCATCCCGCGCATGCGCAAGCTCGGTCGCATGCCGCTGGAGGGCAAGAACGGGGTTCTGGTCAAGACGATGAAGCCCGGGCAGGATGTCCGCGCCGACCTCCCGGCGATCGGCCCGCGCACCATCGCGGCGGTCGCCGCGGCCGGCCTCAGGGGCATCGTGCTGGAGGCCGGACATTCGCTTATCCTCGAGCGCGACCGTACCTTCGAGGACGCGCAGGCCGCCGGGCTCTATCTCTATGGCGTCTCGGCGCGGGAACTGAGTGACGATGGCTGAAGCTGACCGCAGCAAGAAAGAAGCCGGCGAGCCGCTGAAAGCCTATCTGGTGGTCGGCGAAGATTCCGGCGACGCGCTCGGCGCGGAACTCGTCACCGCCTTGCGGCAACAGGCGCCGGACATCCGAATTCGGGGCACCGCCGGAAGGCGCATGCGCGAACTGGGGCTGGAAAGCCTGTTCGACATCGCCGACACGTCGGTTATGGGGCTTTCCGGCGTCGTCACGCGCCTGCCGACACTGTTGCGGCGCATCGCGCAGACCGCCGACGATATAATTGCGGCAAAACCGGACGTGCTGGTCCTGATCGACAGTCCCGATTTCAATCAGCGTGTTGCCCGCCGCGTGCGCGCGCGTCTGCCGGATCTGCCCATCGTCAAATATGTCTGCCCCAGCGTCTGGGCCTGGCGGCCAGGCAGGGCGATGGCAATGAACGACTATGTCGATCACGTGCTGGCGCTGCTGCCGTTCGAACCGCGCGTGCTGAAGGAACTGGGTGGACCGGAGGCAACCTATGTCGGCCACCCGCTGGCAAGACGCCTTGCCGGTGTTCGCGAACCGTCGCCCCGGCCATCTAACGATCCGCTGCTCATTCTGCTGCCGGGTTCTCGGCGTTCGGAAATCAGGCTGCTCCTGCCCGACATGCGAGACACGCTGTCGATCATGGCCGAGCGGGGCACCGTATTCCGTGCCGTCCTGCCGGCCGTGCCGCATCTCGTCGATGAGATCACGCGAACGGTCTCCGACTGGCCGGTCAAGCCGGAGATCCTGTCGGGCGAGGCGGCCAAGGAAGCGGTATTCTCTGAAGCCGATGCGGCGCTGGCGGCCTCCGGCACGGTGCTGCTCGAACTGGCGCTCTATCGCATTCCGACGATCTCGATCTATCGGCTGGACTGGCTGATGCACCGCGTCCGCCACCTGATCACTGGCTGGTCGGCGGCGTTGCCCAATCTGATCGTCGACGATGCCATCGTACCCGAGCGCATCGGTGACATGATACGCCCCGGCTGGCTGGCCCGCGCGCTGGCAGGGCTCATGCAGGAAGGCACGGCCCGGCAATTGCAGCTTGAGGGTTTCGAGAAGATGGCGCGGAGCCTCGAAACCGATGCGCCTTCCGGCGAAATCGCTGCGCGCAAGGTGCTGGAACTGGCGCGCAAGCCGGCCGCCTGAATTGCCATCTTCCTGAAATGAAAAAGCCGCCCGGAAGGCGGCTTTCCCAAAAATGCTGTTTCGTTCGACCCGGCTTAGCGCTGGTCGATCGGGATGTATTCGCGGGTCGGCTCGCCGGTGTAGAGCTGACGCGGACGACCGATGCGCTGGCGCGGATCCTCGATCATTTCCTTCCACTGCGCGATCCAGCCGACGGTGCGCGCCAGAGAGAACAGCACGGTGAACATGGTGGTCGGGAAGCCCATCGCCTTCAGCGTGATGCCGGAGTAGAAATCGATGTTCGGGTAGAGCTTCTTCTCGACGAAATAGTCGTCGGAAAGCGCGATCTTTTCCAGCTCCATCGCCACTTCGAGCAGCGGATTGTCCTTGATGCCGAGTTCGCCCAGCACCTCGTGGCAGGTCTTCTGCATGATGCGCGCGCGCGGATCGTAGTTTTTGTAGACCCGGTGGCCGAAGCCCATCAGGCGGAACGGATCGTCCTTGTCCTTGGCGCGGGCAACGAATTCGGGAATGCGGTCGACCGTACCGATCTCTTCCAGCATGTTGAGCGCGGCCTCGTTGGCGCCGCCATGGGCCGGTCCCCAAAGACAGGCAATGCCGGCGGCGACGCATGCGAAGGGATTAGCGCCTGAAGAACCCGCCAGGCGGACCGTCGAGGTCGAGGCGTTCTGCTCGTGGTCGGCATGCAGGATGAAGATGCGGTCCATGGCGCGCGACATGACATCGCTGACCTTGTATTCCTCACAGGGAACCGCGAAGCACATGCGCAGGAAGTTCGACGCGTAGTCGAGATCGTTCTGCGGATACACAAAAGGCTGGCCGATCGAATATTTGTACGCCATGGCGGCGATGGTCGGCATCTTCGCGATCATGCGGATCGAGGCGACCATGCGCTGATGCGGATCGGAAATGTCCGTGGAGTCGTGATAGAAGGCCGACAGGGCGCCGACGACGCCGCACATGACCGCCATCGGGTGCGCATCGCGGCGGAAGCCGCGGAACAGGAACTGCATCTGCTCGTGAACCATGGTGTGATGGATCACGCGCTCATGGAAATCGTCGCTCTCGTTCTTGTTCGGCAGCTCGCCATAGAGCAGCAGGTAGCAGGTCTCCAGAAAATCGCCATGCTCGGCCAACTGCTCGATCGGGTAACCGCGATGCAGCAGGATTCCCTTGTCGCCATCGATGAAGGTTATTTCGGATTCGCATGAGGCCGTGGAAGTAAAGCCCGGATCGTAGGTGAAGATGCCGGCGTCGCCATAGAGCGAGGAGATGTCGACAACATCCGGACCCATCGCGCCTGAACGGACCGGAAAATCCCAGCTCTCGCCGCCGATACTCAGATTCGCTTTTTTGTCCGTCATGTTGCAATCCCTTTCATCTTCATGCCCACCCCACCTGTTCCGGCCCCAATGAGCGGGACCGAACGGTGCCATAGACTCGATATTCGGCAAGCCGCAAGCCTGAGGAGAAGCAGTGTTGTTGCGCTGCAATAATGCTATCGCGACCGCGAAAGAGCTATCGCATTTGAGGCGTTTGCACAAGTCGCCACACGGGCGAGACATGCCGCAACGTCATCCGGCCACCCCATTCCAGGACCGTTAAAACGTTGATGTTTCAGTGGCATGTCAGGCGGAGCGTGCCTGATCTCTGAGTCGTTCGAGGCTTTCGTCGCGACCGAGCACCGCAAGCACGTCGAAAACCGGCGGCGAGACGGTGCGCCCGGTCAGCGCGGCGCGCAGCGGTTGCGCAACCTTGCCGAGTTTGAGTTCCTTTTCCTCGGCATAGTCGCGTACCGCCTTTTCGGTGGTCGGTGCATCCCATGTCTCGAGTTTTTCGAACAGGCCGACCAGATCGGCGACGATCTTGCGCGCGTCATCATCGAGCAGCGCGGCGGCCTTTTCGTCGAGTTCGAGCGGAACTTTCACGAACAGGAAGGCCGCGCCGTCGATCAGTTCGAGCAGCGTCTTGGCACGTTCCTTCAATCCAGGCATCGCCGCGACGAGCTGGTGGTATTTTTCCGAATCGAGCGCCCGTGCCATCGCTTCGCCGTTCTCGACGCCGGGCAGGACGTCCAGCATGCGGGTCACGAGATAGTCGTCATCGGCATGGCGGATGTAGTGGCCGTTCAGCGCCTGGAGCTTGGCGATATCGAAACGCGCCGGAGCCTTGCCGAGCCCGCCGAAATCGAACCATTCGATCATCTGTTCCGTCGAGATGATCTCGTCGTCGCCATGCGCCCAGCCGAGCCGTACGAGATAGTTGCGCAGTGCCTCGGGCAGGTAACCCATGGCACGATAGGCCTCCGCGCCCAGCGCGCCGTGGCGCTTGGAAAGTTTCGCGCCGTCCGGCCCGTGGATGAGCGGTACATGTCCCATCACCGGCACGTCCCAGCCGAGCGCCTTGTAGATCAGCGTCTGGCGGCCAGCATTGGTCAGATGGTCGTCACCGCGAATGATATGGGTGACGCCCATGTCGTGATCGTCGACCACGACGGCGTGCATGTAGGTCGGCGTGCCGTCCGAACGCAGCAGGATGAAATCGTCCAGATCCTTGTTGGGGAAAACGATCCTGCCCTGCACTTGGTCGTCCACGATCGTCTCGCCGTCGAGCGGCGCCTTGATGCGGATGACGCCCTTGACGCCTTCCGGTGCCTCGGACGGATCGCGGTCGCGCCACCGCCCGTCATAGCGCGGCGGCCTGCCTTCGGCGCGCGCCTTCTCTCGCATCTCGTCGAGTTCTTCCCTGGATGCGTAGCAGTAATAGGCCTTGCCATCTGCGACGAGCTGTTCCGCCACCTCGCGATGCCGCTCCGCGCGGGAGAACTGCGAAATCGGTTCGTCGTCCCAGTCGATTCCGAGCCAGGAAAGACCGTCCAGAATCGCGTCGACCGCCACCTGGGTCGAGCGTTCGCGATCGGTATCCTCGATGCGCAACAGCATGCGCCCACCATTGGCCTTGGCGTAGAGCCAGTTGAACAGCGCGGTACGCGCGCCGCCGATATGAAGGAAACCGGTGGGCGAAGGGGCGAAGCGGGTGACGACGGGCGATGTCATGGAGGATCTCGTTGGGGAAATCCCGTGTCGCGCGGGCATGCGGCGCGCATCGGGAAAGGAAATTGCGCTTTGGCGGATGATTGCGCGCTGATGTAGCATGTTTGCCGGGCGAGACAAGGGTACGGCGCCGGCCCACCCGCTCGAGGCGCCGGAAGTGGGGTAATGGTCGAGCAAACCGACAGCGAGCGCGCGCGCGAACAGGCCGTGCCGGCAGCGCCGCCTGACACGCCGCAGTTGCGCAGGCGACAGAGCCGTCTGCCGGACAGGCTCCGCGTCGGCGAGTTTACGCCCGGCCGGTTGCGCGGCTGGTTGCTGCGATTGTCGCAGACCCGGCTCGACTTGTTCGGCGCATTTGCGCGAGCGGTGGAGCGCGAACGGGAAACCGGAAGCCTGTTCAATTTCGCGCCGGTGCTGCTCGGCCTCGGCATCCTGACCTATTTCTTCATTCCCGCCGAACCGCTGGCGCCGATGGTGCTGGCAACCGCGGCGCTGACCGCCGGGCTGGCCTTGCGGTTGAAAGTGCGTGGCGCAACCTGGCTCGCGCTCACCGCGACAACCCTGTTTCTGCTCGGCATGGGCGTCGCGCAATGGCGCACCTGGCAGACCGAAACGCCGGTGATCCAGGGCCAGATCACGACCAAGATCAGCGGCCTTGTCGTGCGGCGCGATGCCAATTCACGCGGATCGCCGCGCTATCTGATCCGCCCGACTACCATTTCGGGGCTCGCCCCCGAAGACCTGCCGGCGTTGATCCGCCTGTCGGCCTCGTCGGGCAAGACGGTGTTCGCGCCGGGCGAGACCATCACCGGCAAGGCGCGCCTGATGGCGGTCAACGGCCCGGCCTATCCCGGCGGATATGATTTCGGCTTCTTCGCCCGTTTCGACGGACTCGGCGGTACGGGGTTTTTCCTGGGCGCGCCGCACGGCGCAACAGAACCCGTGAGACCGCGCCTGGATGAGCGTGCCATCATCGCGCTCCAGTCTTTTCGGCTGGCGCTTGCAGAACGCATTCGCGCCAGCCTCGACGGCGAGGCCGGCGATGTCGCCGTCGCGCTGATCACCGGCGACCGCAGCGGCATCGACGAAGCGACATCCGAAAGCCTGCGCCGATCCGGCATCGCGCATGTGCTCGCCATTTCCGGTTTGCACATGGCGCTGGTCGCGCTGACCGTCGTTTGGGGCGTGCGCTGGCTTGCCGCCTGGTCGCCGACGCTGGTGCTGCACCACCCGATCGCCAAATGGGCTGCCGGGGCAGGGCTTGCGGCAGCGACGATCTATCTCCTGATCTCGGGGGCTTCGGTGGCGACGCAGCGCGCCTGGGTGATGATCGCCGTGATGTTGACGGCCGCACTGGCCGACCGGCGCGCTGTGACGATCCGCAACGTCGTCATTGCAGCGCTGATTATCCTTGCCCTGTCACCTGAAAGCCTGATGCAGCCAGGTTTCCAGATGTCGTTCGCCGCTGCCGCCGCGCTGGTCGCCGCCTATCAGGCCCTCCGCGAACGCAATTGGGGTGCAGGCGCGACGCCGGGCAACGGCCAGGGTGCAAACTGGCTCAGCCTGTTGCGGCATGCCGCAAGGACCGCTTTCGTCTATCTCGGCGGCATCGTGTTCACCAGCCTGGTCGCGGGTCTCGCGACCGGCCTGTTCGCAGCCTGGCACTTCCACCGCGTCGCGCCTTTCGGCCTGCTGACCAATGCACTGGCGATGCCGGTGGTCACGACGCTGGTCATGCCCTTTGCACTGATCGGCATGCTCGCCATGCCCTACGGGATGGAATGGCCGTTCCTGCGCGTGATGGGCTGGGGCATCGAACACATGGTCGCCATTTCCGACTGGGTGAACGGTTTCGGTCCGCAGGGCGTGACCGGGGCACAACCGAAGGCGCTTCTGCTGGCCGGGGCGGGCGGTCTAGTCATGCTGACCCTGCTAAAAACGCGACTGCGATTGTTCGGTCTCTTGCCATTGGCGACGATCCCGCTGCTGGCCGGAACGGGACCACCGCCTGACATCGTCGCTTCGCAGGACGGGCGAACAGTCGCCGTAGCCGATACCGATGGGCGGTTGGTCCTGCTCAATCCGCGCCGCAACCGGTTCGTCAGCGATATCTGGCTCCGGGCATGGTCGGGCGGCGGTGAGGGCAATCGCGAGTCGGTGATCGGCGATCGCTGCGACCGCGATCTGTGCATCGCGCGCCTGCGTGACGGCCGCTTTCTGCACCTGGTCTACGACCCTGACCTGCTGCCGCAGGCCTGCCAGCACGCCGACGTGCTGCTGATGCCGAGGCTGCGCTGGCTGCATTGCGAAAAATGGGGCAGGAAGCCCGCGCTCGTTCTCAAGCGCGGTGATTTCGATGCCGGCGGCGCGCACACGATCCGGATCGCACCAGTGTTGAGTAACAAGGAAAATGCCGGCAGTCTCGATCCGGAGAAAAAGTTGGGCTTCACGGTCACCGCCGCGCAACTGCCCGGAAGGCGTCCTTGGAACCGCCTGGCAAATGCCGACGCAACTGATTAGCGTGCCTCTCGCTTGAGAGACGCGCCTCTACCGGAATGCCCGCCAGAGCGCATTGCGGAACGCTGCGAAAGCCGACGCATCAACGAAGCCGTCACAAACGGAACCGCACTAGCACCCGGCATATACACACCGATCATGCCCGTGCCATTGATGCCTTCGGCCCGCTCAGTAGCGCCGGATCAGGCCGACAAGCCGGCCCTGAACCTTGACTCGATCCTGGCTGAAGATACGCGTTTCATAGGCCGGGTTGGCCGCTTCGAGCGCAATCGAGGCGCCCTTGCGCCGCAGCCGCTTAAGCGTCGCTTCCTCGTCGTCGACGAGCGCAACGACGATGTCACCTGCTTCGGCCGAATTGGTCTGGCGGACGATCGCCGTGTCGCCATCGAAGATACCCGCCTCGATCATCGAATCGCCGTTGACCGTCAGCGCGTAATGGGTGCCGAGGCCGATCATGTCCGGCGGCACCGAAACATTGTGGGTATGGTCCTGGATCGCCGAGATCGGCACGCCAGCGGCGATCCGGCCCATGACGGGAATGGAGATCGAAACCTCGCCTTCGTCGTGGTCGCGCCCGGCAGGCGCGCCGCGTCCGGTCTTTTCCTCCGGCGCCCGGTCGAGATCGCCACGAATGACGCTGGGCGAGAAGCCGCGCGGCCGCGCCGGTTCGGCACGCGCCGCGCTCTTGTCGTCGCCATAGCCTTCGGGCAGCCGGATGACCTCCAGCGCGCGCGCCCGGTTGGGCAGGCGTCGGATGAAGCCACGCTCCTCAAGTGCCGTGATCAGCCGGTGGATACCGGATTTCGACTTCAGGTCGAGTGCGTCCTTCATCTCCTCGAAGGAGGGCGGCACGCCTTCCTCCTGAAGCCGCTGATGGATGAAAAGGAGCAGTTCGTGCTGTTTCCGCGTCAGCATGATCGATATTCTCCAGTGCGCCGTGTCGCCGGGCTGTTACGCAGCCACAGGCAGTCGGCGCCGTCCCTCGTCGCCGCACCCTTGATGGCCCGGCGCTTCGTCGTCAGCATCGCCCGCTATCAAGTAGAATTCGGCGACGCTGAAACAAATCACGAACGTATTTAACATGTTCCCGACATGTTCTGCAAGAACAAATGTGAAACCTGCTGTTCCCGTCAGAATTCGCGCAGCAGGATAACCCGGCAGGGATCGCCCTTTTGGGCCGCGGGGGCGTTGACCGGACGCACGAGGAGGGCCTCGGCGCGGGCGAGGAAGGCCAACATGGAGCTGTCCTGCAGGGGCAGGGGCTCGACGACCAGCGTTCCGTCCTCGCGGTGTTGTGCCGTTGCCCGCATGTAATCCTCGCGGTCGCCATTGGCCGGCACTTCGGCGCCGAGGATCGCGGGAACCGGCTCGGCGGTCTGCGCAGGCCTTCCGGCGAGCAGGCAGACCAGCGGCCGCACGAAGACATGCGAGGCGACGAGGCTGGAGACGGGATTGCCGGCAAGGCCCAGCACGCGCACGATCTCGCCGTCGCGCGCGATATGGCCGCACAGCATCGGTTTGCCCGGACGCATGGCGAGCTTTTCGAAGGCCAGATGCGTGCCAAGCGACAGCAGCACCGGCTTGACCAGATCATGGTCGCCGACGGAGGCGCCGCCGGTGGTGATGATCAGCCGGGCCCCGGCGGCCATCGCCTTAGAATAGGCGGCGGCGAGCGCCTCGGTGGTATCGGCGACGATGCCCATGTCGAGCACCTCGCCGCCGGCCGCCGTCACGATCGCGGCGATGCCATAGGTGTTCGATGCGATGATCGCGCCTTCACCCGGTGTTTCGCCCGGTCGGACGAGTTCGTCGCCCGTCGCCATCAGCGCCACTTTCGGGCGGACATGGACGGGGACGCTGGCATGGTTCATCGAGGCGGCGAGCGCCAGTCGCTGCGGGTCGAGCAAGGTGCCGCGCTTCAGCAGCACGTCGCCTTCGCGAAAGTCGAGCCCGGCTTTGCGAACGTGCCGGCCGGCCGACTCGCGCTCAAGCACGGTCACGGTGCCGTCGCCAGCCTCGGTGTTTTCCTGGATGACGATCGTATCCGCGCCCGCAGGCACCTGCGCGCCGGTGAAAATGCGCACCGCCTGGCCGGCCCCGACCTCGCCCCGGAGCGGATGGCCCGCCGCCGACTGGCCGATCACGGTGAGCTCGACCGGCACGGATGCGACATCGGCCGCGCGCACGGCGTAGCCGTCCATGGCGGAAGCGGGGAAGGGCGGCTGGGTGCGTTTCGCGGCCAGATCGCGCGACAGAACGCGAAAACCGGCCTCGCTCAGCGCGACGGTTTCCTCGCCATGCGGTTCGGCGCCGGCCAGCACCAGTTCGAGCGCTTCGGGAACGGGAACGAGATCGGTCCGCATGGCCGTCAGGACGTGCCTTCGTCCGGGTCGGCCGCCGTCCAGTGGCCGGATTTGCCGCCCTTCTTCTCCAGAAGGCGCACCGAGACGATTTCCATGCCGCGATCGACCGCCTTGGCCATGTCGTAGATCGTGAGGCAGGCGACGGAGCACGCCGTCAGCGCCTCCATCTCGACGCCGGTCTGTCCGTTGACGCGCGTGGTCGCGGTGACAATCAGGCCGGGCAGCGCCTCGTCGGGCACGATCTCGATCTCGACCTTGGTCAGCGCCAGCGGATGGCATAGCGGGATCAGGTCGGAGGTCTTCTTGGCGGCCATGATGCCGGCAATGCGCGCGGCCGCGAGCACGTCGCCCTTCTTCGCGTTGCCCGACAGGATCAATTCCAGCGTTTCGGGCTCCATGCGTATCGCACCCGAGGCCACGGCGACTCGTTCGCTCACCGGCTTGGCGCCGACATCCACCATGGCGGCCTCGCCGCTCGCTTTCAGATGGGTGAGCTTGCCGGCCATGGGATCAGGCCGCGTCGTCGGCGGAAAAAGGCAGGGGATCGGCGAGCAGCGCGCGCGTGGCTGCCGCGACATCGTCCTGCCGCATCAGGCTCTCGCCAATCAGGAAGGTGCGGATATCGGCGCGCGCCAGCCGTGCCAGATCTTCCGGCGTGAAAAGCCCGCTCTCGCCGACGACGAAGCGATCGTCCGGAACCATCGGCGCCAGCCGCTCGCTGGTCGCAAGTGTGGTCTCGAAGGTCTTCAGATTGCGGTTGTTGATGCCGATCATCGGCGAACGCATGCGTTTCAGCGCGCGTTCGGTTTCCGCCTCGTCATGCACCTCCACCAGCACGTCCATGCCAAACTCGAACGCGGTGTCCTCAAGCGCGACGGCCGTGGCGTCGTCGACCCCGGCCATGATGACCAGAATGCAGTCCGCGCCCCAGGCCCGTGCCTCGTAGACCTGATACATGTCGTACAGAAAATCTTTGCGCAGCGCCGGCAGCGCAACGGCGGCACGCGCGGCGGTCAGAAACTCCGGTCTGCCCTGGAAGGAGGGTGTGTCGGTCAGCACGGACAGGCAGGCCGCCCCGCCCGCCTCATAGGCTCTGGCGAGCGCCGGCGGATCGAAATCGGCCCGTATCAACCCTTTGGAAGGGCTTGCCTTTTTGATCTCGGCGATCAGGCCGTAGTCACCGGCGGCGTGCCGCGCGCGCAGCGCATCCGCGAAACCGCGCGGCGCCTCCACGTCGGCCAGCCGGGCGCGCAATTCGTCCAGCGGCACGGCGGCCTTGGCGGCGGCGATCTCCTCGCGCTTGTAGGCCTCGATCTTCGCCAGGATATCGGCCATCAGCCGAGCCCCCGGTTGGAAACGGCAACGAGCTTGTCGAGAACGGCCCTGGCTGCGCCGGAATCGATCGAATCGATCGCCATCGCCACGCCGGTCGCCAGATCCTCGGCCCGGTCGGCGACAATCAGCGCAGCGCCGGCGTTCATCAGTACCATGTCGCGATAGGCCGAAGGCTTGCCGTCGAGCAGGTCGCGCAGTGCCTTTGCATTGTATTCCGCGTCGCCGCCCGCGATGGCCTCGGCCGTGGCTGGTTCCAGCCCGACATCCGCCGGAGCGATATCGAAGGTCTTCACGCGGCCGTCTTCGAGTGCGGCAACATGGGTCGGGCCGGTGATCGTGATCTCGTCATAACCACCGCCATGCACGACCCAGACCTTCTCCGACCCCAGTTCGCCCAGCACCTTGGCGATCTCGATCAGCCATTTCGGCGAGAACACGCCGAGCAATTGCCGCTTCACGCCGGCCGGATTGCACATCGGTCCGAGCAGGTTGAAGATCGTGCGCGTGCCGAGCTCGACCCGGGTCGGGCCGACATGGCGCATGGCCGGATGGTGGGCCGGTGCGAACATGAAGCCGATGCCCGCTTCCTCGATGCAGTCGGTGATCTGGCCTGGCGAAAGCTCGATGTTGATGCCGAGCGCCATCAGCGCATCGGCCGAGCCGGATTTCGAGGACAGGGCGCGATTGCCATGCTTGGCGATCTTGACGCCGCAGCCGGCCGTGACGAAGGCGGCACCCGTGGAGACGTTAAGCGATCCCTTGGCGTCGCCGCCCGTGCCGACAATGTCGATGGCGTCGGCCGGGGCGTCGACCGGCAGCATCTTGGCGCGCATGGCGTCGATGGCGCCGGCGAATTCCTCCTCGGTCTCGCCGCGCACCCGCATCGCCATCAGGAGCCCGCCGATCTGCGACGGCGTGGCCTCTCCCGACATCAGGATGCCGAAAGCTTCACCCGTTTCCTCGCGGTCGAGCGACGCGCCGTCGGCCACCTTGGCGATGAAGGTCTTGAGATCGCTCATCGTACCCCCGGTAATGCTCCTAGAAGGACAGGGCGGTGTTGATCGCCTGTTCGTTGATCCGCACCTCGCCGCGCGACTGGAAGTCGGAGACGAGCGCGCCGAGCAGATCGTCGGAGACCGACTGGTCGATCTGCTGGCGCACCGAAACCGGCGTCGCCTCGGGCGCGGCATCGATGATATCGACGACCTTCATCACCACACGCGCAGGCGCCTCGGCACCGGCGGCGACCGTTACGGCGTCCTTGGGCACGGAGAAGCCCGCCGTGACCGCGGAGCGCGGCAAGTCGGCGGCGGTGTCCTCGCGCGTCAGTTCTGCGCTCGTCTTCGTGCTGGCCGGCGTTCCGTCCTCGCTTGCGGGCAGCAGCTCGCCCGCCACGGTGGAAAGGCTCTCGCCCTTTTCGACACGCTCGCGGATCGTGTCGGCGATCTCGCTGACGCGTTTGGCGGTTTCCGCCAGCGTCCACGCGGCCACGACATCCTCGCGCACTTCCTCAAGCGGCTTCTGGCGCTCCGGCGTCACGTCCTTGACCTCGTACCAGACGAAACCGGAAGCGCCGATCGGGATAGGATCGGTTTCGACGCCCGGATCGGTGTCGAAGGATTCGGTCAGCAGCCTTGCCTGCTCGGGAATGTCGGAGACATCCGTGCCGTCCGGCGCCTTGCCCGATGCATCGACCATGTCGATCACGCGCGACGAAAGACCGACGCTCTCGGCGGCCTGTTCCAGATTGTCGCCGGCAGCGCGTGCATCCTCCAGGCGGTCATGGACGTCGTAGAGATCGTCGGCCGCACGGGTGAGCGCCAGATGGCTGCGGATTTCGTCCGAGGCTTCCTCGAGCGGTTTGACCGATTCCGGCTCGATCGCGACAACGCGAAGCAGGACCGGACCGAAAATGCCGTCGACAATGTCGCTGACCGAATTGAGGTCCAGTTCGAATGCCGCATTGGCGACGGTGAGATCGGGGATCTGCTTCTTCGTGACGAGGCCGAGATCGATATCGGTCGGGCTGCGGCCCATCTCGGTCACGATCGCGTCGAAGGTCTCGCCCTCGCGGACGCGTTTGAGCACATCTTCCGCCTGCACGCGATCCGTGAAGACCAGCTGCTGGACGCGGCGACGTTCCTCTGTGGTGTAGCGTGCCTTGTTCGCCTCGTAATCCGCGGCGACGGCAGCACCGTCGATCAGGTCGGGCCGGGAAATGTCCTCCGCTGTAAGGCGAACCACCGCAATCGTGCGGTATTCCGGCGCGACATAGTTGCCCTTGTTCTCCTCGTAATAGGTTGAGAGGTCTTCATCGGTCGGGACCGGCGGCTCGGTAACGGCATCCGCGCCGACGGTCACATATTCAAACACGCGCTTCTGCGCCTGATACTGGCCGAACGCCTCGTAGAAGGCGGCGGGCGGCTCGGAGCCGACGGCCACGGCGTCCATGAACTGCCGGCGCACGGCGAGCGCCTTGCGGTTGCGGACATAGTCTTCCTGGCGCATGCCGATCTGGCGCAGGGCATTTTCCAGCGCCAGTCTTGAGAACCGGCCGGTCGTGTCGTGGAAACCCGGATCGTCGGCGATCATCTGGGCCAGACGATCTGTGGAAATGCCCATGCCCATGCGACGGGCATTCTCGTCCAGCACGGCGCCAGCGATCATCTGGCTCAGCACGGACTGGTCGACGCCGAAGGCGCGTGCCTGTTCGCGGGTGATCTGCTGTCCGAGCTGGCGCGACAGGACATTGACCTGAAGGTTGTAGGCAAGGCGATGATCGGTCAGCGTCACATCGGTGTCGCCGAACGAAACGGTGGCGTTGCCCGAACCCGAAACGAAAGCGCCGGAAGCGCCCCAGACCGCGAAGCTGGCGACAAGCAGCAACAGCAGGATTTTGACGAAGATGCTTTGGGTCGCGTTGCGCAGGGCTGAGAGCATGGAACTACCTGTGACGGCCTGAACGGGAGCCCCGATAAGGGCGTGAATGGAACAAGCGCTCCGTATAATGCGAGAACCGTGCGATCACAACCGGCAAGCGCCCGCCCGAAACGGTATCGCAAACCGGTATCCGGCCGGCGTTCATGCCTTGCCGCCGGTTTGACCTCTCCGGCAAGGCCGCGTAAACGGCAGGACACATCACCAAACCGATCGTTTCATCAGGAGGACCGGTCCATGACGCCCGGAGTGAAACCGCTTATCGCCGGAAACTGGAAGATGAACGGCACCATCGCCTCGCTCACCGAGCTCGGCATGATGTCGGCCGGCAGTGACGCGGCCATGAGCGAGCGTCTCGACATGCTGGTCTGCGTGCCCGCGACCCTGCTGGCGGCGGCGGCAAGCGCGGCGTTGAACTCCAGCGTTTCCGTTGGCGGCCAGGATTGCCACATGGCGGCTTCGGGCGCCCATACCGGTGACATCTCGGCGGAAATGATCGCGGATGTCGGCGGCAGCGCGGTCATCGTCGGCCATTCCGAACGCCGCACCGATCATGGCGAGAGCAGCGAGATGGTGCGCGCCAAGGCCGAGGCCGCCCATCGCGCCGGCCTGCTGCCGATCATCTGCATCGGCGAGACGGGCGAGGAGCGCGAAGCCGGCAAGACGCTCGACGTCTTGAAGGCGCAACTCGACGGTTCGCTGCCCGACGACGCCAACATCGTCGTTGCCTATGAACCGGTCTGGGCGATCGGCACCGGCTTGACGGCGACGGCGGACGATATCG
>JBHIWX010000044.1:0-32570 GCA_041987205.1 Rhizobiaceae bacterium | reverse complement strand
GACGACGAACAGGAAATCGGTCTTCAGGTCCTGGCCGATATCGCCCTCGACCTGCATGACAATGCCGTTCGAGGCGCGAATGGGCGCGCCGTCATGGCTTACCATGTGCCAGCTGTAGGCCTTGTGGCCGAGGAGGTAATTGGCCGACCTCAGGCCCTCCACCGCCGACATCAGGCACATTGCCGAGAAATCGTCGACCAGGAGGAAGGTCATGTGGATCGTGCCCGTGGCGTCAGGCATGCTTCCTCGCACACGAACGGGTAACCGTTTGCGCCAGTATCACAATCGCGACTGTTGGCAAGGAAAAATGCGGCAATCGACTGGCTTCAGGCGTCGGCCGTCATCATCCGCGAGGCGATCCAGCAATGGAAATGGTGCGTGGATTCATCCATGACCGGCGAGAAATGCCCACCATCGAAGGTGCTCGCCCTGCGGCCGCGCTGCATGGCTTCGACGACCGAGATGTCCTCGACGAAGACGCCCTTCCACAGTTCCGCGTTCTTCTGGCGCATGTCCTGCCAGGCGTCGCCGACGGATTCTTCGGCTGCGAAATAGATCTCGACATGTTCGATCGTGCGGTCGTGGGCGACCGGCTCAAGCACGATGGCGAAGGTGTGGTCGCGGTGCACGCCGAGCAGCACGTTGGGATAGACCGACAGATATTCCGCATTGGTCGTCCAGCGGTCGGGCAGGTTCTCGAAGTCGGCGAAACGGCGTCCGCCGGGGTCGAGTTGCGGATTGTAGACGCGGGTCAGCTGGCCCGACCACGGGCCGTCGCCCAGGATGTTGGCGTGGTCCTCCAGTCTTGAATAGGCGTTGAGGCCCGGATGGATGAAGGGCAGGTGGTAGCTCTCGCAATAGTTTTCGACCGCCAGCTTCCAGTTGGTCGCCACTTCCAGCGTGAAGGAGGATTCCGGTCCGCCATGATGGATCGGCCGGTCGAAATCGCACCAGCGCTCCAGCAGGCTGGCGAAGACGGTGTCAAAGGGCTCGGCATCGCCGGACAGGTTGACGAAGACGACGTCCATGAAGACGTGGCTGCGGATCTCGACGAGACCGAGCTGCGATTTGTCGATCGCGGGATGTTCGTGAATACCCGGGCCACCAACATGCGGCGTCTGCTTGAGCGCGCCTTTGAGGTCGTAGCACCAGGCGTGATAGGGGCAGCGGATGAGGCCGGTGGTCGAGCGCGCCTCATCGACGAGGACCACGCCGCGATGGCGGCAGGCGTTCTGGAAGACGCGGACATCGCCATCGCGGTCGCGCACCAGCAGCAACGGCTCGCCCAGGAAGGTGATCGGCTTGACATCGCCTTTCGTGGGAACGTCCTTGGCAACTCCGCTGCCGGCCCAGCCCGGTGCGAAAACCGCGCGCGTTTCGGCGGCGAGTGACTCGGCTTTGGCGTAAAGCCAGTTCGGCAGGCCCGTCGCGCTGGCGATCGGCGCGGCTGCGGCATCCAGTTCAATGCTTCGATCGATTGCGGGAATCACATTCATCGAAACGCTCCCCTCACGGCTTGCCCGGTGAATCCGGCTGCGTGAAAACCGGAATTCCCGGCCAAGCCTGACAGAGAAAGTTTGCCGTCGGAATGTCTGATAGCGACGTTCATGTCGCGTTGCCGGAATCGTCATCTTGCGCGGCAGGTGTACAGATTCCTTGCTCAGTGGGCAGTCTGGAGGCCTTGGGAATGGCGTAAAACGGCAATTCCTGTCCCTTGAGCGGCAAAAGCCGGGGCGGGTGTTGACCTAGTCTGGCGCATATGTTGCGATTGGGAACGTGCAAGAATGAAACGCGACCATCATGGTGGCCGCGCAAAAAGCCAAAGAGGGGCACGCAGTTCTCTTCTGACGCGTTTCGCGATCGGGTCCGGCTATTACTGTCGCCGGGCCTTCTTGAATCTAGCAAAGTCATCGGGAGGTAATGATGACGAAGAAATGGACAAATACGAGAGGCGAAGCCATCTCGGAACAAGTGATCCGATGGGCCGAGGACACCAAGAAAGGTGTCATGGACCGCCGCGAGTTCCTCGCGCTGTCGTCCGCCTTCGGTGCCACCACGGCAACCGCCTATGGCCTTCTCGGCCTTGCGGCGCCGACGCCCGCCATGGCCCAGGAGGGCAAGAAGGGCGGCACGCTGAAGATGCAGATGATCATCAAGGAGATGAAGGATCCGCGCACATGGGACTGGTCGGAAATGGCCAATGTCATGCGCCAGTGCAACGACTACCTCGTGCGCTACACCAAGGACTTCACCTTTGAAGGCCATCTCCTCGAAAGCTGGGAGATCAACGAAGACGCGACCGAATACACGCTGCATGTCCGCCAGGGCGTGAAATGGTCGAATGGCGACGACTTCAACGCCGACGACGTGGTCTTCAACCTGACCCGCTGGTGCGACAAGTCGGTCGAGGGCAACTCGATGGCAGGCCGTCTCGCCTCGCTGATCGACGCCGACAGCGGCAAGGCCAGCGAAGGCGCGATCACCAAGGTCGACGACCACACGGTCAAGCTGAAGACCAACGCTTCCGACATCACGATCATTCCGGGCATGGCCGACTATCCGGCGATCATCGTCCACCGCGACTTCGGCGGCGACATGCTCGACACGCCGGGCACCGGCCCCTACGAGCTGGTCGACTATGCCGTCGGCTCGAAGGCGACCGTGAAGCGCCGCGAGGACTTCACCTGGTGGAAGGGCGAGCCCTATCTCGATGGCATCGAGTTCATCGACTACGGTTCGGAAGTCGAATCCAACGCCATCATCTCGGCGCTGGAAGCCGGCGAGATCGACGCCAACTACCAGACCACGGGCGAGACCGTCGAACTGCTCGAGGCCATGGGCCTGGTGCAGGAAGAGGTCGTCACCGCGGCGACAATCGTCCTGCGCACCAATATCGGCAACGGGCCCTATGGCGATGCGAAGGTACGCCAGGCGCTTGCGGCGGCCGTCGACAACGCGACCGTTCTCAAGCTCGGCTACAACGATGCCGGTACGGTTGGCGAAAACCACCATGTCTGCCCGATCCATCCGGAGTATTTCGAACTTCCGGCGATCAGCCGCGACCTCGACAAGGCGAAGTCGCTGATGGAGGAAGCCGGCCACATGGATACCGAGTTCGAGCTCATCTCGTATGACTCGGGCTATGTAAAGAATCCGGCCGACGTCATTGCAGCCCAGTGCCGCGAGGCGGGCTTCAAGATCAAGCGTACGGTCATTCCGGGTTCGTCCTTCTGGAACGACTGGACGAAATATCCCTGGTCGACGACGGAGTGGAACATGCGTCCGCTCGGCGTTCAGGTTCTGGCGCTGGCCTATCGCTCCGGCGAAAGCTGGAACGAGACGGCCTATTCGAATCCGGAATTCGACGAGAAGCTCGGTGCCGCCCTCGCGGTTGCCGATGCCGACAAGCGCAAGGCGCTGATGGAGGAAATCGAGAAGATCCTCCAGGATTCCGGCGTCATCATCCAGCCGTTCTGGCGGGCGCTCTATCGCCACCACGCCGACTATGTGAAGAATCTGGGCATGCACCAGACCTACGAGCTTCACATGGAAGAAGTCTGGCTCGACCAGTAAGACATCAAGAAATAGGGAAGGGGCGCCTCTGGCGTCCCTTCCTGTACCAAACGGCGCCACCCAAGCAGAAAACACAAAACAGAAGCGCCGACCGATAGCGAAAAGCGAGGGGATTGGTCGCCATGATTTCGTTCATCCTGCGACGCCTGGGGGTCATGGTTCTCACCATGCTGTGCCTCAGCTTCGTGGTGTTCTTTTTCGTCAATCTCGAACCGAACCTGACCAAGCTGGCCACGTTCCAGACCGAAACGCGGGCCACGGACGCCGAAAAGGCAGCCTGGCTGGAGCGCAACGGCTATCGGGACAATTTCTTTCTGCGCTATGGCCGATGGATCGGCCTGGCGCCCAAGCAGCCGGTTGTCGATCCGCAAACGGGCGAGATCGTGCCGCGCTTCCGCTATTGCGACGAGCCGGATACCGCGACCATTTCCGGCGTGCTGCAGGGTGATTTCGGCTGCTCCACCGCCTACCGCACAACCGTGAACGAGAGGCTGCCCGAGGCGCTGAAGGCGACCGGCATCCTGATGTTCTGGGTGATGATCGTGATGGTGCCCGTCGCGCTGCTGATCGGCGTGCTCGCCGGCATGCGGGAGGGTTCCCGCCTCGACCGCACGCTGTCGGTCCTGTCGATCGGGTCGACCGCGACACCGGAATATGTGTCCGGCGTCATCTTCTCCGTGGTCTTCGCCTCCTGGCTGGGATGGCTCAACGGTTCGGCGGCAACGGCGCTCAGCCGTGGCATCACCTTCACGAATTTTACGCTGCCCGTACTCACCATGGCAGTGTACGGCATCGGCTATATCGCCAGAATGACCCGTGCCTCGATGGCCGAGGTCATGACCGCGCAATACATTCGCACCGCGCGGCTTAAGGGCCTCAGCTTCCGCACCGTCGTGATGCGCCATGCGCTCAGGAATGCGCTGATCGCGCCGTTCACGGTCATCATGCTGCAGTTCCCGTGGCTTCTGACCGGCGTCGTCGTGACCGAGGCAATCTTCAACTACAAGGGCTTCGGCTATCTGCTGGTGCAGGCGGCCTCCAACAACGACATCGATCTGGTGCTCGCCTGCGGACTGGTCGCCGTGGTGCTGGTGCTCGTCACGCAGCTGATTTCCGATATCGGCTACGCCCTCCTCAATCCTCGCATTCGGGTGAGCTGAGCCATGGAAACCATCGGATTTTTTGCAATTGTCGGCGGCATCCTGCTCAGACTCTGGCCCGTTTGGGCGTGTCTGATTGTGATGGTCGTCTGCGTCTATGCATTCAAGCCGCGCCTTGGCCTGTTCGGGCAATTGTTCAATACCAGCATCGGAACGGCGGGCGTACTGATCTGCGCCTTCTGGATTTTCTCGGCGTTCTTCGCCGACATCATCGCGCCGCTCGGGCCGCGCATGCAGCTCACGGCGATGAAGAACGTGGTGCCGGGTTCGATCGATCCGGAGACGGGGATCGTTTTCCTGCTCGGTGGCGACAATCTGGCCCGCGACGTGTTCTCCAGGGTGATCCACGGGGGCAGGGTGGTCCTGACGATCGCGCCGGCGGCGACGTTGATCGCGCTCATGGTCGGCGCGACGCTCGGCCTGCCTGCCGGCTATTTCGGCGGCAAGATCGACAATGTGCTGTCGTTCCTCGCCAACCTCGTGCTGGCGTTCCCGGTGATCCTGCTGTTCTACCTTCTCGTGACGCCGGGGATCATGGAGACTTGGATACCCTACATCATGGGCGGGACACTGTTCATCTTCCCGACCATCATCTTCGGCACGCTGTTCTACACGCGCTATCTGGGGCGCAACGACAAACTCTACCCCTTTATGGCGGTGACGCTGGCGCTCGGCATCTGGATCTGGATGAACCTGATGTCGACGGATACCTTCATCGACAAGCTGCGCGAGGTGCATCTGGGCTGGCTGGCCTCGATCATGGAATGGCGGATCTTCAACGTGTTCGGCATCGATCCGAACGAGTTGAACATCTTCGTCGCCGTGGTCTTCGCCTCGAGCCCGGGCGTGTTCCGCATCGTTCGAGGCCTGACCCTCGACATCAAGACGCGGGACTACATCGCCGCTGCCCAGACGCGCGGTGAGACGCCCTGGTACATAATGCTCTGGGAGATGCTGCCCAATGCGCGTGGTCCGCTGATCGTCGATGCCTGCCTGCGCGTCGGCTACACCACGATCCTGCTCGGTACGCTCGGTTTCTTCGGTCTCGGCATGGGACCGGAAAGCCCCGACTGGGGCACGATGATCAAGGACGGCAGCCGTGTCGCCCAGCTCAGACTGTACACCTGGACGGGCGTTGCGCCCGCCATCGCGCTGATGTCGCTGGTTCTCGGATTGAACCTGCTGGCAGATTCCCTGCGCGAAGAATCGCTGAAAGACTGAGGAGAGACGAGCCATGGCCGAACCGATCCTCGAAATCGAGAACCTGCACATTTCCTTCTTCACCAAGGCGGGCGAGATCCCGGCGGTGATGGACTTCTCCTGCAAGGTGATGCCGGGCGAGGCGATGGGCCTCGTCGGCGAATCCGGCTGCGGCAAGTCCACCGTCGCGCTGGGCATCATGCGCGACATGGGCAATCGCGGGAAGATCACCAAGGGCACCATCAAGTTCATGGGCCGCGACATGGGTGACATGAGCGAGGCCGAGCTTCGCTCCATCCGCGGCAACAAGATCGCCATGATCTACCAGGAACCGATGGCGAGCCTGAATCCGGCGATGAAGGTCGGCAGGCAGCTCATGGAAGTGCCGATCCTGCACGAGGGCGTGACCAGGGAAGAGGCCTACAACCGTTCGCTGGAACTGCTGACGGCCGTCCGGCTTCCCGACCCCGAGCGGATGATGAATTCCTTTCCGCACCAATTGTCGGGTGGTCAGCAACAGCGCGTCGTCATTGCCATGGCGCTATTGTCGAAACCGGCGCTGCTGCTGCTCGACGAGCCGACGACGGCGCTCGACGTCACCGTCGAGGCGGGCATTGTCGAGCTGGTCAAGGATCTGGGCAAGCAGTTCGGCACGTCGATGCTGTTCATCTCGCACAATCTCGGCCTGATCCTGGAGACGTGCGACAGGATTACCGTGATGTATTCGGGCGAGGCGGTGGAGACCGGCAAGGTCGACGACGTGTTCGACCGCATGCGCCATCCCTATACGCAGGGGCTGTTCCGCTCCATCCCGCTGCCCGGTGCCGACAAGAACGAGCATCCGCTGATCGCCATTCCCGGGCAGTTGCCGCTGCCGCAGGAGCGGCCGAAGGGCTGCAATTTCGGACCGCGCTGCCAGCACTTCGTCGACGGCGTTTGCAATGCGGCCGAAATCCCGATGATCAAGGTGAAGGGCCACAAGGAGCATCGCTCACGCTGCGTGCGCTTCGACAATCTCGACTGGAGCGCGCTGCCGGAAGGGGCGGCGGTCGCCAAGCCGCCGGTCGAGCCGGGGCCGACCGTGCTCAGGATCGATGATCTGAAGAAATACTACCACGTCGCCGCCAATGCGATTTTCGGCGGCTCGGAGACGCGCACGGTCAAGGCGAACGAGAGCATCACGTTTGATGCGCGCGAGGCCGAGACGGTGGCGATCGTCGGTGAATCGGGCTGCGGAAAGTCGACGCTCGCCAAGGTGCTGCTCGGGCTCGAAACGGCGTCTTCCGGCGAGGTGGTGCTCGGCAATACCGAGATCGAGGACGTGCCGATCGAGAACCGGTCGGTCGACACGATCTCATCGATCCAGATGGTGTTCCAGAACCCGTTCGACACGCTCAATCCGAGCCATTCGGTGGGATCGCAGATCATCCGCACGCTGGAAAAGTTCAAGATCGGTTCAAGCCAGAACGAGCGCCACGAGACCATGCTGGGCCTGCTCGACCTGGTGAAGCTGCCGCGCGCCTTCGCGACCCGCATGCCCCGGCAATTGTCGGGCGGCCAGAAGCAGCGCATCGGCGTGGCGCGCGCCTTCGCCGGCCGGCCGAAAGTGGTTGTCGCCGACGAGCCGGTCTCCGCGCTCGACGTGTCGGTGCAGGCGGCCGTGACCGAACTGCTGATGGACATCCAGCGCGAGTCCAAGACGACCATGCTGTTCATCAGCCACGACCTGTCGGTGGTGCGCTATCTCGCCGACCGGGTGGTGGTGATGTATCTCGGCCATATCGTGGAGCAGGGCACGACGGAGCAGATCTTCTCGCCGCCCTACCACCCCTATACGGAGGCGCTCCTGTCGGCGATCCCGATCGCCGATACGTCGGTCAAGAAGAAGCACATCGTGCTGGAAGGCGACATTCCCTCGGCGCTCAACCCGCCGCCGGGCTGTCCGTTCCAGACGCGCTGCCGCTGGAAATCGGAAGTGCCCGGCAACAAGTGCGAGACCGAGCTACCGCCGCTGAAGAATCTCGGCAACGGGCATCACAGCCTGTGCTGGCTGGACGACGACCAGCTCGAGAAGATGGAGCCGGTGATCAGCTTCGACCGTCCGAAGAAGCAGGATGCGTCAAAAAAGGCTTCGCTTGACAACACCAAGCGCGTTGGCGCTCAGAAGGGTGCGGCCAAGGGTGCCACGACCACCAGCCGGACACGGAAGTCGGCGGCGGCCGAACCTTCGAAGACGAGCATGCGCGAGCCGGGCGATTCCGACCCCAGGAAGGTGCAGGCGCAGGCTGGCGGTGGCCGCCAGGCGGCGAGCACGAATGTCAAGCCGGGCACGACGGGCGGCGCAAAGCCCAAGGCGGAGAGCGCGAAAGGCACGTCGACACGGTCGACCAAGACCGCTTCCTCGCCCGCCGAAGCGCGCAAGGCGATCGGCGCCAGGGACAGTCAGCCGCCGAAGGTGAAAAAGCCGGCCAAGCCTGACGATCTGAAGCTCATTTCGGGCGTCGGGCCGGTGCTGGAGAAGAAGCTCAACGGCCTCGGCATCTACACCTTCGCGCAAGTGGCGAAGTGGAAGAAAGCTGAGCGGAGCTGGATGGACGACCATCTGAACTTCAAGGGCCGTATCGAGCGCGACGACTGGGTCGGGCAGGCCAAGGCACTGGCGAAGGGGAAGTAGACCCGCTTCCCCCTTGCCGCTCCTTGGGCGTGTTATAGGACAAACTCCTGCAGGGAGACGGAGGCGCCGAATCGACACCTCGGGGCCACAGCTTTTTGGGGTGGAAAGGGCATGCCGAGTTGGAGGTTTTTGGCGTTAGCCATCGCGCTCTTCTTTGTCTATTGGCTTCTGATTGCTCCCTTCGAGCAATATATGAATGAAGATGGTGCAAATAGCTTTTTGCTGGGTGTCGCAGCTTTGGTATTTATCTTTCTTTTTGTGACAGCAATATTAAGTATTTTTTCGTTTATATTTTCAATATCGGCAATGATGTTTTCGTATAGCTTTGGTAGAGGGGTTTTGTATTATGTCGAGGGCTCACCTCTTTTCTTCAAGGAAGTCAGGGAGCAAACCAAGCTTGCGGCTGAAGATGTGAGAAAAGGCCGAGAACATTTGCCCCGCTTCTCGTGGAGGAAGTAGGCCGCTGTTGCGTTCCGGGAGAATCCGAGGTTTGCGACTCAATTATGTTGGTTGGTCGATTGCCTTACGAGTACGTTGAACTATCTATCTCATATGCAAGGCAATTCTATTTCCGACGGCTTCACCTATGACCATCCCGAAATCCATGTCGAGCAGCGCACGCAGATCGCCGCGCCGTTGCGCGCGGCAATGTTCGACGTGCCGCGCGAGGCGTGGCCCGGCAATCCGAAATTCCGCGGAGAGGCCGAGTTCTGGACGCAAATCCATGAAAGCCTACTCAACGCTTCGGCAACGCTGCCGACCTGGCTGAAGCAGTTTCACGACCTCGACGATGCCGGGCAGATGCGGGCGCTGGCGCCGCGCATCGCCGGACTTGGCGGGCAACTCGTCCACCACGCACACGGGCATCACCATATCGAGGATCATCATTTCTTTCCGGCCTTCCTGCGGATTTTCCCGCAGCTCGAGCATCCGCTGGAAATGCTCGATGGCGACCACAAGGTGCTGGCGGAAGTGCTGGACGATCTGGAAGCGGCGGTGCGCGGCTTTCCGGTCTCGCCGGAAGGCTCGGACCGGGAGATGCGCGAGGCATGGCTTGTCGGCGCGGACCGGCTGTTGCCGGCAGCCGAACGACTGGACGCGCTGTTCATCCGTCATATCGGCGATGAAGAGGAAATCTGCATTCCGGCGATGCTGCAGCTATAAAACTGAATCTCAAGCGCCATCCTCATCGTCGGGCCTGACCCGACGATCCATTCCGTTTCGCAACCGCAAGCTGGACGTACCGTTCGTTCCCGGTAGACAAGTTCAAGCGCTATGCCGGAATCAAGCCGGCCGTCTTCCCGCCAGCATTTCGCGTTTGCCCGCAAAGCCCTGCCGCCTCTCGACGTCGAAGCCGGCCGTCTGAAGGTCGCGACGGACCTGGCCGGCGGCGGTGTAGGTGGCAAAGCTGCCGCCCGGTGCGGTGCGGGCAAAAACCTGCTTCAGTAGATCGGCCGACCACAGATCGGGATTGCGCGAAGGGGCGAAGCCGTCGAGATACCAGGCATTCGCCTCGAAATCTTGCTGCGGCAGGATCGCGGCGGCATCGCCCATGAACACGGTCAGTTCCACGTCACGGGTGAATTCGGTATGCACGGTTGCCGTCTCCGGCTCCCATACCGCCACCAGCCGGTTCGCGATAACCCCCAGTTCCGGCCAGCGCGACAGCGCCTTCTCCATGTCCGCGGCGGGCAGGGGGTAGCGCTCGAAGGAGATGAAGCGCAGCCTTGCGCCTGTGCTGGCCGTTTGTTGCCACTGGCGCACCGTTTCAAGAAAGTTCAGGCCGGTACCGAAACCCAGTTCGGCGATGAGACAGTCCCGCATGCCGGGCCAACGGGCCGGCAAATCGTTGCCCGCGATGAAGACGTGGCCGGTTTCCGCAAGGCCGCCGGCCCTGGAGTAATAGGTGTCGGCAAAGCGCGGCGACCAGGGGATCGAGCCGTCGATCCAGTCGAGCGGGGCCACTTCCGGTGTGGCGGATTTGCTTTTGTCTTTCGGCATTTGGCGCTATCTCCTGAGATCATGAATCCGCTGCCGAATAAAATGAATCAAGGGCAAAACGCACCCGATGTGCTGGTCATCGGCGCCGGCGTGTTCGGGCTGTGGGCGGCACGTCACGCGATTCTTGCGGGAAAGAGCGTGCTGGTGCTGGAGCGCGATCATGTGGGCGCCGGCGCTTCGGGCGGCTTTCTCGGCGCGCTGATGCCGCACATGCCGGACCGGTGGAACGCCAGGAAGCAGTTCCAGTTCGATGCGCTGACGAGCCTGCCGGAGGCGGTCGCCGCGCTCGAGGCCGATACCGGCATGGATTGCGGCTACCGGCGCTGCGGCCGGCTCATTCCGATCACGCACGAGAACACGCTGGCGATCATCGACAGGCGCAGTACGGGCGCGCGTAAATTCTGGGGCGGGCAGTTCACGCTCGCGCATGCTTCATCGGCCCGGAATGACGGTTGGCCCGATGCCAAGCAGGCGCCGTTCGGCCTGCAGCATGACGATCTGTCAGCGCGGATCGATCCGCGCGCCTATCTCGCGGCGCTCAAGGTCTTCGTCACTGCGAAGGGAGAGCTTCGTGAGGGTGTTGAGGTGGCACGGCTGGAACCGGGCAGGGCGGTGCTCGCCAATGGCGATGCGATCAGCGCCGGCGAAATCGTCGTTGCGGCGGGCTGGCGTTCCTACGATCTGCTGCAGCCCTTCATGGCCGGTATGGCGGGTGACCTTGGCGGCGCCATTGGACGCGGTGTGAAGGGGCAGGCCGTGCTGGTCGAACACGAACATGGCGACGATCTGCCAATCCTCTATGCCGACGGCACCTATGTCGTGCCGCAGGCGGGCAACCGCGTCGCCATTGGTTCGACTGCCCGCGACGCATGGGACGATCCTGCGAGCTTCGATACGGGCGACATGGCGTTTTACAACCGTGCTCTGGAACTGGCGCCAGAGCTGCGCGGTGCGCCAATCCTGGAACGCTGGGCCGGGGTGCGGCCGCGCAACATGCTCAAAGGCGTCGGCCATGAACCCTTCATGGGGCCGGTGCCCGGCCATGACTGGCTGTCGGCCCGGATCGGTGGGTTTCGTATCGGGCTGGCGGTGGGGCATATGGCGACCACCGCAACGCCCTAGATTTCAGCGCCTCCGTGCCACCAGCATCACCGGCTCGGTGCGATGGCTAAGATAGGCCTCGATGACGTTGGCGAATTTCTCCGAAGCGCTCGGTCCGGTCAGCAGGTGCAGGCCGAATGGTTGGAAATGTTCAGGCTGAAAAGCTTCGCGCGCCATCTCGGTCGCTGGCCGGAAGCCTGTCCGTCGGGTGTTATCAAGCCGACGGGTGGGAAAGTGGTATTCCAACGATCGGCAATGAAAGACAGCTGTTGTCGATCGTACATTCCGGTGAGTTTGACACATTACTGGTTATTTCATATCCTTTACATTCTCATAATTACTAAACAGGTGTTTATTGGTCCGCTTTTATTGGTGATGTGATGAAGTATGTTGAATATATAAACAACATTTATGCACTGATCGCTTCAGTATTTTTTGTCATTATTTATTTATTTTCGAAGTATCAAATGCATAAGACGAAGTCGAGGGATTCTTTATTAAAAGTAATATTGCTGTTCATATATATTATCGGCTCCGGTGCCCTGCTCTATTTCCAACATCCTGTGAAGGCGGGTGAGCAGGTCGAGTCAAGGCCTGCTGGTGGGGGAGGGGCGGGTATTGAGGCATGTAATCTAAAGGATGTGGAAAGTGGCGGCGGGGTGAGCGTGAATTGCGAGATCGGCAAGTGATCATGTTGCGGATTCTTGTGTGTGTCTTGTGTTTTGCCGTGTTGTCATGGAAGGGCGCGTCGGCGCAAACACGGTTTTGTAACCTTGATGCGATCGAAGCGAGGGGCGACGTCACCGTGAATTGCCACTTCAACGAGAAAATGGACTCGGTTGCAGAGGCTATCGCCAGCGAGTTCAAGAAGCAGGCGGAAAAATACAGTTGGAATGAGGACGACAAGAAGGATTACGGAGGAATTGTCGATATTTACGACAATGTTTTAAAAAAGAACAATTTTCGTCCCTATGAGCCGAAAACGCACGAATACGTCATAACCTCACTTACGGAAGAAGGGCGGTATGAAGACGCCCTTCTGGAGCTGGTCAAGTTGGAAAGGATTGGAAAATACAAAAACAGCCAACCCGACAATCTGAGTATGTGGAAAGACTTCGCGCTTGTCCTGCGTGCTTTCGCCCGAGAGAGCGGAGAACTGTCCGTAGTGGATTGGGTGGGTGATTATCTCGACGGAGTCAGCCAGTACAATTCCAGGATATTCCCCTTCCTTCCCAGGTCCACGATCAATCGGTTGGGGGTAGGTATGCATTCCTATCTGGGCTTGTACATAGAGGGTACAAGTTACACAACAGTCAGAAATAACCTTCTCCATGCCATCAAGAAATACCCGGATGACCCCTTTATTGCGCTTGCGCACTATGCGACCGGGGATTTCAAAGCAGCGGTCGACACAAATATAATACCCCAGCTCGATGGGCTGTTCCACTATGCCCTTGGCTATGAGGTTCTTTCCGAATTCTTCGAAAGGCGGGCAAGGGATTTTCAGGCGTATCTCTTGGGTAATAACCCCGATTTCAATCCGGATGCCTTGTTAAGGGAGTTGTATCCCGATTTTGAGGCCGGCATTGCAACTGCGCTTTTGGCACTTAACGATGTGATCGAAAATCATCGCGGCTCGCGACACCATGACGATGCGCTATTTTGGGCCGCATGGGCATTTTTCAACCTTGGCGATTTCAACGAGGCGGCAAGCCACCTGCTTCAAGCTTTTGCGGGAGGAAGTTATTTTCACGCGGATTATTACGATGCCTGCAAGCAGCTTATGCTCAAAATATTTGAGTTGTCTGATAATAAAACACAGAATTATTTTTTGAGAAAACTATCTGTTACGCATTCCGATGTTTTATTCTACTATATTGTTGCAAGGGAGCAATACAGAAGAATGAATTATGGAAATGCAATAGATATCGCAAAGGAGTACTTTGAGAGATCCGGTTTTGATGTTTCCTATTTCAGTGGTGTGACGGATTCGGAGACCATCAAGGGCGAACTGAAGCTCGGCTTTAATCTCACAAATGATGAAGCCAGGAATATCGACAGGAATCTCCAAGAATTGGCTTACATCTACGTTGCATCCATCGAACTCAAGGAGCTTCATAAGAATATAAATGAAAGCGATTTGAGTTCAAAGGAAACTAGAGAAAAATATATGAGATTTGTTTCGAAATATGCAAACAAGCATTTTGATGCTCGGCAGGCTGTAGCTCTGGTTGATGACATAATAGATGGAATAAGTGATACAGATTTAATCCAAAAATACCTCTATCTTGAAATTCGATATTACAAGGATATTCTACCTGAAAAGGTTGGTGAAGTTGTGGATCGAATGGTCCGGATCGACCCTGATCATCACCTTGTCGACGACGCGATGGCCGAGCAGGTCTATGCGCTAACGAATTCCACAGGGGCTGTGTTCCAGGCCGAAGTCGTAGCTGAGAAGATGGAACGCATGTTTCCTGAAGGCAACGCGCTTGATAATGCGCTCAACTGGATCGCTGTGGCCCACAGGCACTTATACGGGAGGAAGAACGAAAACCGTATCGATTGGGAAATCATACAGAAGTTTCCAAATACCCGATTTGCCTTGTACTCTTGGATCAGGATTTTCGATCCGATTTACAAGCGTAACTCGAAACTGTCCGGGGCTAGGCCGGACCTGATTTTTCGGCCGCTTGGCGAGTATTCGGTTTTCGAAACGATTGCGCCGGCCGAGTACTTCGAGGGCACCAATTCGCAATCCAGGCAATTCGGAGTTCTTCCAGCAGGTACAAGGGTCAGAGGTAAGGGTATCAATAGTGACTGGCTTGAATTCCATCTTGGAACCCGTTCGGGTTATGCCTATTCGAGTTACATGAAATGCGTAGCTGGCTGTGGCTGAAGTGGTTGGCCGGAGTGCTGGCTTGGGGAGGTCTTTTGTTTCTGGCAGATGCTTGGGCCGATGAGAGGGCAGAAAGCGAACTGTATTGCCTTTCGGCAACGATCTACTATGAAGCTGGCACCGAAAGTATCGAAGGGCAACTTGCAGTTGGTCATGTCGTATTGAACCGTTTCGAGACGCAGGACAGCTATCAGAGCCTCTGTGATGTTGCACTGAAGAAGCGGGGTTCAGTGTGCCAGTTCTCGTGGTATTGCGAAGCCGAGAGAAGAAAAGCTTGGCGCGATCCTGCAGGATGGAAAAGGTCCGTCGCAATTGCCTGCGATATATTGGAGGCGCGAACAGACAGGCACGATTTTAGTGCCACGCACTACCATGCCACTAACCTTAGCCCCGATTGGGCCCGCGACATGAAGGAATTGGCCACGATCGGCGGGCACGTTTTCTACCACGCGAACCGGCTTCGGGTAAGGCGGTATCTGGACGACAAGGCGAATGTGATCTCAGACCTCTGTGACCGGGGCGATGCGGATGCCGAAGGGAGTGCCCTGGGCTTGCTCAGATTTGACCAGGAAAACCACTTGCCGGCATCGCTTTCCAAAGGTCTCCTCGACGGGAACTAGCTCCGACCTGACCGGATGACGCCGCGCCGCGACGTGTCGCACCTGAAATAACGGCATTGTCGCTTGCGCCATAAGGTGCCCCGAATATTCGGGTTCCCTTATCAGAGGCTGTCATGTCGAAATTTCCTGATCGCGCACGCGTCGTCATCGTCGGGCTCGGCGGCATTGTCGGGGCGTCGGTCGCCCATCATCTGGTCGAGCGTGGCTGGGACGATATTGTCGGCATCGACATGAGCGCGATCCCGACCGATATCGGCTCGACCTCGCATGCCTCCGATTTCTGCTACGCGACCAGCCACGATTTCCTGTCGTGCTGGACGACGCTCTATTCGGTCGACTTCTACGAAAAGCTTGGCCATTACGCCAAGGTTGGCGGACTGGAAGTCGCGCGCGTCGGCGATGACGGGCGCATGAACGAGATCAAGCGCAAGGTCGCCTCGGGCAAGGCCTTCGGCACACGCGCGCGGCTGGTCGGCGCCGCCGAGATCAAGGAAAAATTCCCGCTGATCGAGGAGAGCCTCGTACAGGGCGGCTTGTTCGACCCCGATGCCGGGCTTGTCGTGCCGCGTTCGCAGACGGTCGCTGGCAAGCTGGTCGACATGGCGGAAGCGGCGGGCAAGCTCAAGGTCTTCGCCAACACGGCGGCGACGGATCTGATCATCGAGGGCGGCGAGATCAAGGGCGTGGTCACCTCGCGCGGCACCATCATGGCCGACCGCGTCGTGGTCTGCACGGGCCTGTGGGGGCGACTGATCGCTGAGATGGCGGGCGAGGATTTGCCGGTCATGCCGGTCGACCATCCGTTGACCTTCTTCGGGCCCTACAGGGAATTCGAGGGCACCGGCAAGGAGATCGGCTGGCCGCTGATGCGCGACCAGGGCAATTCCGCCTATATGCGCGATACGGGCGATCCGAAGACGACCGAGGGCGGCCAGATCGAGTGGGGCTATTACGAGGAGACGAACCCGCGCCTGTGCCATCCGCGCGATCTCCTCTCCAAGGAAGAAGCGAGGGTGTCTCCCTCGCAGCGCGACCTCGACATGGAGCAGATCCTGGAGCCGCTGGAACGCGCCATGGAGCTGACGCCGATCCTGGGCGAGCTGGGCTACAATGAGCGCCATTCCTTCAACGGGCTGCTGCAGGTGACGACCGATGGCGGACCGTCCATCGGCGAAAGCCAGAAGGTGCGCGGGCTGTGGTACGCGGTAGCCATCTGGGTCAAGGATGCCCCTGGCATGGCCAAGCTCGTCGCGGACTGGATGACGGACGGGCGCACCTCGATCGACCATCACGCGATCGACTATGCGCGTTTCTATCCGCACCAGACGGAGGAGCAGCATATCTGGGATCGCTGCACCGAGACGGCGATGAAGATCTACAATCCGGCGGTGCATCCGCGCGAACCCTTCTCCAAGGGCCGTAATGTGCGCCGTTCGCCGTTCTGGGAGCGCGAAAAGGAACTGGGCGGGTATTTCATGGAACTCGGCGGCTGGGAACGCGCCCATGGCTATGCCGCCAACGAGCACCTGCTGGAGAAGTTCGGCAACCGCGTGCCAGAACGCGCCAATGAATGGGACAACCGCCATTTCTGGCGCGTCTCCAATGCCGAACATCTGGAGATGAGCGAGAATGTGGGCATCGTGAACCTGTCGCATTTCGCGATCTACGATGTCGAAGGCCCGGACCATGTTGCCATGATGGAATGGCTGTGTGCGGCCAAGATCGGCGGCGACACCATGATCGGCAAGGGCATCTACACGCATTTTCTCGACGACGAGGGTATGGTGCGCGCCGACCTGACCGTCATCCGCATGGAAGATCGCTGCCGGGTGATCGATGGCGCCGATGCCGGCCCGCGCGACTTCAGCTACATGAAACGCGTGGCGCAGGAGCGCGGCTACGACGTCACCGTCACCGACGTTTCGAACGACTTTGTCACCGTCGGCATCTGGGGGCCGAATGCGCGCGAGACGCTGAAGCAGGTGGTGGCCGATCCGGCCGGACTCGATCCGGAGAACTTCCCCTTCGCGGCGATCAAGCCGGTGACCATCGCCGGCAAGGACGTCACCGCCTTCCGCCTGTCCTATGTCGGCGAGCAGGGCTGGGAACTGCACATGCGCTACGAGGACGGGCTCGCCGTGTGGGATGCGCTGCGCGAGACCGGCGTCATGGCCTTCGGCGTCGAGACCTATGCCAATTCACGGCGCATGGAGAAAAGCCTGCGCCTGCAGAATGCCGACCTGCTGACCGAGTACAATCTCTACGAGGCAGATCTGGCGCGGCCCAAGGTCAAGGAAGCCGATTTCCGGGGCAAGGCGAAGCATCTGGAATACCGCGTCCGGCCGAATCAGCCGGCGACGCTGTGCACGCTGACCGTGGAAGACAATGTCGATTCAAAGGGCGTGGCGCGCTATCCCGTTGGCATCTGCCCGATCCTCGACCCGGCGACGGGCGAGACGCTGGTCGACAGCGAGGGAAGGCGCTCCTTCACAACCTCGATGGCATTCGGTCCGACCATCGGCAAGAACATCGCGCTCGGCTATCTGCCGCACGACTGGTGCGAAATCGGCAAGGAACTCGAGATCGAATATTTCGGTGAGCGCTATCCGGTGAAAGTCGCCGGCGTCGGCTACCAGCCGCTCTACGATCCCGAAAACCTGAAGCCGAGAAGCTGAATCGACTACCTACGCGTGCGCCGGATGGCCAGGCGGGCCTGTTTCTCAACCTCGGTGATGGCGAAGATGGTCAGGCCGACGCCGACGATGACGAGACCGTCGAAGAACGGCACGGCGCTCGTGCCGAACACTCTCTGAAGTGGCGGCCAGTAGGTGACGGCGAATTGCGCCGCCGTGGTGGTGAGCACGGTTACCCAGACAATCGGCGTGCCGCGCACGGCCTTCCATGTCAGCGACGTGCCGTAGATGTTGCGCACGAAGAACAGGTGGAAAATCTCCAGCACGACCAGTGTGTTGAGCGCCATGGTGCGAGCCAGTTCCGGCGGATGGCCCTTGTCTGCCGCATACGCGTAGACGCCGAGCGTGGCGATCAGGAACAGGGAGGAGACGAAGACGATCTGCCAGACGAGATTACCGCCGAGCAGCGGTGCGTTTCTGGGCCGGGGCGGGCGGCGCATGGTGTCTTCCTCGGTAGGCTCGAAGGCCAGCGCGATGCCGAGCGTCGCCGCTGTGACCAGATTGACCCACAGGATCTGCACGGCGGTGACCGGCAGCGCCAGGTTGAAGAACAGCGCGGCGATGATGGTCATGGCCTCGCCGGCATTGGTCGGCAGGGTCCAGGAGATCACCTTCCGGATGTTGTCGTAGACGGTGCGCCCCTCGCGCACGGCCGAGGCGATGGAGGTGAAATTGTCGTCGGCGAGCACCAGGTCGGCGGCTTCCTTGGCGGCCTCGCTGCCCTTCATGCCCATGGCGATGCCGGCGTCCGCGCGCTTGAGCGCCGGCGCGTCGTTGACGCCGTCGCCGGTCATCGCGACGGACAGGCCGTGCGCCTGCAACGCCGTGACGAGGCGCAGTTTGTGTTGCGGGCTGGTGCGGGCATAGATGTCGGTCTCGACCACCCTGGCGGCGAGCTCGGCATCATCCATGTTGTCGAGATCGGCGCCGGTCAGCACGTCGTCCGGGTTCTGCAGGCCGATCTCGCGGCCGATCGCGGCGGCAGTGCCGGCATGGTCGCCGGTGATCATTTTCACGCGGATACCGGCGTTGCGGCATTCTGCGATCGCCGTGACCGCTTCGGGGCGGGGCGGGTCGATCAGGCCGACCAGGCCGACGAAGACAAGCCCGCCATCCAGTTCAGACGTGTCCAGTGCCTGCGCGTCCGTTCCGACCTCCCGCGTCGCCAGCGCCAGTACGCGCTGTCCGCGTTCGGCGATCGCCTCGATGCGGTGGTGCCAGTGCTCATGGTCGATCGCGCCGGTGCCGCCATTGGCGGCGCGCTGGTGCGAACACATCGACAGGACGCGTTCCGGCGCGCCCTTGACGTCGACCCAGACCTTGCCTGCGCGGTCGCGGTGCAGCACCGCCATGTAGCGGTGGGCGGCGTCGAAGGGGATTGCGTCGAGACGCGCCGCGCCGCCGAAGGCGCCGGCGCCGGCGATCTTGCCGGCAAGCGCCATCAGCGCGCCTTCCATCGGGTCGCCCTCGACGCGCCAGTCTTGTTCGTGGGCGTGCAGTTCGGAATCGTTGCACAGCGCCGCCGTGCGGGCGAGCTCAACAAGGTGGTCATGCTCGCCGGGGTCGATGGCTTCGTCGTCGAAATGAATGGCGCCGCTTGGCGCGTAACCTTCGCCGCTCACCGAATAGTCACGGCCGGGCGTGGCGATGCTGGCGACCATCATCTCATTGCGGGTCAGCGTGCCGGTCTTGTCGGTGCAGATCACCGAGACTGAGCCGATCGCCTCGATGGCCGGCAGGCGGCGCACGATGGCGTTGCGCCTTGCCATCGCCTTGACGCCGACGGCGAGCGTGATCGTCATCACGGCCGGCAGGCCCTCGGGAATGGCCGCGACCGACAGGCTGACCACGGTCATGAACAGTTCCGAAAAGGGCATGTGGCCGACATAGAAGCCGAAGGCGAGCAGCAGGGCGGCGATCAGAAGGATGAGGATGGTAAGCCAGCGCGCGAAGCCGTCCATCTGCTCGACCAACGGTGTCGTCAGCGTTTCGACGGAGGACAGCATGCCGCTGATGCGGCCGATCTCGGTCTCGGCTCCCGTGGCCACGGCGACGCCGCGCCCGGTGCCGGCAACGACGAGCGTGCCGGAAAACGCCATGCAGGTGCGGTCGCCGAGCGGGGCGTCGGCGACGACGGGTGAAACGGCTTTGTCGACCGGCACGGATTCGCCGGTCAGGATCGCTTCCTCGATGCGCAGGCCGCGCGTCTCTATCAGCCTCAGGTCGGCGGGCACCTTCTCGCCGGCCTCCAGCAGGACGATGTCGCCCGGCACCACCTCGGCGGCATCGATCGTCCGACGCGCGCCGCCGCGCAGCACGGAGGAGTGCGGCGCCAGCATCTGGCGGATCGCCTCCATCGCCTGTTCGGCGCGGCCTTCCTGGATGAAGCCGATGACGCCGTTGACGATCACAACGGCGAGGATGACGCCCGTGTCGACGAAATGGCCGAGCATGGCTGTGACCGAGGCCGCGGCGAGCAGGACATAGATCAGGATGTTGTGGAACTGGGCCAGGAAGCGGGTGATCGGGCCGCGGCCGGGTGGCTCGGGCAGCCGGTTCGGACCATGCTGGCTCAGGCGGCCGGCGGCCTCATCCGGGGAAAGACCGGACGAATCGGTTTCGAGAAGGGCGAGCGTTTCGGCCGCCGTGTCGGCATGGAAACGTGGGGCCGGGCGATCATGGTGCATCGTCGGGGCGGCCTTTCGCCGGTGCTGGCGGGACGTATCGTTGAGGACCTGCGGCAATTGCTGTCGTCGAGGACCTTTAATGCCTCATCGCTAACATAGAGACTTGCGGCGCGGGTTCCACCGTCGGAAACTGATGGCTGCCCTGCAATGGACGATATCTGCCGGGGGGGGACGATATGCGGGTTTGGGGCGAAACGGGAATGAAGCATTGAATTCTGCCTTGCTCCGGATGATCGTCGCGATCCTGCTTTTACTGCCGGTCGCAAGCGCGGTGCCTGCAGCCGCGCAGGAGCCGGCAATTTCATCGATCGAAGACGAGGTGCCGGAACACACGCGGGCCATGCGCGATGCACTCGCCGCTGCCGAGTGGGTCGAAGCGGAGGCCGGGTTCAGGCTGATGGTCGCCATCGCCACGTCCGGCCAGACCGTCACGGCGATCCGGCTCGATCCGGCAAGGTTCGCCTTCTCCATCGTGCCGCAGGCCGGCCCGAAGGGGGAGCGGGTCGATGCCGCCGGCGAACGGCAAGGGGCGGTCGTCGCGATCAATGGCGGTTTCTTCGGCGAAAAGGAAAACGGGAACCTGTTTCCCGTCGGATTGCTGCGACTGGACGGCAAGGACCGTTCGCAGGCCTGGGCATCGACAGGCGGCATTATCGCGATCAAGGACGGGCGGCCGAGTCTGCGTGCCAGTTCGGCGGGCTTGCCGGACGGGGTCGAGAATGCCCTGCAATCCAAGCCGATGCTGATCGAGCCCGGCGGCAAATGGGCGATGAACACCAATCTCGGGCAGTTGCGCAAACGCTCGATCCTCTGCCTGCTGCCGGACGGGGATATTCTTCTGGCGGTGGTGACGCGCGTGGGCGTGAGCCTCTACGAGGCCGGCTGGCTGATGCGCGGGAAAGGCGAGGGCGGCTTTTTCAGCTGCGACGCGGCGCTGGCGCTTGATGGCGGCGGCTCGACGCAACTCTGGCTGGCCGACCGGCCCGACCTTTCCTATCGCGGCGAAACGCCGGTCCAGAACGTGCTCGTCGCACGGCGCCGCGAGTAATCCCCTCACTTCGGCGTGATGCCGATTGCGTGTCGGGCGTCTGGGAGTATCATTTTCGGCATTCGACAGACAGGACCAGGCAGGAACCGACATGCAGGGATCGTCTGGAAATCGCCGGCTCGGCCTGGCCGCATTCTGCTTCCATATTGCGGCAACGCTTCTGGCCGTGCTCGCGGCGGGCCGTGTGGCCCAGGCGCAGGAAAACCTCGTTGACCTGGAACTGGTACTCGCCGTCGATGCCTCGCGCTCGATGGATTACGACGAGCAGATCATCCAGCGCGACGGCTATGTCGCTGCGTTTCGCTCCGAGGAGGTCATCACGGCCATTCTGGGCGGCGGGGTCGGGCGCATCGCGGTCACCTATCTGGTCTGGGCGGGCGAGCACATCACGCGTGTCGAGGTGCCCTGGAGCCTGATCGACAGCAAGGAATCGGCCCATGCCTTCGCCGCGCGGCTTGCGGAGCTCAGGCCGCAGCGCCTAAGTCGCACCTCTATCTCCGGCGCGCTGACGCGCTCGCAGGAACTGTTCGGCACCTCGTCGTGGCGGGGGATTCGCCGGGTCGTCGACGTGTCCGGCGACGGCCCCAACAATCAGGGCTTGCCGATCGAGCCGACCCGCGACGCACTGGTGAACCAGGGCATTGTGATCAACGGTCTGCCGCTGCTGGTGCGTACCTCGACCTTCGGTTTCGGCATCGAGAATCTGGACGAATACTACACCGATTGCGTTATCGGCGGGACGGGTGCCTTTGTCATCCCGGTGCGTGACTGGGCCGATTTTCCGCAGGCCGTGCGGCGCAAGCTGGTGCTGGAAATCGCCGGACGATTCCCGAAAGTGGTGCCGGCCGGCTTTCGACTGGCGCAGGCCGAAGGCCGGCCCAAGGTCGACTGCCTGATCGGCGAGAAACTCTGGCAGGAGCGCATGCGGGACATGGAGTGGCGCTGACCGGCTGATGCCGGGGCAGGTCGCAATTGCGCCTGGATCAGGCAATAGCTATCGTGCGATCAGCTTGTCGCGGACCTGCGAGGCAGGGACGATCGAAGCGAATGCGCGGACCCGCGAAAGGTCAAAGGGAGTGATCGCAAGGTGCCGGTGAAGTTCTTCCTGTCGATTGGCTTGACGCTGCTCGTCAGCGCGTCCGGCGCCATGGCCGACGAACCGATTTATGTCGAACCCGAACCGGCAAGCGAAATGCAACCCTGCGACGCCTATGGGCCGGGCTGGTACTACCTGCCTGGCACGACGACTTGCGTCAAAGTCAGTGGCGACGTCCGGATGCAGTATGGCGCGACCCGTCCTCAGGGCGGCAAGCGCTCGAACTAGCCTTCGCAGAAACGGCAGTACCGGACGTCAGCCGCGTTCCTGAAGCGGCGATTTGCCATACATCTCGCGATAGCATTTGGAGAAATGCGAGGCGGAGACGAAGCCGCACGCAATCGCCACGTCGACCACGGGAATGGTCGACTGCATGAGCAGGTGCCGGGCGCGGTCGAGGCGGACCTCGAGATAGTAGCGTGCCGGCGAACGGCCCATGTGCTGCTGGAACAGGCGCTCGATCTGGCGGCGCGACAGGCCGACATAGCGTGCGATGTCGACCAGCGGCAGCGGCTCGGCGATGTTGGCCTCCATGAATTCGATGATCGACAGCACCTTGGCGTTCTGCACGCCGAGGCGGGCACGCAGCGGCAGGCGCTGGCGGTCATGCGGGCTGCGCACGCGGTCGGTCAGCGCCTGCTCGCAGACGCGGTTGACCAGTTCCTCGTCATGGTCCTCACCCACCAGCGACAGCATCATGTCGAGCGCGGCGGTGCCGCCGGCGCAGGTCCAGATGTTGCCGTCTTTCTCGTAGAGATCGGCATAGACGTCGGCGGTCGGAAACTTTTCCGAGAAACCGGGCAGGTTTTCCCAGTGGATGGCGCAGCGCTTGCCGTTTAGCAGGCCGGCGGCAGCGAGCAGATGGGCGGCCGTGCACAGCCCGCCGACGATGACGCCGGCATTGCGCGTCTCGCGCAGATAGGCGAAGAGCGACTTGTTCTCGTTGCGCTCGACATTGACGCCGGAACACATGAACATCATGGACGGGCGCTTCGAGCCGGCCAGATCGTGGCGTTCCTGATCGAGCGAGGTGTTGACCGTTACAGAAACGCCGTTCGACGCGGTGACGGGCTGCCCGTCCACCGAGGCGAGCCGCCAGGTGTAGTAATCTTTGCCCAGCATCCGGTTGGCCAGACGCAGAGGCTCGATTGCGCTGGTGAACGCGATCATGGAAAAGTCTGGCAGAAGAAAGAATACCACCGAACGCTGATCCATCGCGTTCCCACCTCAACCGCAAAGCAAGGCAATCGAGCCTAAAGGCCTATTCCGATTGCGACATTCGCAGAATGATCATGATTTGCAAGGATAGATTTTCGCGGCGTGCATCGCGGTTCGGCCAACCGATGCGGAGGGGGAGGTGTGCACCTCGCACGGGCGCGGCATGAACACCCCCGATGAACCGCAGGATACGGTCATCGGCGCGGCCTACAGGGTCGATTTCGCCCGCTCGGTCGCGGTGGAGGGCGCGGAATCCAGCCTTCCCGATTTCCCGACGCATTATGACGGGCCGCCGATGCGTCTGCAGCGCTTCGACAAGATCTGGCTCGGCAAGCGCTCCGAGATCATCGACGGGCACGGGATCCTGCCGGCATCCTATCCTCTGGGCGAAGTGCCGGACCGGCGCGATTCGGCACGCATCGCGCGGGCGCTCAGCCGCGCCCGGCAGGACGCCGTCATGCTTGAGGACGAAAGGCTGCTGGTCAGCGACTGGTGGAGCGCCAATTACTATCACTGGCTGTGCGACACGCTTCCCCGGCTGGAGGCGTGGTGCTCGGTGCGTCAGGCCGGCGATCTCATGCTGCCGGCCATGGTCCACAACCTTGCCTTCGTGCGCGAAAGCCTCGCCGCATGGCCGGACATCACGGTGCATCGCTATGACCCCGAAGTCAGGCCTGTCCGAGTCGAGGTGCTGAACGTGCCCACGCATGTGGCCCATAACGGGTTTCACCATCCCGTCTTCGCGCCGCGCGCTTTTGCGCGCCTCAAAGACCATTTCGGTGCGGGGCAGGGCGGGCGGGGACGCCGCCTGCATGTCACGCGGCGGCACGCGCGGATGCGGCGGCTTGCCAATGAGGACGCACTTGAGGCTGTACTGAGCGCGCATGGCTTCGAGACGGTCGATTTCGACGGGATTCCGTTTGCCGATCAGGTGCGCCTGGCGGGCGAAGCGGAAATGATCGCAGGCGCGCACGGAGCAGGTCTCGCCAACATGGCGTTCATGTCGGCGGGCGGCGCGGTGCTGGAAATGCGGCATGCTGACGGTCCGTCGAACTGCTTCTTTACGCTGTCGACGATTTGCGGGCACGGCCATTTCTTCGTCGCCGCCGAGCCGCCCGATGCAAGCGCGCATTTGCATGCCGCCGATCTAGTGGTGTCGCCGGACCGGCTGGCGGCGGCGCTCGACGCAGCGGAGCAATGGCTTGCGTCAAAAGAAAAAGGCCCGGCTGCCTGACCGGCAACCGGGCCTCGTTCAATTCGGACGTCGCTGCGGACTTAGAGACCGATGCCGGTCAGGCGCAGGGCGGCCATGGCGCCGGTTTCGCCGGGCATGGTGCGTGCCAGACGCTGGCGGGCGAACAGGGTGTTGATGTTGGTCTGACCGCGGGCTGCGAAAAAGCGGGCGAAGTTCTTCATTTTAACGTCTCCACATGAGGCTTGAAGTTCACACGGAGTCGCCTTGCACCATTGCCGCTTCCCGGGTTCGTCCTTTCCGGTCACTGCCTGAGACAGCTTCCGGACGACCGCGCTTCCCGGTGGAGGGTTAATTTGGGGCGGCTCATTTCATAGGCCGCATATAGGCTCGTGGATTGCCAAAGAAAAGCTGAAAAACGACATGTGTGATGAAATTTTACGACAACAGGCATGAATTTTTCGAAGCGCAGCGCGCCCGCGTACTTGCCCGGGCTAAGTTGTTAAGTTTTCAGCAAGAATTTCGATGCTCCCGGCGGCAATATTCCATGCCTCGCGGCGTTCGGCACCGACATGATGGTCGGCCTGCGGGTCGTCGATGCGCGACGGGCCGAATTCGAGCGGTCGCGAAATGAACGCCGTCATCAGGCCGCATGCCTGCGCCGCATCGAGATCGTCTGGATGGGCGGCGACCATCATGACCTCGGCGGGTTCCAGCCGCAGCGCCCGGCAGCTTTCCTCATAGACTTCTGGGCGCGGCTTGTAGTTTTTTGCGACATCCGCGCCGAGGATGGCGTCCCAGGGCAGGGCGCCGAATTTCGCCAGCCGCGTCATCAGCGCGACGGAGCCGTTGGAGCAGGGCGCGATCAGGAAATCCCGCTTCAGACGCGTCAGGCCGGGCACGGAATCGGGCCAGGGCGGCAGTTTCTCCCAGGCGTGGTTGAGGTCGGTTTTCTCGGTTTCGCTAAGGCGATCCGTCAGACCGAAACGTTCGAGTACGATGTCGAGGTTTTCGCGGTGCAGATCGTCGAGAGGAACGTAGCCGCGGCCGCCGGAGCGCACGCGTCCCATGGTGGGCTGGTATTCGCCACGCCATGCATCGGCAAAGTCGAACGGATCGAGTTCGATGGACTTGGCATCGAAGACCCGCTTTGCCTCCGCCGCCACGCCGGCGCGCCAGTCGACCACCGTACCGAAAACGTCGAAGATGAGGGCCCTGGGGCGTTTCGCCATGAGAACTCAGGCGCCGCCGCAACTGTGCTGACTGTCGGGCAGGGTCCAGGATTCTCCGGTGCGCAGGTTCGTCGTGGTGTATATTTTGCCGCGATCGTCGCCGGGCGGGCAGTCCTGCGGCAGTTCGACCAGGCATATCTCTACCGGGTCGCCGACTTTCGAACGGACGATGGGCATGATCTTGTCGTAGGAGATTTGCCATCCGTCATTGGCGAAGGCGACGGCTGTTCCGGAATCGAAACTGGTGTCGCCCATGAGCCGGCCACCGATCTCGGCGATCGTGCTCGTCGTGCACTGGCCGATGGTTTCCGGCATGTCGGCGGCCTGCGCTCCGCCTGAAGGCACGAAAGCGGTCGTGGCGGTCAGGGCCAGTACAGCCATGGTTGATGCAAGGCGGTGGCCCCTGCCAGTTTGCGAAGTCATTGCAGTCGTTTATCCCCGTTTGTGCTCCCGGCAAGTCAATCGATGCAGCGATCGGGTGTCAATGCGCCGCGGTGAGGATTCACCTAGGCTGCCATGGCGGGCATCGGGAATCGCGCCACCGGCGCGCCGAGATCGGCGATGAAGATATGATGCCAGAGTTGGGTCATGACGACATTGGCCAGCGTCTGCTCCAGCAGGATGCGCCGGTTGTTCTTCATGGCGGGCAGGGCGTCGAGATGGGCGCGCACGAGGTCGGCATCGAAATAGCCGCTCGCCTCGAGCGCCTCGCGGGTCAGCAGGGGCTGCAGGTAATCGCCGGTGTCGTGTGAGTCGAGCACGTCCCAGGGCGCGCGGAACATAGCCTTCTTCCGCCAGGCGATCTCTTTCGGCAGCACCTTCTCGGCGGCGCGGCGCAGCAGATATTTGTCCTTGAAGCCGCGCAGCTTCCAGGCCGGATCGAGCCCTTGGACATAGTCGGTCAGGTCCTCGTCCAGGAAGGGGTAGCGGGTCTCGACGGAGGAATGCATGGCGACGCGGTCGCCGGCGATGGAGAGCAGCAGGCCCGGCAGATGCGTGCGCTGGCCGAGATGGAGCGAGCGATTGAGCGGATGCCAGCGCTTCATGCGTTCGAGATCGAGGTCCAGATCCTCGAAGGCGACATGGTCGTTCAGCAGCGGCTTGAGTTTCGGGCCATAGACGCGCGCCTTGCCGAGGCTGACCATGCCGTAGACTTCCAGCCATGCATTGGAGCCTCCGGCGGCGTCGTAGACCCGCCGGTCGAAAGCGCGCGAATTGTTGGGCAGGCCGAAGGCGCTGACCGCGAGGCGCCTGATGCTGTTGGCCGGGCCGAAGCCGAGCGAATCGAGCGGCGCCAGCGCGCGATTGATCTTGAACCAGGGATAACCGGCCATGGTCTCGTCGGAGCCTTCGCCGGTCAGCGCGACCTTGTAGCCATGGCCGTGCACGGCCTCGGCGAGCAGCAGCAGCGCGGCGCAGGACGTGTCCGAGACGGGACATTCGGCGGCCTCGATCAGACGCGGATAGGTTTCGAGGATTTCCGCCGTCGACACCGGAATGACGACCGGCTTCGCACCGAGGAAATCGGCGACCTGTGCCGCCTTGGCGCGCTCGTCCAGCCCCTCGGCCTTTATCTGGAGGGTGAAGGCGGGTGGCGGCGTGCCACGCAGTTCGCTCGCTGTGGCAAGCACGATGCTCGAATCGATGCCGCCGCTCAGATAGGAGACGACCGGGACGTCAGCGCGCAGACGCCGCTCGACTGCCTGGTGGAACAGCTCCGAAAAGCGTTCGACCGCATGTTCGCCGCCGGGCGCTTCGTCGCCACGGTCGGGAAAGTCGGGTTCGAACCAGGCCTTATCGTCGATCTGCGCCGAGCCGCCGTCCGCTGAGAGCCGGATCGACAGGAAATGGCCCGGCTTGAGAGCGCGAATGCCATCGAAGCAGGTGATCGGGCCCGGCAGGCCGAAAAAGGTGAAGGTGTGATCGATGCCGCGCAGATCGGGTTCGGCCGGCACGAGACCGGAGGCGAGCAGCGCCTTTATCTCCGAGGCAAACAGCAGGAACGCGCCTTGAGGCGTCTTGCGCACGGTCCAGTAGAGCGGGCAGATGCCGAACCGGTCGCGGGCGAGGACGACGCGCTTGGTGCTGGCGTCGTGCAGGGCGATGGCGAACTGGCCGCGCAGCGTCTCGAACATCGCCTCGGCATGATCCTCCCACAGATGCGGTAGGATCTCGGTGTCGCAGGCGGTCTTCAGGCGATGGCCGCGTTGGCGCAGTGCCTCGCGCCGTTCGGCATGGTCGAACAACTCGCCATTGTAGACGGTGTTGACGGTGCCGGCCTCGTTGGCAAAGGGCTGCGAGCCGTCCGCGATGCCGACGATGGAAAGGCGGCGCATGCCGAAGGCAAGGCCAGGCGCCTCGAAGAAGCCATCCTCGTCGGGTCCGCGATGGACGATAGCGTCGGTCATCGCCGTAACCACGCCATCGGACCCACGCGCCTTCGGGAGCGCGGTTCCTCCATCGATGCGAACGATGCCGGCTATCCCGCACATCGGCTTTCCTCCCCGGAATGCCGCGTGCATGCGGCGACGTCGTCGCGGTGCGATTCCGTTACGTTACCTGAGGTTAGCGGCTTCAGAACGGCGAGAAAAGCGCGTCTTCGGTGCGCGATGCCGCAAGGCTGTTGATCGTCATCGTTTCTTTGCAAAAGCTTCATGCGCCGGCCATGTCGGATGCCTCAACTGCGCCGCGAGATTTCCCCAGCATTTGAGGCAATTCATGAAACGACTAGCGACCATTTCCGCTCTTGCACTGGCCACCGGCGCGTTCGGCGCCGGCGCTGCACAGGCCGAACCGATGTTCAATCGCATCGCGTCCTTCCCGGTCAATCTCAACCTCCCGGACGATGTCGACCAGAAGACCGAGACTTCGGCCGAGATCATCACCGTCTCGGGCGATGGCATGGCGCTGATCTATTCGGATTCGCCCGCCGGCCGGATCGGATTCATCGGCATCGCCAATCCCTCCCAGCCGAAACCGGCGGGCAGCGTGTCGGTCGACGGCGAGCCGACCTCGGTATCGGTCGCGGGCGACAAGGTGCTGGCCGGGGTCAATACCTCGGAGAGCTATTCTCATCCCTCGGGCAAGCTCGTCGCCATCAACATCGCCTCGAAGGAGGTTACGGCAAGCTGCGATCTCGGCGGCCAGCCCGACTCGGTCGCGGTTTCCGCTGACGGCACGCTGGCGGCGGTCGCGATCGAGAACGAGCGCGACGAGGATCTGGACGACGGCGTGATCCCGCAAATGCCGGCCGGCTATGTGACGATCTTCAAGCTCGACAATGGCGTTCCCGACTGCGCCGGCATGATCAAGGCAGATGTAACCGGTCTGGCGGATGTGGCCGGCGACGATCCGGAACCGGAATTTGTCGACTTCAACAGCCTCAACGAGATCGTCGTTACCCTTCAGGAGAACAATTACATCGTCGTGCTCAACGGTGAGACGGGTGCCGTGGTCAGCCATTTCTCCGCGGGCTCGATTGGCCTCAGCAATGTCGATACCGAGGAAGAGGGGGCGCTGACCTTCGACGGCAAGCTCGACAATGTGCCGCGCGAGCCCGATGCCGTGCAGTGGCTCGACGACAACCGCTTCGTGATCGCCAATGAGGGCGACTACAAGGGCGGGTCGCGCGGTTTCACGATCTTCTCCAAGTCCGGCAAGGTGCTCTACGAATCCGGTCTCGATTTCGAATACCGGGTCGCGATGGCCGGCCACTATCCGGAGAAGCGTTCGGGCAACAAGGGCGTTGAGCCGGAAGGGCTGGAGGTCAAGACCTTTGGTGACGCGACCTACATCTTCGTTCTGTCGGAGCGCGGTTCGGTGATCGGCGTCTACAGGGACACCGGCGGCGATCCGGAATTCGTGCAATTGCTGCCGACGGGGCTTGCGCCGGAAGGCGCGATCGCGATCCCATCGCGCAATCTGCTGGCGGTCTCCAACGAGGCCGATCTAGTCGAGGAAAACGGCCTGCGGTCGCATGTCACGCTCTACGAGCTGGGCGACAGGCCGTCGACTTACCCGATGCTCGTTTCCTCGATGGACGATAACGGCCGGCCGATCGGCTGGGGCGCGATGTCGGGTCTGGCATCCGACCCCGAGAAGCCGGGCATCCTCTATGCCGTCAACGATTCCTTCTATGCGATGCAGCCGACAATCTTCACCATCGACGCAAACGAGGCGCCGGCGAAGATCATCGCGGCCACGCCGGTGACCCGCGCTGGCCATCCGGCGCAGCTTCTTGACCTGGAAGGGATCGCGGTCGACGGCAAGGGCGGTTTCTGGCTCGCCTCGGAAGGACGGACCGACCGTGGCGTGCCGCATGCCATCTACCATGTGAACGTGAAGGGCGAGATCAAGCAGACCATCGGCCTGCCTGCCGAACTGGCCTCCGTGGAGAAGCGCTTCGGCTTCGAGGGTATCACCACCATCGGAGACAGCGATGATCTGACGCTGTGGATGGCGGTGCAGCGCGAATGGGGCGACGACGAGAAGGGTTTCGTCAAGCTCGTCTCCTACACGCCGAAGACCAAGGCGTGGGGTGCGGTGCGCTATCCGCTCGACAAGCCTGAAAAGGGCTGGATCGGCCTGTCGGAAATCACCGTGCATGGCGACCATGTCTATGTGATCGAGCGCGACAACCAGATCGGCGAGGCTGCGAAGGTCAAGAAGCTCTACCGCATCGCGCTGTCGCAGATGGTGCCGGCCGGACTTGGCGGTGACCTTCCCGTGGTCGACAAGGAAGAGGTCCACGATTTCATCCCGGACCTGAAATCGACCGGCGGCTATGTCGTCGACAAGATCGAGGGTTTCGCCATCGACGCGGCAGGCAATGGCTATGCCGTTACCGACAATGACGGCGTCGACGATTCCAACGGCGAGACGCTGTTCTTCTCGATCGGCGAGGTGATGTAGGGCCCGCCATCACCGAATGGACGAGACAAAAAAAGGCCGGGTCAAACCCGGCCTTTTCAGTCTGGCGGCACGCTCGTGCGCCGTCTTTTGCAGCATTTCGGCATATCCTGCTCCGCTCAGCGGCGGAAGATGCGCTGGCGTTCATAGGCGCCGGGCCAGCCGATGTCCTTGCGGATGTGGGCGGGCAGGGCGCTGACGGCGTCGATGGTATGGCGATGTTCGCGCTGCAGGCGACGATGGGTCAGAAAACGGGTCAGGCCGTCGACGAAGGCATCGGTGAACAACATGATCTTTCTCCAGGTTCAGGGCTTCCAGGTCAGGTGCGAACGCCGGTTCGGTGCGTTCACAATCCTGATATCGTCCTTTCCCTTGATTCAATCAAACGAAATGATATGATGCATCAGATCAGATTAATTGAACGTGCTTAGAGGGTCGTGACCGGCCAGAGTGCCCGTCCAGGGCAGCGGTAACCTTCAAGGGAGAATGTCATGAACATCGCACTCAACCACCCGGTGCCGCTGCTCGAGCTCGATCTGCTGCGCACCTTCGCGGCGATCGTCGACACCGGCAGCTTCGCCGGCGCGGCGGAATCTGTGTTTCGCACGCCCTCGGCCGTGTCCATGCAGATCAAGAAGCTGGAAGACATTCTCGGCCGGCCGGTGCTGGTGCGCGATTCACGCGCGGTGTCGCTGACCCATGAAGGCGAGATGCTCCTGGAGCATGCCCGCCGCGTTCTGGCATTGAACCGGGAGATGATGTCACGCTTCATCACGCCCGACGTTGCCGGCGTTGTACGGCTCGGCACACCCGACGATGTCGCCGAGCGCTTCCTGCCGGAAATGCTGCGCCGTTTCGCCGAGAGCCATTGCGGTGTGACCGTCAATGTCGTGGTCGAGGATTCCAGGCATCTGATCGAGAAGGTGCGCCAGCGTTCGCTCGACCTTGCGCTGATCACCTGCGATGCCGGGTTCAAGGGCGACGAGGATGCGGAGGTGCTCTACCGGGAGCGGCTCGTCTGGGCCTGCGCCAAATGCGGCGTCGCGCCCGAACAGGAGCCTCTGCCCGTTTCGGTGTGGGAGGAAGGCTGCGTGTGGCGCAAGGCCGGGCTGTCGCGGCTGGAAAAGCAGGGCAAGCCCTATCGCATTGCCTTCCAGAGCGCGCACATCTCCGGCCAGCGTGCCGCGATCCTCGCCGATCTGGCCGTTGCGCCGCTGCCCGTTTCCGCGCTGGGCGGTAACATTATCGAGGCCGGGCCCCGATACGGC
>JBHIWX010000043.1:0-33380 GCA_041987205.1 Rhizobiaceae bacterium | reverse complement strand
ACTTCGCCATTGCCGTCGCCTAGAATTCCACCCCGATCTGCGCTTTCACACCCGACCGGAAAGGATGTTTGACCATTTCCATCTCGGTGACGAGATCAGCGATTTCGATCAATTCATCCTTGGCGTTACGGCCGGTGATGATGACATGCTTCATTTGCGGTTTCGTCTCCAGCGTCTCGATGATCTCGTCGAGGGCGAGATAGTCGTACCGCAACACGATGTTGAGTTCGTCGAGCAATACCATGTCGAGCTTCTCGTCCATGATCATCGCCTTGGCCTTGTCCCAGGCCGCACGGGCAGCAGCAATGTCTCGTTGGCGGTCCTGTGTCTCCCAGGTAAAGCCCTCGCCCATCGTTGCCATTTCCACCTGATTGGGGAAGGTCTCCAGTACCTTGCGCTCACCGGTGCCCCATTTGCCCTTCACGAACTGGACCACCCCCACTTTCATGCCATTGCCGATGGCGCGGAAGATCATGCCGAAGGCCGCCGTCGACTTGCCCTTGCCCTTGCCGGTGTGGACGATCGTGAGTCCCTTCTCGATCGTCTTCGTCGCGATGATCTTGTCGCGCGCCGCCTTCTTCTTCTTCATCTTCTCGGCATGGCGCGCATTGAGCTCGTCTTCCGACATGTTCTTCAGCTTTTCCGATTTCTCGGCCATTTCCTGTTTCCCGTCCCGTCTTCGAGTGATCTTCAAAAAGCCTTGGCAAACCAGATCCGTGCGGGATGCCCTTGCGTCGCCGGCAACCGCCCGATCTCTTCATAGCCTATCCCGGCGTAAAACGCCGGTGCCTGAAAGTCGAAGGTGTCGACATAAACGCCGATCAGGCCCCGTTCCCGCGCCATCGTCTCGGCGCGCGCCATGAGCGCACGACCAACCCCGAGGCCCCGCGCCCGGGGCGTCACCGCCAGCAGCTTGACGTAGAACCAGCCCTGCAGATCGTTGCCGGCGAGCCCGCCGAGAAAACCGCCAGCGCCGTCACATGCGCGCAGGTTCAGTGGTGTTTCCACGAACGGCCTGTCGGCCTCGACCGCCGCCTTGTCGAGCACCTCGATGATCTCGCGCTCGAACGCGTCCGCCTTGCAGTCGACCGTTTCGATGGTGAAGTCAGTCATTGTCGCGTCCAGCCATCTTTTCGAGCTCGAACTTCGCCGAATTGCTTTTCGCCGTCCACAGCCCGCGCTCCAGGGCCTCGAGGAAACGCTCCGCCATTTCCTTCAGCGCCGCCGGATTGTGGTCGGCGATAAAGTCGCGAACATGGTCGTCGCCCAGATACGCCTCGTAGACCAGATCGAAATGATGGTCGCGCACTGCTCCCGTCGTCGCCGAAAAGGCAAAGAGATAATCGAGCATTGCCGCCATCTCGAAGGCGCCCTTGTAGCCGTGCCGCATGACGCCTGCGATCCATTTCGGATTGGCCGCCCGCGCCCGTACCACTCGCGCGATCTCCTCTTCGAGCGCACGAACCACGGGCTTCTCAGGCCGCGAATGGTCGTTGTGATAGATGGCGGGTCGCGTCCCGGAAACATGCTCCACCGCCGCCGTCATGCCGCCCTCGAACTGGTAGTAATCGTCGGAGTCGAGCAGGTCGTGCTCGCGATTATCCTGATTGTGAACGACGGCCTGCAAGCGATTCAAACGACTCGCGAATTGCTGTCGGTCGGGCCGCCCTTCCTCGGCCGCGCCATAGGCATAGCTGCCCCACGCGATATAGGCCTCCGCCAGGTCGCCGCGATCGTCCCAGCCCTTCTCGTCGATCAGCGCCTGCAGCCCCGCGCCATAGGCGCCGGGCTTCGAGCCGAAGATGCGATAGCCCGCGCGCCGCGCCGCTTCGCCCGCTTCCACGCCCTGCGCCACCAGCGCCTCGCTTTCCTCGTGCATGCGCACCGCGATGGGGTTGTCGCGCGCCTCTTCCTCCAGCGCGCCGACGGCGCGCACGGCCCTGTCGAACAGCTCGATCTGTGCCGGGAAGGCATCGCGGAAGAAGCCGGAAATGCGCAGCGTGACGTCGACTCGCGGCCGGCCGAGTTCGGCCAGCGTCACGATCTCGTAGCCGGTGACGCGCCGGGAGGCGTGCTCCCAGGTAGGTCTTACGCCGATCAGCGCCAGCGCCTGCGCGATGTCGTCGCCGCCGGTGCGCATGTTCGACGTGCCCCAGACCGACAGGCCGAACGAGACCGGCCATTCGCCATGGTCCTGACGGTAACGCGTGATCAGCAGCTCGGCGGATTTCTTCCCGAGTTCCCACGCCGCCGGAGTCGGCACCGCGCGGGAATCGACGGAAAAGAAATTGCGCCCCGTCGGCAACACGTCGCCGCGCCCGCGCGTCGGCGCACCCGACGGGCCGGGCCTGACGAACCGCCCGTCGAGCCCGGTCAGCAGCGCGGCGATCTCCGCCGGCCCGCAGGCATCCAGCGTCGGCAGAACGAGGTCCTTCACATGCGCCAGTACGTTACGCGTCGCGGACCACTCTTCCGGGCAATCGGCCTCGCCGCCGACCAGCCTGGCGGCCAGCATCTCGATCCGCTCCACCGTATCGCCCTGCGTGCGCCACGGATCGCCGGAGACATCGGCCAGCGCCGCCGGCTTTGGCCCCTGCCACGCCGCTGCCATGTCGCAGTCGAGGGGATCGAAGGCAAGCTGCGCGTCCCCTGCGATCGCCCGTTGCAGGCTGGCGCCCTCGCCGCCCGGCACGCGGACCAGCGCCGTGGCAAGATCGGTTCGAAGCCGCCCTTCCGGCGACTGCCCGAAGACATGCAGCCCGTCGCGGATCTGCATTTCCTTCAACTCGCACAGATAGGCGTCGAGCTTGGTCAGCTTCTCGTCCTCGCCGTCCCCCGGTCCAATGCCGGCATCGGCGTCGAGGCCGATATCGGTGACGAGGTCGAGAATGCGTTTCGACAGCAGTTTGAGCCGGCGCGGATCGTGGCCCGACGCTTCGTAATATTCATCGACCAGCGCCTCGAGATCGCGCAGTGGCCCGTAACTTTCCGCGCGAGTCAGCGGCGGGGTCAGATGATCGACGATAACGGCGGCGGCGCGCCGCTTGGCCTGGCTGCCTTCACCCGGATCGTTGACGATGAAGGGGTAGAGGTTTGGCAGCGGCCCCAGCGCCGCCTCGGGATAGCATTCGGCCGACAGCGCCAGCGCCTTGCCCGGCAGCCATTCGAGGTTGCCATGCTTGCCCATATGGACGACCGCATGCGCCCGGAACGCCTGCCGCAGCCAGGCGTGAAAGGCGAGATAGCCATGAGGCGGAACGAGGTCCGGCGAATGATAGCTTTCCTTCGGGTCGATGTTGTAGCCACGCGCCGGCTGGATGCCGACCGCGACCTTGCCGAAGCGGCCGACCGGCAGTGCGAAGGCGCCTGTCTCGCCGTCGAAGAACGGATCTGTTTCCGGTGCGCCCCAGCGCTGGCTTACCTCGTCGCGTACCTTGGGCGGCAGGGCGTCAAAGAAAGCGTGATAGGCGTCAAGCGCCAGCGTCTCGCGAATGGTACGCCCGTCGCACGCCGCATTCGTTGGCCCGGCCATCAAATGCCGCATCAGCGCATCACCATCGACGGGCACCTCGCCGGTCTCGTAACCCGCCGCGCGCATCGCATCGAGCACGTTGACCGTGCCGGCCGGTGTGTCGAGCCCGACGCCATTGCCGAGCCTGCCGTCCCGGTTGGGATAGTTGGCGAGGACCAGCGCGACGCGCCGTTCGCCCACCGGTGTCGTTCCAAGTTGCGCCCAGTTCGCGGCGAGATCGGCGACGAAATCAACCCGGTCCTGCTCGGCCCGGTGCGCCACGATGTTGGCCTGCACCGCCTCGTCGAACGTGCCGGCATGCTTAAAGGCGATGGCACGGCTCAGCACGCGCCCGTCGACCTCCGGCAGGGCGACGTTCATCGCCAGATCGCGCGACGAAAGGCCCTGCGAGGACGCGTCCCAGGCTTCGACCGACCCGCCGGCCAGCACCGCTTGCAACACGACCGCGCCGGCCTCGTCCAGCACAGTGCCACGCCATTCACCCGCCGGCGAAGACACCGCGAAGCCGGTCAGATTGATCACGACCGCCGGCCTGTGCGCGCCGAACAGGCCGCGCAGGGTCTCCGCCGAGACGGCGTCCTTCAGGCTGGAAACGAAGACCGGCAGCGCGTCGATCCCGCGCGCCTTCAGCGCCTCGACCAGCGCCTCCACCGGCCCCAGCCCGCCCGATTGCACAAGCGCCCGATAAAAGCAGATCGCGACCACGGGCCTTGGGACCATCTCCACTCTCCCCCCTTGCGGGGGAGGTGTCACCGAAGGTGACAGAGCGGGGTGATCATTCGACGCCTGCAATTTACCGCCCTCTGTCCGCTTTGCGGACATCTCCCCTGCAAGGGGGGAGGACGGGGGGTTGTCGTCCACACTTGTGCCCTTTTGCTGAGGCAACTCCGTTGAGGGGCCATACTCCCCGCCCCACAGCCGCTCCACCTGTGCCAGCGAACAGATGCCGAGGCCCGGATACCAAAGCCCGGCCTTCAGGAGCGGCGCGGGTTCGGCCGGCGCCTCGCTATCGCCCAGCAGATGCCGGCAGAAGAGCAGGAAATTGCGCGCATTGGCCGGGCCGCCCTCGACGAGATAGGCGTGAAGCCGCCGGCAATCCGTCGCCTCGACCGTCGAGAAGCGGTCGAGCCCCGGATCGGGCTTGTCGTCGCCCGGCAGCACCGCGAGCGCGATGTCCTTCGCGCAGGCCAGCGCATAAAGCGTTTCCAGCCCGTAGGACCAGTAGCTCTCGCCGCCCAGCACCCGCACCACGACGAGGCGCGAACCCGCGACGGTCTTTTCTGCATAGACGTCGATCGACATCGGATGGGTGAGCTGCATCAGGCTGGCGAGCCTGAGGTCCGGCGCTTCCCCGCCCAGTTCGCGACGCGCCGCGGCGAGACTGGCAAGCTCGGTATCGGCGGCAGAAAGCACGACCAAATCGCCCGGCCGCTGGCCGAGATCGATCGCCTCATTGCCCTCGTTGATCGTCCCCTTCTGCGCCGCGAGCAAATGCATCGGTCAGGCCCACCCGGCCGCAGCCCGCTCCCAGCCTCCCCCTTGAGGGGAGGCAGGCGATTGCGTGTCCGAGCCTGCCGAGGGCGATGCAGAGCCGGTCGGGGTGAAAGGCACACCGCATAGTTCGGCGGCAATTCGCTTGGGGCTCGAGCTCGCCCGCCTCCCCGAGAGAAGCCGGGTTGGGCGCGTCGAACCTGCCCGTGGGGGAAGGCAAATAGCGGCCAGATCCCCCTCCCCCTTGTGGGGAGGGGTTAGGGGTGGGGGTAACAACCTGAATGGTGAAAACCGCATGGACCTAGCCCAGTACGGTCGCCAGTTCCGCATCGATCTGCGCCTTGTCGAGCCCGGCAAGGCCGATGACGACGAGCTGGCTACCGCGCGCCTCGCCATCGCGCCACTCCCGGTCGAAATAGGTGTCGATCCGGCTGCCCACCGCCTGCACCTGCAGGCGCATCGGCTTGCCGGCGACATCAACGAAACCCTTCAGCCGCAGCACGTCGTGCTTTTCGATGATCGGCTTCAGGAGGCCGGCCAGCGCCTTGGCATCGGCCACCGAGCCGCCGGCAACGACAAAGGAGTCGAACTCGTCATGATCGTGGTCGTGATCCTCGCCGTTCTCGTGCTCCAGCTCGTGATGCGACTTGCGGTTCGCGATCTCGGTTTCGGTGGCGCTGTCGAGCCCGAGCAGGATGTCGGCCGGCAGCGAGCCGTTCGAGGCACGCACCGTCTTGACCGCGCGTGCGATGTGTCCCGCCACGTCCTTCTCGATCGCATCGAGCGCCGCGGCGTCGACGAGATCGGACTTGTTGAGCACGATCATGTCGGCCGAGATGAGCTGGTCCTCGAACAGTTCCTCCAGCGGATTGTCGTGGTCGAGCGATTCATCGGCGGCGCGCGCCGCGGCCACCTTTTCCTCGTCGTCGGCGAAGCGCCCGGCCGCCACGGCATGGGCGTCCACCACCGTCACCACGCCATCGACGGTCACGCGCTCGCGGATCTCCGGCCAGTTGAAAGCGGCGACCAGCGGCTGCGGCAGCGCCAGCCCGGACGTCTCGATCACGATGTGATCGACCTTGCGGTCGCGCTCGAGCAGCTTCTGCATGGTCGGCACGAAATCGTCGGCCACCGTGCAGCAGATGCAGCCATTGGTCAGTTCGACGATATCGTCTTCCGAACAGGTCTCCTCGCCGCAGCCCTTCAGCACGTCGCCGTCGACGCCCATGTCGCCGAATTCGTTGATGATCAGCGCGATGCGCCGCCCATTCGCCGTTGCCAGCAGGTTGCGGATCAGCGTCGTCTTGCCCGCGCCGAGAAAGCCGGTGATCACCGTGGCGGGAATTTTGGTCGTTTGCAGCGTATCGGCCATGCTTGGCTCCAGCTTGGGGTTCAATCCTGTTTCAACACCAGCGGCAGGCCGGCGGCGACGAAATAGACCGTTCGCGCCAGTTCCGCGACGGCCTGGTTCACATGGCCGGCATGATCGCGATAGGCCCGCGCCATGGCATTGTCCGGCACGATGCCGAGCCCGACCTCGTTGGAGACGAGCACGACCGGCGCCTTCACCTTCGACAGTGCCCCGGCAAGCGACGCGATCGCGGCATCGATCCCGGCATCGCGCATCATCAGGTTCGACACCCACAGCGTCAGGCAGTCGACCAGCAGGGCGCGGCCCTCGCCGTCTTGCGCGCCGATCGCATCGGCGAGCTCGAACGGCACCTCGACATTCACCCACCGCGAATCCCGCCTGGCCTGATGCTCGGCAATGCGCGCGGCCATTTCGGCGTCGAGCGACTGGCCTGTCGCGAGGTAGACGGGAACAAGCCCGCTATCCTCGACCAGCCGCTCGGCGAACCGGCTCTTGCCCGAGCGGGCGCCACCCAGAACGAGGGTGACGCCTTCGCTCAGCGCGGGTTTCACGCCGTCGCTTCCAGATGCCCGCCATCGGCCTCCGCGCGCATGGCACGCGAAAGCAGCGCGCCGAGCAGCCCGCCCAGAAACAGCCAGTAGACGAACCCGGTGGCAATCGAAGCGATGGCGAATTCGACCGCAAGATGGCCCGGCACGAGCATCTCGTGTTCACCCGGCACCGGCGCGCCGTAAAGATGCGGCGCGGCGATCAGCACCAGCGCGGCGACGAGCCACATCGCCTGCCGTCCGCCCCTGAGCCAGAGGAAATAGACGATCGCGAGTCCACCGGCCGTCGCCAGCACGGTTGCCAGCCACCATGCCTGCCGCGCAAGCAGGCCGGCAGCCGCCGTGCCCGGCAGTTCCGGCGGCAGGCCGATGCCCGGCGCCAGTACGAAGACGACGAAGCCGGCCAGCCCCCAGACTACACCGCTGGTCAGGCTTACCATCTGACCGGTCAGCAGGATCGCGGCGGTGACGATCAACGCGAAGCCGACCCCAACCACGACATTGGCGAGCAGCGTGTAAAAAGTGCGTTCGAACCCGTCTGCGGGTCCCCATTCCTCCGCTTCGGCTTCTTCGGCCGCCGTCACGGACTGTGAGGGTTCTTCCGCGGCCGGTGCGCCATGCGCGTGGCCGCCCCCGCCGTTTTCAAAGGTTTCGGCTTCGAGGATGAGCGGTGTGACCTTCATCGATTGCGCGGCGGTGGCGAATACGCCAGCGCCCACGCCTGCCAGAATGGCAGCGAGCAATACCCGAATTAGCATTGTGCTGTCTTAGTGGCAGGGCGCTGCGATCGCGTGACGCGTGTCATGCGCCGCGTTGTGCAGCATGGCCGAGTGCGAGAACGCGGCCGTGTAAAGGAAAAAGATGCCGAGGACGGCGGCGAAGACGGCAGTGGTGATGCGCTGCGTCCCGCTGAGCCGGACACCGGCGATATTCTGTTCTGCGAGCATGGCAACCTCCGTGATGCTCAAGAGTGCGTTACGGCCGGTTTTCCGGCCTGCATCTGGCAGGTCTCCTGGCTCGCGGCTCTCGAAAGCATCTCCGGAATTTCCGTTCGACGCTTTCCGTCGGTGGCACTCCCCTTCCCGGCAACACCCTGAATTTTCAGGGGCTTACGCCAGTGGTCATGGAGCGCCTCCTCGCCGCAATACAGTCGCGGGGTCGGCCAGGTTCGGAACCCCCGGCTTGGGTCGGTCCGTCCTGTTCCCTTTTGATCCCAAGGCCTTTCGACCGTGCGGGAACCAAATGCAATGCCGATCATATCGGGGAAGTGTGATTCCGGTCAATCACCCTGCGCTGTCCTTCGTCGCGAAATCGACAGGTCAGGGTTCCGCTTCCCCCTTGAGGGGAGGCTGGTGAAGCCGAGCGCAGCGAAAGCTGAACCGGTGGGGGTTACAGCGCTTCAACAGGTAGTTTCTTTGCAGGCTCGCTCACGCTCGCGACCCCCTCTCCTCAGGGGGGAGGGGGATGTCCACAGCCGTCGCCAGTAGCGCGTCGACGTCGAGATGGGTCTCGATATGTGCTGCCAGTGAGTCGAGTGCGGCGTCAACGCCCGCGCGATAGGTGCCGGATACGGCGAGGCCGCCAAGGCTCTCGATCAGTCGTCCGCGCCATTCGTCGCTGGAAAACAGGCCGTGCAGATAGCAGCCGCACACCTTGCCGTCGGCGGAGACCGCGCCGTCCGGCCGTCCCTCGATCAGCACGAAGGGTCGCGCGCAATCGGGCCCCGAGGTGCGGCCCATATGGATTTCATAGCCGTCAAGCGGCGTGCCGTCTTGCGCCAGCACGGCCGATGCGTTGCGCACCGTCTTGTCTCCTTCGAGTACCGTTTCGATGTCGAGCAGGCTCAAGCCCGCGACTTCGCCGGCCGGTCCCTCCACGCCGCCCGGGTCGGCGACGGTTCGGCCCAGCATCTGATAGCCGCCACACAGCCCGATCACCGACCCGCCGCGCGCGACATGGCGGCGCAGATCGTCTTCCCAGCCATTGGCGCGGAATTCGGCGAGGTCGGCGATCGTCGATTTCGAGCCCGGCAGCACGACGAGCGCGGCATCGCCCGGTAATGGCTGGCCGGCGCGCACGAACACCAGATCGACCTGTTCTTCCGCGCCGAGCGGATCGAGATCGTCGAAATTGGCGATGCGGCCCATCACCGGCACGGCGATCTTGATCGCGCCGCCCCCCGACCGCGCCAGCGTTTCGAGCGCCACGGAATCCTCCGCCGGCAGGCGGCGCACCGCGTCGAGCCAGGGCAGCACGCCGAAGGATCGCCAGCCGGTGAACCGGGTGATTGCGGAAAGCCCGTCGTCGAACAGGCTGACATCGCCGCGAAACTTGTTGATGAGAAAGCCCGCCACCATCGCCCGGTCGGCTTCCGGCAGGATGGCATGCGTGCCGACGAGCGAGGCGATGACGCCTCCCCGATCGATGTCGCCGATGAGGACGACCGGCACGCCGGCCTTCGTCGCGAAACCCATATTGGCAATGTCGCCCGCGCGCAGATTGATCTCGGCCGGTGAGCCCGCGCCCTCGACCAGCACGAGATCGGCGCGACGCGACAGGCGTTCGAAACTCTCCATGACCGCACCCAGCAATTGCGGTTTCAGCGTCTGGTAGCCGCGCGCCTGCGCGCTCGCCATCACCTTGCCGTGGACGACCACCTGGCTTCCATTCTCCGCCTGAGGCTTGAGCAGCACCGGATTCATGTCGACGGCGGGCGCGACGCCAGCGGCCAGCGCCTGCAGCCATTGCGCCCGTCCGATCTCACCGCTGCGGCCCTCCGCGTCGGGATCGGCGACGGCCGCATTGTTCGACATGTTCTGCGGCTTGAACGGCAGCACGCTGATGCCGCGACGACGCGCGGCACGGCACAGCCCGGCGACGAGCACCGTCTTGCCGACATCCGAACCGGTTCCCTGGAACATGAGCGCGCGTGCCATTGGGCCGTCATATCGCCCGGCAGGCATGCCGGCAACGCCGCAATTGCATGACGCGCAAAAGGCCGAGGAGCGCCCCGCCGGCAGGGAGCGGTCATCGCTCCGTCATGACCCGGTCATCAAACTGATATGCGCCGCGCCTAACAGGGCGAAACCCGATGGGCGAATCGTATCCCACACTGCCCATCCGCGCAGCCGGAGACCGACATGCCCGATCTCGCCCCGCCGACCGACCGCCTTTCCCGGACCGGTCCGAACGCCAGTCTTCTGGAAAAGGCCGTCCACCGCAACAAGCGTCTGAGCGGCGAAGGCATGCTGGAACGCCTGTTCACGCTGGCCTTCAAGGGCCTCGTCTATCCGCAGATATGGGAGGACCCGGTGGTCGACATGGAAGCGCTGGCGATCCGCCCCGGCGACCGCATTGTCGCCATCGCCTCGGGCGGCTGCAACGTCATGTCCTATCTGACAGCCGATCCGGGCGCGATCACCGCCGTCGATCTCAACCGCGCCCATGTCGCGCTGAACCGGCTGAAGCTCGCCGCCGCCGTGCACCTGCCAAACCATGACAGCTTCTACCGCTTCTTCGGCCGCGCCGACGAGAAGGCCAATCTGGCCGCCTATGAGCGCTTCATCCGCCCGAAACTCGACGCAGAAAGCCGCACCTATTGGGAGCGACGTGGACTGACCGGCAAGCGCCGCGTCGCCATGTTCTCGCGCGATCTCTACCATCACGGCCTGCTCGGCTGGTTCATTGGCGCCGGCCACCGCATTGCGAGGCTTTACGGCGTCGACCCGCGCGACATGCTCAAGGCGCGCACCATGGAGGAGCAGCGTACCTTCTTCGACACTGCCCTCGCGCCGCTGTTCGAAAAACGAATGATCCGCTGGGCCACCTCCAAGAAGGCCTCGCTGTTCGGCCTTGGCATCCCGCCGGCACAATACGAGGCGCTGGCCGGCGGCGGCGACATGTCCGCCGTGCTGCGTGAAAGGCTGGAGCGGCTCGCTTGCGGCTTCCCCCTCGCCGACAATTATTTCGCATGGCAGGCCTTCGGCCGCTCCTACCGCAAGGACGAGAGCGACAAATCCGGTTCCCAGTCCGGGCCATTGCCGCCCTATCTCCAGGCCCGCAATTTCGACGAGATCGTCGAGCGGGCCGGTCGCGTCGAGGTGCTCAACCGCTCTGTCACCGAATACCTCGCCGGTGAGGAAGCGGCCAGCAAGGATTGCTACGTGCTGCTCGACGCGCAGGACTGGATGAACGATCGGCAGCTCAACGATCTGTGGTCGGAGATCACCCGCACGGCGGCACCCGGCGCACGCGTCATCTTCCGCACCGCCGCCGAACCCGACCTGCTGCCCGGCAGGGTTGACGACGCCATCCTCACGCGCTGGGACTACCGCGCCGAGGAAAGCCGCGAGGCGACCATCACGGACCGCTCGTCCATCTATGGCGGGTTTCATCTTTATCGGTTGAAAGACTGAAGCGAGCTAGGCCGATGTCGATATCCGACCATTCTCCTGCATCTGGCTCAATGCACGAGCCGGCCGCTTTTCCGGTGAGCGAGGAGAAGGACGCACCCTACCTGATGGACGAAATCTACCGCCATCAGCGCTACATCTACGACCTGACCCGAAAATACTACCTGCTCGGCCGCGACCGCCTGATCGAGGAACTCGACGTGCCCTCCTCCGGCCCCGGCCATCCCGGCGTGCTGGAACTGGGCTGCGGGACGGGCCGCAATTTGATCCTCGCCGCGCGCCGCTATCCCCATGCGCGCCTGTTCGGCATCGACCTGTCGCGCGAAATGCTGAAGACGGCGACCGTCAACATCAAGCGCGCCGGCCTGTCGCATCGCATCAGACTGGCGCAGGGCGACGCCACCGGCTTCGACGCGCCGTCCCTGTTCGGAGAAACGAACTTCGACAGCGTGTTCTTCTCCTATGCCGTGTCGATGATCCCGCCCTGGCACGAGGCCCTCGGCGCGGCGATGGATGTCGTGCGCCCGGGCGGCAGTCTGCATGTCGTTGATTTCGGCGGCCAGCGAGACTTGCCAATCTGGTTCAGGAAAATGCTCCGCGCCTGGCTTGCGAAGTTCCACGTCGCGCCACGCGACGATCTGGAAGCGGTCTTGGCCGATCTGGCGCGTGCCCATGGCGGCACACCGGCATTCCGTTCGCTCTACCGAGACTACGCCGCGATCGGCTCGATCCGCATCGCCGGCTGACGCGCGAACCCGTCAGTCCGTCTGCTTGAAGATTTCCCACAGACCGGCGGCGATATCGCCTTCGAGCGGGAAGGACAGCATCCCCATGACCGAATAGCCCAGCAGCCAGGGCATCAGGTAGAAGCGGATCATGAAGAAGAACCAGGCGACGAACAGCGGCACCAGCGGCTCGACGAGGAAGCCCGGGATGACCGGCCGGAACACCGCAATCACCGGATCGGTTGCCTTGACGAAGAACCGCATGAAGAAGAATTCGCTGTCCTCCGGCAGGAAGAAACGCATCGCGGCGCGGCCGATCAGCGTCCACATGACGAGGCCGAGCGCATAGTCGATGATGATGACCCACAGGGGAAAGATGCTGAAGGGATCCGGTGCCATATCGGTTTTTCTCTGGAGGCGCGCAGACGATAAAGGGGGGCGGAACGAGCGTTCCGCCCCCCTTCGTTGATTTCAGGACCGCTTAGTGTCCTTCGGGCAGGATCGAGGCACCCGACGGAATGCGGGTTTCGTCGACCATGTCCTGGATCTCCTTCGACGGAGCCGGGGTGAGCAGCGAGACCACCACCATCAGCACCAGGCTGACCGGCATGCCGATGATGCCGAAGCGGATGTGGTCGATGCCCCACCAGGGTTCCATCGCGCCGGTGTAGACCATGTAGAGGTACCACGTACCGACCAGGAAACCGCCTGCCATGCCGGCGATCGCACCGGCCGCGTTGGCCCGTTTCCACCACACGCCGAGCACGAGCGGGAAGAACAGGCCGGAGCAGGCGAAGTCGAACGCCCAGGCAACCGCGCCCAGAATTCCCGTCAGTCTCTGCATGGCGATAAAGGCCGCGGCAGCACCGATGATGATCAGCAGCACACGCGCGACGACGAGACGCCTGCGGGTGTCGGCCTTCGGATCGATGATCTTGTAGTAAAGATCATGGCTCAGTGCGTTGGCGATGGCCAGCAGCAGCCCGTCGGCGGTCGACATGGCGGCGGCGAGACCACCGGCTGCCACGAGACCGGAAATGACGTAGGGCAGGCCTGCGATTTCCGGTGTGGCGAGCACGACGATGTCGGGCCGCATGAAGAACTCGTTGAGCTGGACGATGCCGTCACCGCTCTGGTCAACCACGGCGAGCATACCCACCGCGCTCCAGTTCTTCACCCATTCAAGGTTGGTGACCTCCTCGATCGTCTTGCCGATAACAGAGGTGGCATAGGTCGGATCGAGCAGCTGCAGCTTGGTCAGCGTGGCAAGCGCCGGCGCCGAGAAGTACAGCAGGAAGATGAAGAGCAGCGACCAGCCGACCGAACGGCGTGCCGCCTTCACGGACGGAGTCGTGAAGTAGCGCATCAGGATGTGCGGCAGCGAGGCGGTGCCGGCCATCATGCAGATGGCGAGCGAGATCATGCCCCATGCCTTGCCGTCAGGCGCGTTCTGCGGCGTCGTGAGAACCGCCACGCCCGAGATTGCCTCGGCCGCCGGCTGCAATCCGTACTGTGCCTCCAGTTCGGCGATACGTTCGACCGCGGGACCGTAGGAGAAGTGCGGAATGATGCCGAAGCCGTGCGCGTTGGACATCCAGATGATCGGCACCAGATAGGCGATGATCAGCACGATGTACTGTGCCACCTGGGTCCAGGTCACGCCGCGCATGCCACCAAGCATCGAGCAGATGAAGATGCCGAGCAGACCGAGCCAGACACCGACATCGAACGGGATGCCGAGCGCGCGCGATGCGATGGTGCCCGTCGCGTTGATCTGCGCCGTGACATAGGTGAACGAGGCCACGACCAGAACGACGACCGCGAAGAAACGGGCAAGGTTGCCGCCATAGCGCGTGCCGATGAAGTCGGGCACCGTGTAGCAGCCGAACTTGCGCAGATACGGCGCCAGCAGCGAGTTCACGAGCACGTAGCCGCCCGTCCAGCCGACGATGAAGCCCAGATAGGGATAACCGCCGAAATAGACGCCGCCGGCCAGTGCGACGAAGGACGCGCCCGACATCCAGTCCGCCGCAGGGGCCATGCCGTTGTAGACTGCCGGGACTTCGCGTCCCGCCACGTAATACGCGTCAACCTGCATCGTGCGCGAAAGCCAGCCGATGATGGCGTAGATCGCGATCGTGAACAGCAGGAAGCCGATGCCGATGGCCTTGGCCGACATTCCCATCTGTTCGCCGATTGCCATCAGCGCGAAAAAGGCGAGGAAGCCGAGCGTGTAGAGCCCGTACACCTTGCCGAGATTGTTTGTGAAGCCGCTTTTGCCGGCTCCTTCGTTGACAGACATGATCGTCCCTCCCCGCTACTCGCTGACGCCGAATTCGTCGTCGATGGCTTCCTGGCGCCAGTTCTGGAACCAGATCATCGCGACGAAGGCAATCAGGGAGCCCTGTACACAGAAGTAATAACCCAACGGGAAGCCCAGGAAGGACATCGAGTTGAGCGAGCTTGCAAATGCAGGCAGCACAATGGCGAAGATGAACCACAGAATCAGGATCAGATAGGTAAGATTCCGGGTCTTTTGCCAGTGCTGTAATTTGGCGTCCGAATTATCGGCCACAGCTACCTCCCACCGATGGCAATTCCGCTCGCCACTTGTGCAGCGGTCTTGCGGTTGATATGCGCTCCCTCTCTCCCGGAGCGACGACACGCGCGTGCCCAACGAAAGACGCGCAGCCGGAGGCAAGAATTTGCACAGAATCTGGTCGATTGGAACTTTTTTTACCATTATCCACTTGCCACCTTCGTCTAATGCGAAAGGCGCCGAACCATCATGATGGGCGAAATATTCAGGGAATTTCTTGCGCGGTTCTCGACCTTCAAGAAGGTCGAACCGGTCGCGGACACGCATGCTTTCGCAGAGTTTCTGGCGAGCCGCGCGGCATTCGTGTCGCAGAAGAAACTCTACGAATACGTCAAGCAACGCATGGGGATAAGCTATCCCCGGCACTTCAAGGACGACGATTTCATCAAATCGCTCAACATCGCCAAATGGCATGTCTATGCCGCGGCGCTGTCGGACCTGGCGATCTGGATGGGCGCGCAGATCCACGAGGCCGGAGCAACGCGCGATGAGGCCGCCGGGCTGACGTCACACGCCTATCGGCACGCCGTCACGGAGCGTTTCAACCGGGACGAATTCACCGGCGAGTTTGACACCCTGATTCGCGCCTATGAAGACCGCGCCGCGCTCGCCGACTGGGCAGCGCTCGCCGATAGCGAGGCCGCGTTCAGGCTCAGCCCGAAGGCGCTTGTGGAATGGGCGCCGATTTCCGACGATCTGAAGCGCTACGACACCGAGATCGTGATGAACTCGCTGCGCTTTGCCTGGCTCTCCGTCCGCGATCAGTTCCGCAACGCCGCCGACGGCAAAGCCGTGCTGGCTGATTGGCGGGAACGGTAGTCGGGATTTGGGATTGGACATAGCCTCCCCCTTGTGGGGAGGCAGGTGAGCCGAGACCCGAGCGTGTCGAGGGGCGAAGGTGAACCGGTGGGGGTAACGAGGTTGCAGCCCACTCAACACCTTTGATTGCTCGCTGGCGCGAGCGACCCCCACCCCTAACCCCTCCCCACAAGGAGGAGGGGGATTCCGGCATTACGGTCCCGCCTTCCCAATCGGAAGAGGCATGAGTTCCGGAACACCATCCCTATTCCCTATTCCCTATTCCCTATTCCCTATTCCCTATTCCCTGCTCCCCAATCCCTGCTCCCCAATCACTAATCCCTAATCCCCAGTGCCCAAGCCGAGCATCGCACGTGCTTCTTCCGGCGAGGCAATTTCCCGGCCAGCCTCGCGCGCGACGGTCGCAAGCGCGGCGATCAGTTCGCCATTGCCCGAGGCGCGCTCCCCGCCGGGCAGGTAGAACGTGTCTTCCAGCCCGGTCCTGAGCATGCCGCCCAGTTCTGCGGCGCGCCGGTGCACCGGCCATATCTCCGCGCGGCCGATCAGCGTTGTCTGCCAGCGCGATCCGGGCACCAGATAGTCGGGCAGGATTTCCAGCAGCCGCGTATCGGTCGGCATGCCGGACGCGACGCCCATGACGAAATTGTACTGCGCGCTTTCGGCCATGCCTTTGGCGACATACATGCCTACCGAACGAACGATGCCGGTGTCGAAGCACTCGAATTCCGGCCGCGCACCGACCTCCTTCATCACGTCGAGAAAGGCGCCGACCTTCCCGACCGGATTGTCGAACAGCATGGGCGGCCACGCCCACGAGCCGTCCTTCTTGATCTTCAGATAATTGAGACTGCCGGCATTGGCTGCCGCGATCTCCGGCTTCACGCGGCGGATGCACGACAGCGGCCCGGAAATGTCCGCACCCACGGTTCCCGTCGTCTGGTTGATGATCACACCCGGGCAGGCATCGCGGATCGCATCGCAGATTTCGGCGGCGACCTCCGGTTCCCAGCTCGGCAGATGGCCCATATTCTCTTCCTGACGGCGGAAATGGATGTGGACGATCGCCGCCCCCTCGTCGAAGGCCTCGCGCGCCGAAGCCGCGCATTCGGCCGGCGTCACCGGCACCTTGTGCTGCTTCGGATCGGTCAGCACACCGTTGAGCGCGCATGTCAGGATCGCCTTGTCGCTCATGCCTGGGCCCCCTCGCCGGTTTCGATCTCCAGTTCCATCACCGTCTCGCCCGCCTGCACCTGCTCGCCCTGGCAGGCATGGATCGCCGCGACCCGCCCCGATGCGCGCGCCGACAAAACCGTCTCCATCTTCATCGCCTCGATGGCGATCAACGCATCGCCGGCCGCGATAACATCGCCGACCGCCACCGCGACACGCGAGACCCGGCCGGAAGCCGGCGTGACCACGCGCCCCGGATCGGAGGCTGCATCCTCACCCGCCAGCAGGTCGGGCTCGGCAAAGGTCAGGATTTCTCCATCGCGCAACAGATGGTAGTTCGCGCCATCGATAACGAAGCGATGGCGGGTCTCCCGACCGGCGACCGTCAGCGCGAGGCTTTCGCCATCCCATGAAACGGCATCAAGGTGCATTTCGGCATCCGCGATGCTGCCCCGAACCAGCCGTCCGCGCTCGAAGACAAGTCGCACGGTCTCGCTGGTTTCTCCGCATGCAAGAGTCACCGGACATTCGGCGACACCTGTCGAGCGGAACCAGGAACCGCCGGGCGCGAGCGCAGCCACACAGGCCGCCGCCAGCCAGTCTTCGTCGGCGGGAACCGGCTCCGCCAGGATCGGATCGCTGTCGGCGAGCCAGCCATCGACGGTCGCCGTCGTCATCGCGCCCTGTGCAAATTCGGGTGACCGCAGCAGTCGCACCAGGAAGCCGGCATTGTTCGCCACGCCGACCAGCGGCGTCGCCGCGATCTGCCGGACCAGCCGTGCGATCGCCTCTGCCCGGTCGGCGCCATGCGCGATGAACTTGGCGACCATCGCGTCATAGTTGGCGACGATCTCGCCGCCTTCGACCACTCCTGCATCGGTCCTCGTGCCCTCGACCTCGGATGGCCGGAAATGGACGATCTCTCCCGTCTGCGGCATGAAGCCATGCCAGGGGTCTTCCGCGTAAAGCCGCGCCTCGACGGCATGACCGTTCAGCCGGATGTCCTCCTGACCGAGCGGCAGCTCCTCACCGGAAGCAACCCGCAACTGCCACTCGACCAGATCGATGCCGGTGACCATCTCGGTCACCGGATGCTCCACCTGCAGCCGCGTGTTCATCTCGAGGAAGAATGCCTCGCCATCCGCGCCGAGGATGAACTCGACCGTGCCGGCGCCGGCATAGTTCACCGATTGCGCGGCAGCCACCGCCCACGCCCCGAGCCTGTCGCGCAGTGCGGTATCGACCGCAGGCGACGGGCTTTCCTCGACGATCTTCTGATGCCGTCGCTGGGCCGAGCAGTCACGCTCGAACAGATGCACCAGATTGCCGTTTCCGTCGCCGAAGACCTGCACCTCGACATGCCGCCCGCCCTCGATCAGCCTTTCGAGCAGCACGGTATCGTTGCCGAACGCGCTCATCGCCTCGCGCCGCGCCGAAGCAAGCGCCTCGGCGAAGGCGGCCGCCTCGTCCACCCGGCGCATGCCGCGTCCGCCACCGCCGGCGGCCGCCTTGATCAGCAGCGGGAACCCGGTCCTTTCGGCCTCGGCGGCAAGCCTCGCGTCCGTCTGTTCGCTTCCTGCATAGCCCGGCACCACCGGCACGCCCGCCTCGACCATCTTGGCCTTCGCCGCAGCTTTGTCACCCATCACCGCGATGGCCTCGGGTGACGGACCGACAAACACGATGCCTGCCTCGGCGCAGGCTCTGGCGAAATCGGCATTCTCAGAGAGGAAGCCATAACCGGGATGGACGGCGTCCGCCCCGGAGGCCAAAGCCGCGTCGACGATCGCGGCGATGTCCAGATAGTCCGGGACCCTCACCGCTGCGTCGCAGGCCATCTCGTGCGGCGCGCCCCGGTCGGCCGGAGTCACGACGGCGACGGTCGCGATCCCCATGCGCCGCGCCGTACGTGCGATGCGGCAGGCGATCTCGCCCCGGTTGGCAATGAGGAGTTTGGTAATCATCGAGACATCCGACGCCGGACGACGATAACCGAGACAGCCCCCTCATCGCCTCGCTGTGCTCGGCACCTCTCCCCGGTGGCGAGAAGATGGCCACAGCCAATGCCGCCTGTTCCTCTCCCCTTGGGGGAGAGGTCGATCGGCGAAGCCGGTCGGGTGAGGGGGGAAGCTGCCTCCATCACCTTTTGGCCCTGTTGCTCGTGCCCGGCAGCGTGCCCTCGAGCTTGGCGATGATCGTCAGCATCACCTCGTCGGCACCCGCGCCGATGGAGACGAGCCGCCCGTCGCGAAAGGCCCGCGACACCGGATTGTCGGCCGTGTAGCCCATGCCGCCCCAATATTGCAGGCAGGAATCGCAGACCTCGCGGATCAGCCTGCCGACCTTCAGCTTCGCCATGGAGGCGATCCGCGTCACGTCCTTGCCGCCGACATATTGCTCGACCGCGCTCCAGGCCAGCGCGCGCAGCGCCTCCACCTCGGTGCGCAGCTCGCCGAGCCGGAAATGGACCACCTGGTTGTCGAGGATCGGCTTGCCGAACACCTTGCGTTCGCGGGTGTATTCGATGGTCTGGTCGATCACCTTGTCGAGCATTTTCAGCGAGTTGATGGCGCTGAACATCCGCTCTTCCTGGAACTGCAGCATCTGCATGGTGAAGCCGTGGCCTTCCTGACCGATCAGATTGGCCTGAGGCACACGCACCTCATCGAAGAACAGTTGCGCCGTGTCCGACGAATGCATGCCGATCTTGTGGATCTTCTGGCGCGTGATGCCGGGCGCATCCATCGGCACCGCGATCAGCGACTTGTTGCGGTGTGGCGCGCCCTCCTCCGAGGTATTGGCGAGCAGGCAGCACCAGTCGGCCTTCATGCCGTTGGTGATCCACATCTTGGTGCCGGAGATGACATAGTCGTCGCCATCCTTCTTCGCCCAGGTCTTCACCGCCGCGACGTCCGAGCCGCCACCCGGCTCCGACACGCCGATGCAGCCAACCATGTCGCCCGCGATCGAGGGCGCCAGGAAGTTGCGCTTCACGTGATCCGAGCCGAAGCGGTTGATCGCCGGCGTGCACATATCGGTCTGGACGCCGACGGACATCGGCACGCCGCCGCAATCCGCGCCGCCCATCTCTTCCGCCATGATCATCGAATAGGAGAAGTCGAGACCAAGCCCGCCATATTCAGGATCGTATTTGATGCCGAGCAGGCCGAGATCGCCGAGCTTCTTGAACAATTCGTGCGAGGGAAGCTGCTCGGCTTCCTCCCAGGCGTCGCAATGCGGATTGATCTCCGTCTCGACGAATCTCGCCACCGTGCGGCGCAATTCCTCATGTTCGGTCGTGAATTGCATTCTCTTTCCTCCTCTATGCCTCCCCCTTGAGGGTAGGCAGGCGATTTCAAACCGCGCGAAGCGTGGTGAAGAAGAGCCGGTGGGGGTTGCCGATGCCTGCAAAACGCAAACCGGCTCCCACCTGTTGGCCTGTCACCCCACTCCCATCCCCTCCTCAATGGGCGGACGCGGAACCTGGCGCCGTTCTCCTCCCCTCACATCCTCGCCACACCGAAGGCGTTCGGGTGCAAGTTTCGCGCTGCACCTTCCGCCTCGATCTGCAAGCATAGCCCCAGCACGGCGCGCGTGTCGCGCGGGTCGATGATGCCGTCGTCCCAGATCCGCGCCGTGCCGTAGAGCGCGGTAGCTTCGGCATCCATCCGCAACCGGATCGAATCCGACATCTGCTTCAACGATTGTTCGTCGAGCGGCTGGCCGGATCGGGCGAATTTCGCCCGCGTGATCGTCTCCATCACGCCGGCCGCCTGTTCGCCGCCCATCACCGCCGTGCGGGCCGAAGGCCATGCGAAGATCAGGCGCGGCGAGAAACCCCGCCCGCACATGCCGTAATTGCCGGCGCCGTAGGAGCCGCCGACCACGATGGTGAACTTCGCCACGCGCGCATTCGCCACCGCCTGGATCATCTTCGAGCCGTGCTTGATCGCGCCGTCGCGCTCGGCCTTCGAACCGACCATGTAGCCCGTCGTGTTCTGCAGGAAGACGAGCGGCGTGCCCGTCTGGTCGCAAAGCTGGATGAACTGCGCCGCCTTGACCGAGCCAGTTGGCATGATCGGCCCGTTATTGGCGACGATTCCGACCCGTTTGCCCTCGATGGAAGCATGACCGCAAACCGTGTCGGGCGAATAGGCAGCCTTGAATTCGAGGAAGGCGCTGCCATCGACGATCCGCGCGATGATCTCGCGCGCATCATAGGGCGTGCGGTCGTCGGCGCTGACAATGCCCATCAGCTCTTCGGGGTCGTATTTCGGCGGCGCTGCTTCGCCGTCGCGCGCGGCCCCGCCTGCCTCATCCCAGTCGAGCACGCCCATCAGCGCGCGTGCCTGCGCGATTGCCTGCGCGTCGTCCTTCGCCATGTATTCGCCAAGCCCGGTGACGCGCCCGTGCAGGTCGGCCCCGCCCAGGCTCTCGTCGTCGGCGTCCTCGCCGATCGCGGCCTTGACCAGCGGCGGACCGGCCAGGAAGATTTTCGACTTGCCCTCGACCAGGATCACATAGTCGGAAAGACCGGGCAGATAGGCCCCGCCCGCTGTCGACGAACCGTGCACGACCGCGATCTGGGGAATGCCGGCGGCGGACAATCGAGCCTGGTTGGCGAAGGAACGCCCGCCCTCGACGAACATTTCCGCCTGGTACATCAAATTCGCGCCACCGCTCTCGACCAGATAGATCACCGGCAGCTTGTTGGCGAAGGCGATCTCGTGCATGCGCAGCGACTTGCGGAAGCCCATGGGCGAGATCGTGCCGCCCTTGATCGCCGAATCGCTGGCCGAGACGATGCAGCGCTTGCCCGCCACCGTGCCGATCCCGACGATCGTGCCGCCGCCCATGATGTTCTTGTCGCCGTCATCGTCATGCATCTTGTAGCCGGCAAGCGTCGACAGTTCGAGGAAGGGCGCCCCCCGGTCAACCAGCCGCTCGACGCGCTCGCGCGGCAGCAATTGCCCGCGCTTCTCGAATTTCTCGCGCGCCGAATTGGAGTTGGCGCGAACCCTGGCCTCGAGCCCGCGCACCTCGGCAAGACGCGCTTCCATCTTCGCCACATTGGCGCGGAAACTGTCGGATTTGGTCGAAAGCGCGGAAGAAAACACGGGGACTGACATGCGCATCACTGGTCTTTGAGCACCTTTGGCGCCACGGCGCGGTGAAAGCCTTCATAGGCCGGTGCGACGCGATTGTCCGATAATGGCAGCAGCGGCGAGCCGAGCGGCGCGCCACCATTGATCGGCACCGTCACCCCGGTGACGAAACTCGCCCCCGGCGACAGCAGGAAGCAGATGACGGAGGAAATCTCAGATTCCGTGCCGAGCCGCCCGAGCGGCACATGCGCCTTAAGCTTCGGGATCAGCGCCTTCATCGCCCCTTCATAGGTGTCCATGCCCGACGAGGCGACCCAGCCCGGCGCCACGCAATTGACCCGCACGGCGGACCCCGCCCATTCATAGGCGGCCGTCCGGGTGAGGTTTTCCACGCCGGCCCGCGCGGCGCCCGAATGCGCCATGCCCGGCATGCCGCGCTCGATATCGGCCGACATGTTGACGATGGCCCCGCCATGCTCGCGCATCGACTGTCCGTAGGTCTCACGCATCATCAGGAAAGTGCCGGTCAGGTTGTTGGCGACGACGGCCTCAAACCCCTTCTTGGAGATCGAGGCGGCGGGCGCCGGAAACTGCCCGCCAGCATTGTTCACCAGACCGTCGATGCGGCCATGTTCGGCGACGATGGCACCGATATTCTCCCGCACCGCGTCTTCGTCACGAATGTCGAAATCCCTGAACGAGGCCGACCCACCGTCCTCCGCGATTTCGGCGGCAACCGCTTCAAGCTTTTCCTGCCTGCGCCCCGTGATGACGACATGGGCACCCAAGCTTGCAAGTTCGTGCGCCACGCAGCGGCCGATCCCCGAACCGCCACCGGTCACCACGATGACGCGTTTGGAGAAGAGGCCCGGCGCGAACACGGTTTCATAGTCACGTGCGCTCACGCCGGGCCTCTCTTGGCCCCACCGCAATCGATCTCTGCTTTCAGGAAGTCGCCCCAGCGGGCGATGAATTCTGCGATCTCCGCCTTGCTCATGGCGAGCGCGTCCTGCACCAGGAACCCGGCGAGCATGCAGCGTGAGGCGGCGATCAGGAATTTCAGTTGCCCGGCGTCGGTCCCGCCCCTTGTCGCAAGCGCCGCCACCCGGCCCTCCGCTTCGCGCGAATAGGCGGTTATGGCCGGCGCCAGGCGCAGGCGCAGGCCCTCGTCGGTGCGCGCGGCGACAAAGATCTCCAGCATCGCCTTGTACCAGGGAGAATTGATGTGGTTCTGCCAGGAATCCACGATCAGCGCCGGCAGGCCGTCGACACCCTTTTCCTCCGCCCAGCGCGTCAGGAAGCTCTCGCCACGCCCCAGCCCGCGCTCGGCCACGGCGATCATCAAATCCTCCTTGGAAGGAAAATGGTGCTGGATCGCGCCGATGGAGAATTCGCCGTCGCCGGCGATCTTCTTGATGGAACTCGCATGATAGCCCGATTCCGACAGCCGGCTCACCGCCGCGTCGAGGATCGCAGCACGCATGGCGTCGCTCTTTGCGGCCTGATGCGAGAGCGCAGCCTGCGGCTGTTCGATTGGCGTTCCGGTGTCCATGCCGAAAACAAACCATACATATGTATTGTTTTCAAGATCGACCGAAATCTCGTGTCGAGTTTGCTGGGGACAGACGATATCTTGAGAGCGGATCGGAGCGGTTTCACCACCCATCAGGGCCGCAGCGAACTCTCCAGCGCCGCCACATAGTTCCGATTGAACCGCGCATAGCCCCGCTCCGTCACCTTCAGATGATCGCGCATCAGCACATGCAGGTCGTGCAGGCGGTGAAACGGCACCGAGGGAAAGGAATGATGCTCGGTGTGATAGGGCATGTTCCAGGCGATGAAGCGCACCAGCCGGTTGGTGAAGGTCGTGCGTGTGTTCTCCAGCATGTCGGCGACGAAGGCGCAGCGGCCGTGCTCGGCCAGAAGGTAGAGCCTGAGAAAGGGCTGCCCGATCAGCGACGGCACGACCCAGATCCACAGCAGGATGGCCGACCCCGCCCAGACGGAGCCGACCGCCAGTAGGGCGTATCCGGCCAGCATCAGCCGCGCTTCCCACGCCACCCTGCCCCGCGCCCTGCCCGGTACGAAATCATCATCGCAGCGGCCGAGCGCATTGCGGATCAGCGTGGCGATTTCGCTCCGCCACACCGATATCCCGCTGACATGGACGATGTATTGCCGCACGGTTTCCGGCTTGTCGCCGGCGACCAGTTCCGGATCGCGCTCCGGATCCTGCGTGTGGCGATGATGCGCCAGATGGAAGAAGCGGAACCATTCGGCCGGCAGAAGCAGCAGGAATCCGCTGACCCGCCCAACGAACCGGTTGAGCCAGGGCGAGCGGAACGGCGTGAAATGCACCGTCTCGTGCAGAAGCGTGAACAGGAAGACGATCAGGATGCCCTGTGGCAGCAGGAGAAGCGGCCAATACGGCAACCGCATCGCGATAGCGACGCCAAGCAGGACGATCAGGCCCCAATGCATGGACAGATGTACAAGCCCTGCCCTGTCCGAAGTTTCGGTCAGGCGAACCGTAACGTCCGATGGCAGGGAGGCAACAAAGGAACGGTGATCCATGCAGCCGAGGCTAGATCAGGCAAACCGGCATCGCAATGCGTCTAACGCATGCGCGGGCCGCATTTATAGGCAACGGTGCAGCGGGGACTGTCGCTGGCGATCACGCTGACGGCGACCTGCGGGCAGCGCAGGCCGGAACGCTGGGACACCGGCACGCCGTCATACAGCGGCAATACCGCGCCGGTGCGGCTGGTGATCGTAATCCGGCCCGTCCGTTCATAGGTGGCAACCGCCTGCGCGCAACTCATTCCGACAGTCTGGGCGATTGCCGGAAGGGGCAGCGCGGACGCTATCAAGACCGCGAGGGACAGGACACGAGACAGCATGACAGTTCTCCTTGAGCGCAAACCCTCACGGGCAAATGGTCCAGCCCCACCAGAAAATCAGGCCTTACCGTCCGCAAAGCGGCCGCTGAGGCGGCGGACAGGTGATCTGGTTGATCCCCTCGTCGGGCGTCTTCGCCTGATCGTAGGGCGAGCCGCGATAGTCGCGGTAGTGAAACCCGCCATCATTGCGCTCGATGAATTGATAGTTCGGCCAGTAAATGCCCGGCACGACGAACACCGACAATGCAACCGGCAGCGCCGCACGCCACGTCTGCCAACGCGACTTATCGCTTTTCGGGCGACCATCATGCGTCATGGATATGTTCCTTACATAGCGCCCCGTTTTAGCATTAGCGTAATCTGGGGAGCGCATCTGCCCACGGCAAGGCAGAGCTGAAACTTTGATGGGAGGTTGAAGCAAAATACGGACACCCATATAGTTGCACAATACAACTATTTGGGTGTTTCATGCCGCCACACCAAAACGAGATTGCCCGAATCCGCACTGCCTCGCGCCGGCTCGTCCGCGCCTTCGGCTTCCTCGACAAGACGCTGGCGGGCACCGACATGTCGGCCTCCGCCGTCCATGCCCTGGTCGAGATCGGCCCGACCGGATCAATCACCGCCAGACATCTGGCCGAGACCCTGGGTCTGGAGAAATCGACGATCAGCCGCCTCGTAGCTGGCCTGATTGCCCGCGGAGAACTGACAGAGCATCCGTCGAGCGCGGATCGCCGCGAGAAATTGCTGACACTGACGCCGAAGGGCAGGAAAACGCTCGCATCCATCGACCGTTTCGCGGAAAACCAAATTGTCACCGCCATCGGCGGATTGCCCGCGTGCAAGGTGCGATCCGTCGTCGAAGGGCTGGAAACTTACGCCGATGCACTGGCACCCGGGGGTGCTGGCACCGAAAATGCGGAAGGCATTCGGATCAGCGATGGCTATGCGCCCGGCCTGATCGCCGCCGTCGTCGGCATGCACATGGACTTCTACAGCCGCGAAACCGGCTTCGGCCAGGCCTTCGAGACCCGCGTCGCCGGCGGGCTCGCCGAATTCATCCCGCGCGTAGGCCATGGACGCAGCAACATCTGGCATGTCTCGGATGGTGGCCGGATTGTCGGATCCATCGCCATCGACGGCGAGGATCTGGGACATGATCACGCCCATCTGCGCTGGTTCATCGTCGACGACAGCACACGCGGCACGGGACTGGGCAGGAAACTGCTCACGTCGGCCCTGGATTTCTGTGATGCGCAAGGCTTCGCCGAAACGCATCTGTGGACCTTTCGGGGGCTGGATGCGGCCCGCGTGCTGTACGAGCGCCACGGTTTCGAACTCGTGGAGGAATGGCCCGGCGATCAGTGGGGCAAGCAGGTGATGGAGCAGAAATTCATCCGACACCGCCCATGACCTGCTGAAGCCTGCGAAGACTGCCTGCCCTCCGGCCGCCCCTTCGCTTGCGCCGGGTCTTGGAAATCCGCCCGCCCTCTGCAAAACTGACCTTACGATAAATGCATGAAAGTGCCCTGGGGGAGCCATGCGACGTTTGAGCATCGTGGCGAGTATCATCGTGATGGCCTGCCTGCTGGCCGCGCCGGCAATGGCGGCCGGCCGCATCGCGCTGGTCATCGGCAATTCCACCTATGACCACCTGACGCGGCTCGAAAACCCGGTCAACGACGCCCGGCTGATCGCCACCACGCTAGGTGGACTGGGCTTCGAGTTGATCGGCGACGGACCGCAACTCGACCTCGATAAATCGGGTCTCGACCGCGCGGTCCAGCAGTTCGGCCGCCGCATCCAGGGCGCCGAGGTCGCGCTGTTCTACTATGCCGGCCATGGCGTACAGCTGAGCGGACGCAATTTCCTCATCCCTGTCGGCGCCGATCCGGTGCGTGAGGCCGATGCCGATTTCCAGATGCTCGATGCCAATCTGGTGCTGCGCCAGATGGAGGGTTCCGGCTCCGCGCTCAACCTGCTCATCCTCGACGCCTGCCGCAACAACCCCTTCGGCGGACGCGGCATGCGTTCGGCCGGCTCAGGCCTTGCCCAGATGAAGGCGCCGGAAGGCACGCTGATCTCTTTTGCCACCCAGCCCGGCAATGTCGCGCTCGACGGCGAAGGCGGCAACAGCCCCTATTCCCGCGCGCTCGCCGACACGATCGCCCGGCCCGGCCTCGACATCTTCCGCGTTTTCAACGAGATCGGCCTCAATGTCGACCGCAGCACCGCCGGCGCCCAGCAGCCATGGATGTCGGCCTCGCCGATATCAGGCGAATTCTTCTTTGCCGGACGGGGCGACGGCGCCCCTCCCCCGCCGGCACAAAATGGCGATCTGGCAGCTCTGCAGGAACGCCTCAAACAGCTTGAGCGCCAGCTCGAGGAAAAGGCCGAACGCGAACGGAAATTGCAGGAACAGGCGAAGGTGGAACCGCCAGAGCCCCCGAGGGTGCGCGCGACGCAAAGCTGGGATCACAACGGTTCGGTGATGTCGCTGAACTTCAACGGCCCGAGCCTGGAGATCCGCTACGCACGTCCGTCGAGCCGCATGCGGCGTGCGGTCTCGCTCCTCGACAATTTGCTGTTCATCGGCACCGATCAGGGCGACCGCTATGAAGGCACGGCCTATGTGTATTCGAGCAAGTGTCGCCGCAAATTCGGCTATCAGGTTTCCGGCAACCGCTCGGGCAGGCGCATTGAACTGCGCGGCGCTGCTCCGGTGGTGCAGAACTGCCGGGTGACCGGCTATGCCTGGAACAGCAATTCCGTGCTGGTCTTCAACGAGCTGTAGCGAAGGAACCGCTCAGCGCCCGAGCCCCATAGCTTCCAGGTACTCCGCACCGCTGATGAGCTTGGAATTGTCCTTCAGTTCCAGGATCAGCCGCGGCGCGTCGCAATGGCGGCGGATCGCTTCCATCACCGCGCGCCAGCGCAGCGTGCCCTCGCCCGGCGCCCAGTGCCGGTCGGCGCAGCCATCGGCATCCTGCAGATGGACGTGGGCAAGCATCTTGCCGGCGGCAGCGGCGAAATAATCGACCGGCGGCGCATCGTCCATGCCGTGCGCGTAATAGGCGTGTCCCGTGTCGAGCGAGACGCGCACCGCGTCGCTGTTGAAGGATTTCGCCAGTTCGACCCGGGCATGGGGATCCTTGTCCTGCACATTCTCGATCACGATCGTGCAGCCGATATCCTCCGCCTTCTTCACAGCATCGCCCATGGTCCGATGGCACCGGCGGATGGTGGCTTCCTGATCACCTTCGAAATTGTAGTAATTGTTGGTGTCCCAGGCCGTGTAGGGGCTGTGGACGACCATCATGGTCGCGCCGAGATACTCGACCACGTCGAGCGCCTGCAGCATCCGCTTTTTGACCAGGGCAGCGATTTCGGGGTCCCGGGTGTTGATATCGAAGCCCCAGAACGGCCCGTGAATGCCGACCTGGCCCTGATGGCCCTCGAGCAGGTTCTTGTAGCGATCGGCAAGCGGCTTCCAGTCGGCATTGAGGATTTCGGCATAGCAGAATTCCTGCAATTCGAGGTCGCGATGGCCCTCCATCACCCAATTGTGCAGCCGCTCCAGATCGCCGATCGTCAGCGCCGCGCCGAGCACCGGAAGCGTTTGGTTGGCGGTCTGGTTCATGCTCGTCGCTCCTTGCTGCGGTGCCGGTGGCGCCGCGTCATTGATAAATTTACCCGCCCGAATGTCGCCATTCAGGGATCGCGTGACAATCCCTTTTCGCCGAGTTCGGCTTCATAGGCCGCCGGCCAGGTCGCAAGTTCGCCGGCAAGGTGATGAAGATAGCTCCACGAAAAGATGCCCGTGTCGTGCCGGTCGTCGAAGACGATGCGGATCGCGTAATTGCCGGTCGGCACAATCTCTGCGATGCCCACATTCCGTTTGCCGAAGACAAGCTTGCGCTCTGCCGGTGAATGCCCCTGAACCTCGGCCGACGGCGAATAGACACGCAGCATCTCGGCCGGAAGCTCATGACGTCCGCCGCCCTCGAAGGTCACCGTCAGGGTCCGCCGGTCCTTCGAAACCCTCAACTCGGTCGGTCTGGGTGATTGCCGATGCATGTCCATGTTTCCGTTTTCGAATGGCCGCGATTCCACGCCGCCGAATGTCTGGTGAACATCTCGGCAATGTCAATGTCGGGGCACCGTTCCACCCGTTCGTGACGGCAACCTGCCATATCCATGCCGGGCTCGAAAAACTTGCAAAGCCTTCTTGGCGATTGTAACCCCGCAGGGTCAGTGGAGGATATCCCTTGAGCACGAACATTGTCGTCGTCGGTGCGGGCCAGGCCGCTGCCGCCTTTGCCGCAAAACTGCGCGAGATTGAGCCCGAGCGTCCCATCGTGATCGTCGGCGCCGAACCGGTCCTGCCCTATCAGCGCCCGCCGCTGTCGAAGAAATACATGACCGGTGAGATGGGCCTCGACCGGCTGCTGCTGCGTCCCGCCGAGTGGTACGAAGAGCACAGGATCGAGTGCCGCACCGGCGTCACCGTCGAAACGGTACGCCGCGACGACAAGACGCTTTTGCTCTCCGACGGTTCGGAACTGCGCTACGACAAGCTGCTGCTCGCGACGGGCGCGACGCCGCGTCGTCTCGCACCCGCCGCCGGCGGTGACCTTGCCGGCGTCTATTCCCTGCGCACGCTGGCCGATGCCGACGCCATGGCGCACGAATTCGCCCCGGGCAAGCGCCTGCTCGTCATCGGCGGCGGCTATATCGGGCTGGAAGCGGCCGCCGTCGCCCGGACACGCGGCGTAGAGGTCACGCTGGTCGAAATGGCGCCGCGCATTCTCCAGCGCGTCGCCGCCGCCGAAACGTCCGACTATTTTCGCAAGGTGCACCGCGAGAAGGGCGTCGTCATTCGCGAAAACGCCTCGCTGCTGAGGCTTGCTGGCGATAACGGCCATGTAAGCCGCGCCGAATTCACGGACGGCTCATCGATCGATGTCGATTTCGCCCTGGTTGGCATCGGCGTGACGCCCAATAGCGAACTGGCCGGTGCCGCCGATATTGCCATCGGCAACGGCATCGAGGTCGGCCCGGACTGCCGCACCTCCGACCCCGACATTTTCGCCGCCGGCGATTGCGCCGCCTTCGAATTCCGTGGCCAGCAGGTGCGTCTGGAATCGGTACAGAACGCCGTCGACCAGGCGGAGGCCGCCGCGCGCGCCGTTGCCGGAGAGGCGGTCGAATACGTGCCCGTGCCATGGTTCTGGTCCGACCAGTACGACGTCAAGCTGCAGATCGCGGGATTCAACCTGGGCTATGACCGGATCGTCACGCGCCCCGGCACCCGCGAAGGGTCGCAATCGGTGTGGTATTTCGCGGGCGAACAGTTCCTCGCCGTCGACGCGATGAACGACCCGCGTGCCTACATGATGGGCAAGCGCCTGCTCGAATCCGGCAAGACGATCACGCCCGAACAGGCCGGGGACGCGGATTTCGACCTGAAATCGCTGCTCTGATCCCGAATTCGGCAAAATAGGTAACGGCCTTGCAACCCTGCGACGGCCTTGCCCTTGCAAATGCCGCATTGGCCGTGTCAAACCGGAAGCTGCGACCGGCCGACGACAAGCCATGGGGCGGCTTTCGGCGGAGCGATCCTCCCGGCGGGCCGCAGGGCTTGCCGGCCCTGCAGACGAAACCAATTCATGTCGAAGAGACCGAATTGACGAAACCGCTGACACCGCTTCTGGACAAGGTCGCACTGCCGGCCGATCTGCGCACGCTTTCCGAGGATGAGCTGCCGCAGCTTGCCGACGAATTGCGTGCGGAGATGATCGACGCGGTTTCCCAGACCGGCGGCCATCTCGGCGCCGGCCTCGGCGTCGTCGAATTGACCGTTGCGCTGCATTACGTCTTCAACACGCCGGACGACCGCCTGATCTGGGATGTCAGCCACCAGAGCTACCCCCACAAGATCCTGACCGGTCGCCGCGACCGCATTCGCACCCTGCGCCAGAAGGGAGGCCTGTCGGGCTTCACCCGCCGCGCGGAAAGCGAATACGACCCCTTCGGCGCCGCACATTCCTCGACCTCGGTTTCCGCCGGCCTCGGCATGGCCGTGGCGCGCGACCTGAAGGACGAGAAGCGCAACGTCATTTCAGTCATCGGCGACGGCGCGATGTCGGCCGGCATGGCCTTCGAGGCGATGAACAATGCCGGCGCGCTCGGCGAGCGCCTGATCGTCATCCTCAACGACAACGACATGTCGATCGCACCGCCGACCGGCGCGATGAGCGCCTATCTGGCCCGCCTCGCCTCCGGCCGCACCTATCTGGGTATGCGTGATTTCGGCAAGAAGCTGACTTCCTATCTCGGCAAGCGCCTCGACCGCGCGATCACCCGCGCCGTCGAGCATGCGCGTGGTTACGTCACCGGCGGCACGCTGTTCGAGGAGATGGGATTCTTCCACATCGGCCCGATCGACGGCCACAATCTCGAACATTTGATCCCGGTCCTGAAGAATGTGCGCGACAACGCCAAGGGCCCGGTGCTGATCCATGTCGTCACGCAAAAGGGCAAGGGCTATGCGCCCGCAGAGGCGGCCAGCGACAAATATCACGGCGTGTCGAAATTCGACGTCATCACCGGTGCGCAGGCCAAGCCGCCGGCCAACGCTCCGAGCTACACCAAGGTCTTCGGCCAGAGCCTGATCCAGGAAGCAAAGCTCGACGACCGCATCGTCGGCATCACGGCCGCCATGCCGTCCGGCACCGGGCTCGATCTTTTCGGCGAGGCCTTTCCGGAACGCACCTTCGATGTCGGCATCGCCGAACAGCACGCGGTCACCTTCTCCGGCGGTCTTGCCACCGAAGGCATGAAACCCTTCTGCACGATCTATTCCACCTTCCTGCAGCGCGGCTACGACCAGGTCGTCCACGACGTTGCGCTGCAACGCCTGCCCGTGCGCTTTCCCATCGACCGGGCCGGTTTCGTCGGCGCCGATGGCCCGACCCATTGCGGCGCCTTCGACGTCGCCTATTTGTCGAACCTGCCGCACTTCGTCGTCATGGCCGCCGCCGACGAGGCGGAACTGAAGCACATGGTGCGCACCGCCGCCGACTATGACGAGGGCCCGGTCTCCTTCCGCTATCCGCGTGGCGAAGGTGTCGGCGTCGAAATGCCCGAACGCGGCCAGTTCCTCGAGATCGGCAAGGGCCGCATCGTCAAGGAAGGCTCGAAGATCGCCATCCTGTCGCTCGGCACGCGGCTCAAGGAAGCCGTTCTGGCGGCCGAGGAACTCGACGCGGCCGGACTGTCGACCACTGTGGCCGACGCCCGCTTCGCCAAGCCGCTCGACACCGACCTGATTACCCGCCTCGCCCGCGAACACGCCGTGCTGATCACGGTCGAGGAAGGCGCCGTCGGCGGTTTCGGCTCGCATGTGGCGCAATTCCTCGCGTCCAGCGGCATGCTCGACAACGGCCTGAAATTCCGTTCGCTCTTCCTGCCCGACGCCTGGATCGAGCAGGCATCGCCCGCCGCGATGTATGCCGATGCGGGCCTCGATGCGGCCGGCATCGTTACCGCCGTCTTCCACGCGCTGGGGCAGGACGAGGCGGCGCTGCGCAAGGGCGCTTCCTGAGCGCCATCCTTCGCGGGACTCGCCGTCGTCTCTGCCAGAAACAATTTAATTTCAATAGCTTGCTGAAAAACTCGCCTTTGACCTGCGTCAAGGGCGGCGGCATGTCGTTGTATTAGATTGTTTTAATATATCAGGGCGGAGGAGGAACAAGCCGCCTGATTTACAGCAGGAGGTTGACCATGCGCCTTGCCAAATTTCTGCGTTTCGTCCTGTCCGCAGCCTTTCTGGCAGCGCCCCTGCCCGCCTTGGCCGTCTCCATCGATCTGGGCGGCATAAGACTGCCCCTGCCGATCATCGTGCCCGACCGGCCGCGTACCTATGGCGGCGGCAGCGTGTATTCGCAGCCGCGCTGGCATGTCGTCGTGCAGAACAGCCGGCGCTTCGCTACCAACGACCAGGGCGTGTGGGTCGGTCATGACGAGGCCGGCAACATGGTAATGCAGATCGAGGTCGCGCAGGCCCCGGGCGAGATCAAATCCATGGTCGCCGCGCAGATCGACATCAACGGGCGCTACTTCACGACCGTGCCGGCCACCGTTGCCAGCGAGCATCTGGTCGTCGTCCAGGGCGGCGATGTCGAGACCATTCTGGGTCGCCTGATGAGCGGTCGCAGCCTGCGCGTCACCGTCGGCGCCAATGCCATCGAGACCCACCTTTCCGGCTCGTCGGCCGCCATTCGCGACGTACGCGCCGCCGCCATGGTGCAGCGCCGGCTCTATGCCGAGGGCAAGGTAGCCACGCCCGAACCCGTTGATGACGAACCGGAAGCCGATGATCAGGACATGATTACCTACTTCCTGACGGGCGTCGCCGGCAGCGGAACCGCCGAAGTACGCTTCAACATCATCGAGGGCACCGGCCTGGTGCTCTACGCCAAGTTCTCGAAGATACCGGGCTATGGCGATCCGGAATATTCGATCCCCTACACCCATACAGAGGCGGAACGCGCGGCCCTCCTCGCCGAGCTCTTCTCGCAGTGGCGCTGCCTCGACCCCGTCATCATCGCGCGGGACGACTTCCCGAGCGGGGCGTACCCCCCTGTGTACCCCGCCGCGTTCGGGCGGGCGGACGGGGGGTGGCCCAGCGCTTGGCCGTGAGAGA
>JBHIWX010000042.1:0-33949 GCA_041987205.1 Rhizobiaceae bacterium | reverse complement strand
GCGAGCCGCGCCAGCGTGTTGACCTGGCCCGCGATGAACGGCGCCGATACGGAGGTGACCAGCAGCACGGCGACGATCTTTGGAATGAAGGTCAGCGTGACCTCCTGGATCTGGGTGAGCGCCTGCAATAGTGCGATCACCGTGCCGACCAGCATGGCGGTGATGATGATCGGCCCCGACGCGAAAATGAGCGCGCGGAACGAGGCCTGCACGAGCTCCATGGCGTCTGCTTCGTTCATCGTCCCTGCCTTGCTGCCGTTCCCTGCCGCCGCCTCCGCTGAAAGCCCTAGCTTTCCTGTGTCTGCGACTGGGCTGGTGCGTCGGTGATCTCGACACCTGGCAAGATCGGAATAAAGACGTTGTCGTCCAGCCGAGCGACCAGCCCCTCTTCGGTGAGGAAGACGGAGCGGACGACGCCGGTCGTCTCGCCGTCGACCGAGGTAATCTGCTTGCCGATCATCGCCGAAGCCTGATCGAGACCCGAATAGGTCAGCAGCAGGTCGAGCTTGGCATTGGTCTGGGTCTGCTGCTCGACCGCGGAGAACGAGGCGAGCTGGGCGATCTGCTCGGTATTATCCACCGGATTGGTCGGGTCCTGATTCTTCATCTGCGTGACCAGCAGGGTCAGGAAGGTATTGTAGTCCGCCATCGCCTTCGAGCTGGAGCTCGTCGAAGCCGACTGGCCGTAGCCGCCATAGCTGGAAACACCCGAAACTTCGCTCATCTTGAACTCCGATCTCTCTAATATTGCGCGCCGCTGCCGGCATAGGCCGACGCCTCGGCCGCACGCGCCTCGTCATTGACCGAGGCAAGTATCCTGTCCTCGACCTCGAACAGATGGCGCAAGGTTTTCAGCGCATTGAACGGCTTGCCGGAACCCACATCCTGTTCCACCATGTCGATGCCATCGTTCAGTACGCCATTGTCGGAAGCCTGCCGGATTGCCTCGACGATGGAATCGAACAATCCCATCGAGTTCTGAGCATTGGCGGGCTCCATCAGCATGGTCTGCACGACGAAATACAATTGCCGCACGGGCGTGGTGGCGTCCTCGACCTGCAGGACGTGATTTTCCAGAAGGAAGGTCACGTCGTTGAGGAGTTCGACCGAAACCTTCCGGTCGACGCGGATGACCGCGCCATTGATGTAGAGCTTCTCGCCGGGCCTGAGATAGAGGCGCATGTTCCCCATCAGGACAGCCCTTTCTCCAGTATCCGGCTGATCTCGATCACCGCCGTGAAATCCTTGTCCTCCTCGGTCCGCATCGCTTCGCAGTGACGCAGGATGAAGATGCCGATGGAGATGAGCTGTGCCTTGAGTTCGCGCGGATACTGGTTTTCGATCGAACCCAGATCCGCGATCAGCGACGTCCACAATCTATGGACCATGCTGATCGCCTCGACCCGCCTGGCCGTGTCGCCCGGCGCCTGATCGGCCTCCTCCATCGCGAGGATTGCCTGAATGAAGGCTTCTCGCTCGTGAAGCCGGGCTTCGCTGCCGCTGTCGGCGGTAATTTCCTCGTAGGCACTGTGCACGATATCGTCCCCGTTTCCCCGATTGCGCTGGACCGGCACCCCCGGCTTTCCAGCCCAGGCCGGCACTCATGACCGCGCTAGATGAAATTCATGATCGAAAGCCCCTGTATCCGGCTCGTTACCGCATAGGACGCCTCGATGCTCGAAAGCAGCTCGTTGATCCGCATCGCCGTTTCGTAGTCGTCGACGGATTCAAGTTCGTTGATGCCCTTGTTGAGGACGATCTGCTGGTAATCGAGCCGCTCCGTCGACGTCTCGACGCGTTCCTCGACAATGCCGAGCTGAGCCTGCAGCGCGCCGGTGTCCGAAATGCCCCTGTTCAGCTTCGAGATCGAGAATTCGACCGCCGCGCCCAGCGCGGAATCGTTCAGCTTCGAGGAACCGAATTCGGCCATCGCCGCGAAGCCCGCCGCGAGCTCGCGGAACGCCGCATCGTTGCCGTTGACCGGCACCTCGGTGATCTCGCTCAGCGATATCTTCACGCGCATGCCGCGATCGGACGATCCGCTCCACAGACCGACCCAGTCGGCATCGTCGAACAGATCGGAAAACGCCCCTTCCAGGAAGGCTGTCATGTCCTCGGCGCTGATCGACTCGGCCATGGCATCGTCCGGCAGAAAGCCGAATTGCGTCTGGAAGGCATTCTGCACCGCCGCCTGTGCCGCCGACTGCGGATCGCTGGCATAGTCGGTGAAAGCCGGCATGTCGGAATTCAGCCCCGAAAAGACATACTGCCCCTGATAGCTGGTATTCATCATCGCGGTAAAATTGCCGAGCGCGTTCGAGCTCGCCTCGCCGACAATGCCGCGATCGAGATCGACGCCCAGTTCAACCGACACCTGATTGACGAGCGCCTGCGCCGTCGAAACCATGCCGGACATGCCATCCTGCATGACGCTCATGCGGTTGGCGAGGAGGCCATTCGTGACCTTGGTCTGCTCCACCGATTGCAATTGCCGGCGCGCGGCGACCAGATGCGAACTCAGCGACCCCAGATCGAGCCCGGTATCGAACTTCTTGTGCGTCGTCAGTTCGACCTGCCGCTGCGAAAGCTCGGACTGAAGTCCCTGCGTGGAATTTCGGATCCGCGCATTGAGCAGGTAGGTGCTGGTGAAATTGACGTCCATCGCGCTATCCGATCGAGTTCATCAGGGTGGCGAGCAATTCGTCGGCGGCTGCGATGAGTTTGGCCGACGCCTGATAGGCCCGCTCAACCTCGAGCAATTGCGCCATCTCGTAGTCGAGATTGGGCCCGGTCGTAGACTGCAGCGACGCCAGCAGGCGGGCCTGCATCTCGGAGCGGTATTCCAGCTTGTCGACCGCGTCGGAACGCGCCTGCTCGAATGCGCCGACAAAGCTGTCGGCGAAGCTGTCGAGCCCGCCATCCGCAATGAGACCGACCGAGCTGTCGAAGCTGCGTGCCTGTGAAATCCGGGCACTGAGTGAGATCAGCAGGTCGGGAAAGGACACGCCCCCGCTATCGTTCGAGACATAATCGGCGTCGCCATTGATGCCGCCGTCGCGCAAAAGGGCCGGATTGCCGCCAAGGGACGGATCGACGGCCGGGTTAAGCGTGAGCGACTGGGCGATGCCCGTCTCCAGTACGCCTGAGGTCGGAATGGCAGGCCCACCGGACCAGGTGAACAGGCCTGCGAGCGGCGGTTTGCCGCCACCGGTCTGATCCGTTTCGGCGAAGGTTTCGACCAGACCACGGGCGATCTCGTCAAGGCGCTGCTGCTGTTGCGTCAGCACCCCGTCGCGCATCTGTATATGACCGACCACCTTGCCGACAGTGACCGCCAATCCGGCATTCTGTCCGGTCGCCGGCACGCCGTCGATATAAAGCGCATTGCCCGTGGTGTTCGGACCGTAGACGCCGATCGGCTTGAACTCGACCGCGCGCGGCTGGACGTCGAACAGCGTCAGGCCACTATTGGTGTGGATCGCGATGTCGTTGTCGCCGCGTTGAAGGACGGAAATGCCGATTTCCTCGGAAAGCTGCGAGACCAGCGCATCCCGCCTGTCCATGGCGTCGAAAACGTCGCGCCCAAGCTGCGTGCCCTGGACGACCTCGTCATTCACCTCCTTGATGGAGGCGAGCAGCGCATTGATGTTGGCGACCCCCGCGCTCGCTGATTTGTCGGCTTCCTGCTTGAGCTCCAGGACGCGGTCATAAGCGCTGTTCAGGGAGTCGGACAGATCCCTCGCCCGTTCGGCAACGACCGCAAGCGCGTTGGCATCCGACGGGCTTGCGGCGGCGAAGTCGATCGCATCGCGCAGCGAGCCCAGCAGCGCCGAAGGCGAGGACTGGTTGTCGTAGCCACCGAAAGCGACCGAAAGCTGTTCGTAATAGCCAGTAACGACCTTCTGCAGCGCCTGGCGGGAATTGGCGATCCCGAGCGCCTCGGTCAGCGACTGGTCGACGCGCCGCACAACATGGACCGAGGCCATGCCGTTCGAACCGGTAACGACCATGGCGTCCCGGCGCGAATATTCTGGATTGCCGATACCCGAAATGTTCTGGGAAATCGTCGAGACCTGCCGGGACGAATTGGACAGGGCATTGGTCGCGGTCCGTATGGCACTCGTCAAGGTCATCTTGTGCTACTCGCCCCCCCAGTGGCGACCGGCCATACGCCGCCGCGATCAACGCTTGAGGTTGATCAGTACGTCCATCAGATCGGAACCGGTCTGAAAGACCTTCGAATTGGCCGTGTAACTGCGCTGCGCCTCGATCATGATCGTCAGTTCGGTCGCCATGTCGACATTCGACTCCTCGAGCGATCCCGACGAAATCGAGCCGAAGCCCTGCGAATCCGCCAGACCGATCAAAACGTCGCCGGAGTCGAGCGTCACCGAATAATTGTTGCCCGCCAGCGCCTGCAGATTGTCAGGACTCGGCACCTTGCCGATCGCAAGCTGGTAAAGCGGTCGCACGAAGCCGTTCTGGTAGATGCCGACCACCGTGCCGTCCGCCCCGACCGCGACACGCTCGACCGAGCCCGGTGCCGTACCGTTCGCATCGGCATCCAGCCGGGTGTATTCGATCCCGTACTGGCTGACGCCTTCCAGATCGAGGGTCATCGAAGCACCGCCGGGCACGGTCAGGGTGAGCGAACTCGCGCTGGACGACGTCAGGTAGCCAGTCGTCGCATCGAATTCGAGGGTGCCGGTGGCGAGCGGCCCGGAACCGTAAGGGAATGCATCCGGATCGCCCGCCTCGGACGCGTCGAAAGCTGCCACTTCCCACGTCTCGTCCGCCGTCTTGGTGAAATAGAAATCGATCAGCCGCTCATTGCCCAGCGTATCGAAAACGATCAAGGAGGTCTTGCCATGGAACTCCGCGCCCGCGACGTTGTCGGAGGGGCGTGACCCGGCAGCGACCGCCGTGGCGTTTTCGGGCAGGTTGACCGAAAGAAGCCCCGCCGTCGTGGGCTCGGCGCGAAGCTGGTTGACGCCGACATCGATCGGTACCAGCCCCGAAAATCCGTTGGCGATACTGCCCGTGGACGGGTCGCTCAAATCGTAGCCCATCAGAGCCTGGCCGCCGGAATTGACCAGAAGCCCCTCGTCATTGATGAAGAACGAGCCGGCGCGCGTCAGGTAATAGGTATCGGCTGCGTCCTGGACGACAAAAAATCCGTTGCCGTCAATGGCGAGGTCCGTGGCCGAACTGGTCGAGCGCATCGGCCCCTGCTGACTGACATCGCGCCGAACCGCCGTGGTCACGCCGCCTGAATTGTAGTTCGTGCCGGCGTTGTCGAGGACCTGCGCGCCGAATTCGACCCCTGCCCGCTTGTAGCCATAGGTGCTGGCATTGGCGATGTTGTCTGCAACCGCGGAAAGCCGGCCGGCAAGCGCCGACATGCCCGACACGCTGGTTCTCATCATTCCATAGAGGCTCATTCACACTCTCCTAGCGCATTCGACCAAGTCGGAATGCTGCCACGTCAACCTTGCGCGAACCTGCTTTGACGCGCCGTCCACAAGCAGGCCGGCAGCGCCGTCGCCACGCCCGCCAGGATGGCGACGTAGGTTCAGACTTGAGGAAGAAGTGTGATCGCGATGCATCGTGGTCCCGTTCCGGCTATGCCGCCACGCTGTCCTTCTCGGCCAGCACGGCCCCTTCGTCCGCATCGTCCTGGCGGAGCGAAAGGCAGTAGCCAAGAAAGCGCTTGGAATCGATCGGATCGTAGCCGAGGCGCATCTTGAGTTTCTTGCGCAGCTTGGAGATGTGGCTTTCGACCACGCATTCGTCGACATCCTCGTCGAATACGCCGTAGACCGCGTTGAATATCTGGGACTTGGTTGCCCGCCGCCCCCGGATCGTCGCCAGATATTCGAGAATGCGCCGCTCGCGGCGCGGCAGGCCGAGCGACTCTCCGTCGATCTCCGGATCACGTCCGTCGAAGAAGACCGTGAGGCTTTTCTGCGCGGCTTCGGGCTCGGCGCGGATCATCCGCTGCTTGATCGCCGCGATCCGCAGCAACAACTCCTGGTAGTGAACCGGCTTGGCGACGACATCGTCGGCACCGCAATTGAAGAAGCGTACGATCTGCTCCAGATTGCGCGAATCGATGAGCACGATGACCGGTGCCTCGCACACCCGCCTGGCACGTTTGATCAGCATTTCCGGATTGTCGCACTCGCCGAAGATGAAGGCTTCGACGCTGACCATTTCCTCATGGCCGGCGACTTCGGTCCACTCTTCGAACTCCTGGGAATCGATACGTACCACCGCTTCGCCCGCCTGGGCGAAACGGCCCCGGTATCCATCAACGACCAGAGAGCGTTCCTCGATAAAAATAATCATTTTAGCCCCGCATCGATGAATCAGTAGAATCCCCTACCACCACGTAATCCTGTGGATAAGCTTCGACCAATAGATGATAATTCACTGGTAGCCATTCCCGTAAACCGGGTGATTCGGCAGGCGAATCCTACACGTTTGGCGAGAATCAGCCTGATTGGCCGGATAACTGCCCGATCGGCCCGGCACTCCGCCTATGCGGCGGCGTTCGTCGGCATGCGCAAGGGACGCGCAGCTTCGCCGAGCGGCCAGGTCCAGGACCCGTGCTTCCCTGAATGGAATAGGCGTTGTTCGGAACTTTAGAGATAGATTCCGCTGCGGATATCGGCTTGCGTTTCCGATTTGCCGTCGCCATTCGGCCGGGGCTGACCGCCCTGCGGGACATCGGAGAACGGATGCTGCGCGCCGCCGCTCTTTTCGCCGCCGCCACCGTTCCCGCCATTACCGCCCGACCAGCTGAACGCCGCCTGCTGCTGCCCACCCTGGAACTCACGACCCGTACCGCCATCCTGCGCGGCGCGAACGGAAATTTCGGTGACGGCCGAACCGGCCTGGCGGATCGATTGCGCCAGCGCGTCGCGATGCGAATTCAGGAGATCGGTCGCCTTGTCGGTGGAGGACACGATTTCGATGTGCAGTTCTCCGGCGCGGTTGACCAGCGTCACGCGCACCGTGCCCAAGTCGCGCGGGTGAAGGTCGACGACCATGCGCCGGCTCGCGCCAGGCTGCGCCGGTTCGCCCTGATTGGGCACCTCGCCAGCGGCCTCTCCGGCAAAGCGCGTATTGGCCAGTTCCTTCAGCGCCTCGCCGATCGTGTCGCCGAGCAATTGCACGGTTGCGGGTGGCGCAGGCGGAAGATGGGTCTGCCCGGATACCACATCGACCTTGACCTGGCCGACCGTGCCACGAGGTGCCGCCTCGCCTGCCGGCCGGTTGCCCTGACGGGTATCGGGACGCGGCTCGCCTTCGCCGCCGGCATTCTTGCCGAGTGCCGATTGCTGCGATGGCGCGTTTTGCGCGGTCGGCGCATCCGGGGCCTCGCCCTCCCCGGCCGGCGCATCAACTGCGCCCGACGCGTGCTTGGCGGCACGGCCGGAAGACGGTTCGGCAACGATCGCCGGCCGCTCCTTGCCACCAGCAATCTCATCTATCTCCGTCTTGCCCGTGCTCGAATTCTTTATGCTCGGTTCGACAGTGACCAGTGAACTCGTGTCCGGCGCCTTCGCCGCCGGGCTCTCAGCGATTCCGATCGCGTCCTGAACGGGGTTCGTCTCCGAGACCGGTACGGCCTGAGCTCGAACGTCCGTTTCAGCATTGTCAGTAGTTTCGGCCGGCACGTCCTCGACCACTGACAATTCTGGCTCAGCCTCTACTTGATGGGCGACCGTTACGTCCTCCACTGTTGTGGCGATCACCTCATCCCCGGCTTCCTCTGTCGCCGGTGCATCAGCGATCCCCGGCACAACATTGCCGTCATCGACCTCTGTCGGATCGTCCGCAAGCGTTACAGAGATGTCCTCGACGTCCTCCATCGGCGCCTGCGGCAAAGCCTCGAGTGCTTCATCCGGGGCGTTCGGCAACGGCATCTCAGTTTCTTTCACTTCCTCTGGCAGCGCATCGACGTTTTGAGGTTTCGCCTCGACGGCGTCCGGCTGCGTTGCCTGCGTCGCCGCAATATCCTGCGCCCGAACACCGGTCTCATGATGCCAGCGCCACGCGAAACTCCCCGCCGTCATCGGCATGCCGCGAGCCTCGACATCTTCCGACGTATCCGGAGCGGCCTCGCCATCACTCGGCGTCACATCGTCCATCGCCCCATCATCGGCATGGCGCGGATGGCCGGCCTCTGCGCGCAGCACACGGATCATCCGCGCGAATTCGGCGGCGAAGGTTGAACCGGTCCCGTGCCCCTCGGCATCGCCGGACTTCCGCCCAACGCTTTCGCCGAAGCCGCCATCACCGATGCGATCGCCAACGCCATTGGCGGCACTCTCACCCGAAGCCCGCATGGCCCCACGTGCGATGACCTTGTCGAGAAAGGACGTCAATCCGGTTTGCATCGTCACCAATCCAGTGCCTGTTTGGCCGAAAACAGCATCGACCTGCTTCTTGTGAGTGTGGCCGACAGCGGTTCGGACCCGACATTCGACACCGTCATCGGATCCGTATGTCCGCCGGCGCCGGAGTTCGCCGCCTCGTCGGCGTTCGCCTGCGGCGCCGGAATGTCGGGCAAGTCCAGGCTCGCCGCCTGCAGGGGTTCCCTGATCTTTCCCGCGACCATGCGGGCCGCCTCCAGAAGCCTTGCATCGTTGACGTCGAGCACGTCCCGGTCGATGCCATCGAGCTGGCTGCCGGCCTCCTCGACGAGCTCCGACCGGGTCAGGGACGAGGCCGCGTGATAGAGCCTGAGCCGCTGTTCGAGGCGCGGATCGTCCTGCACCAGTTCCAGCGAACGCCCCGAAACCTCGCGCGCCAGGTCGAACTTGCCGAAGACGGTGGCGCCGCGCGCCAGCAGGGAGAACATGAACAGCCGCGCCGCCGGATCGACCTGCGCGGCGATCGCCTCGACCTCGGTCGCAAGGCGCTCGGCATGCTGATCGGGAAAGCGTAACGAGCCAAACGCGAAATTGCGCAGGAAATCCGACAGGAACACGGAGTTGGGAAAGCGCCTGGCATAGGATCTGGCGGCACGGAAGAAATCGTCGACCGCGCCTGCCTCCGCCTTGATACGGATGATGCGGCGCAACGCGGCCTCCTCGACCAGCGTGCCCGGCGCCATGCGCCTTGCCATGGCGAGATACGTCGTCGCGCGGTCGAGATCGCGCGGCGACATCAGCATCGCCTTGACCAGCGCCACCTGCCCGGCGATCGACACAGGCAACAGTTCGGGATGCACCTCGTAGAGCAGATTGTAGGCATTGTAATATTTGCCCATCGCGTAGGCATGGGCGCCCTCGAGCAGCCGTCGCGCGTCGGCGCTGATCCCGGGCATGCCCAGAACGTGCCGGGCCAGTTCCGGCCTGCCCCCCGCCAGCACATAGGCCGCCGCCGACATGACGTTGCGCTCGTGTCGCCAGGTTTCCGCCGGCAGCGCCATCATCTCCTGCGCGGCATGTGCCATTGCCTCGCGATAGGCCTGCAAAGACCCCGGCTCGCCGGCCACGATACGGTCCTGTACCCGCTGCAACCGCCGGAAGACGCGCCAGGGCTGCAGTTCTCCCGGTGGCAGACGATGCGCCTGCGCATCGAACCATTCCGGCGCACCGCCCTCATGCGCACCAGCATCCTGCCCCTTAGAGGCATGTCCGCCACTGGCATGTCCTTTTGACCCGTTCGCGGCATGCGTCTCGGCCGGCTTCTCACCATGGCCTTCCTGATTGGCCGCGGCCTCGTGGGAAGGCGCGCCATCCGCCGCGCCGCCATGGCCGCCTTCGGAAGCAGCGTGCCTTGCCGCGCTGGTCGGTTCTTCTCCCGCCTCGCCCGCGCCATGCGCCGCCTTGCTTTGTCGCATGTCCTGCGCATCGGGGCGCGCATCCGCCAAGGCCTCTTCATCAGCCGGCACCAGCCGGTCGCCCTTGACCACCGGCTTGCGCGCGGAAACGTCCTCGGAAGCGTGATCGTCGGCGGCATTCGGCTCGGCCCGCTCTGCCTCGCCGGGCAGACTGACACGCGCAATGAGCCTGTCGACGAACAGGGTCAAGTCGACACCGGAGCGCTCGGCGACATAAGCGCCACCAGCCAACGCAACGGCCAGCGTCCCGCCGGCGATCATCGCCATTCGGCGCAGTTTCACGGCAGCCTCACATGGATCTCGATGCGCCGGTTGGCGGCGGCCATGGGATCGTCGGGCAGCTTCGGTTTCGAGGCGGCAAAACCCTCGACGCGCTCGAAACGCGCCTCGTCGAGCCCGCCACGGATCAGCATGTAGCGGGCGATGTGCGCGCGGTCGGTCGAAAGCCGCCAATTGTCGTAATTGCCGCCGCTGAACTTCCTCGCATCGGTGTGCCCTGCGATGATCACCTGCCCTGGCGTCTTCGCCAGAAGCCGGCCGATCTCCGCCATGGACTCTACGGTTTCCGGACGGGGCACGGACGAACCCATGCCGAACTTGAACTCGTCGGCCACGCTGATCATCACGCCCGAACCTTCGGTGACAACCTCGAAACTCGGGCCCTCGGTGTTCCTGCGCCGAACCAGTTCGTCGAGCGCCTCGCGAAGCGACTGGGCCACGCCTTCGGGCGTCTGCACCTTATCCTCGGCAACGTCCTGTGCGTTGTCGCTTTCACCCGCCTTCGCCGGCAGTTCGGTATTGCCGTTGGGATCGGCCGCCGCGCGAATGTCGGCACCCGCTGCGTCGGGCCCCAATCCAGCCAATCTTTCGCCGTCCTGGCTTTCGGCAGCCTGTATTTCGGCAGGCGCTTCCGTCCGCGCGGCATGGTCGCCGCCGTCGACGCCTTCTTCCGGATTGCGCGCGTCAGCCGGAACCTCGGCGCCTTCGCCTGCACCGCGTTTCTGTTCCAGCCCGAGTTCGGTGTTCCAAGAAGACGGATCGAACGGATCGTGAAACGCCTCGCCGCCGGACGTGCCGAGCCCGTCCTTCTTGCCCTCGATCTTTGCCTGATCGCCGAGCCGTGCATCGCCGGCCACCAGTCCGCCGGCGATTTCCGACAGAACCGCGTACGGGTCGGTGAACAGCGCCTGCTCGTCCACCTGCACCGGATCGGGCACCTTGTGGTCCATCTTGCCGCCCGAGGTGAAGGTCGACTTGTCCTCGCTGTCGTCCGGCTCTTTGGATGGCTGGCCGTATTTCGGGTCGTTCAGCCCCTTCGGGTTGCTGGTCTTGTCGGTCAGCTTGATCGGCGTGAAATAGCTCGCCACCGCCTTTTTGGTTTCCTCATTGGCGGCGTTGATCAGCCACATCACAAGGAAGAAGGCCATCATCGCCGTCATGAAGTCGGCGAAGGCGATCTTCCAGACCCCGCCGTGATGCCCATCGTCATGGCCGGGATCGTGCCGACGGACAATGATGATCTCCTGGTGCTGTTCCGATCTTTCCTCAATCATCACCGGCCTCCGGCATCGTCTTCAGACCGGTGGAAAGCAGTTCCCCGATCCGCCCGAAGCGGGTCTGCAGGCTCTGGGCGTCGATCTCGGCGCGCAGTTCCGTACCGCCATCCGGCTGCGCATCGACCTCCAGCCCGGTGGATTTCAGCATTTCGGTCATCTGTGCGACGGCGCTCTCGGGTCCGCAAAGCCGGACCGGAAGACTGCGCCGGCCTGCCGCTTCCAGGATGCGCTCCTTCAATGCCTCAAGCGCGGTGTCACGCGCGGCTGTCGCGATCAGCGGACGCAACGAAGCCTCGAACATCCGGTCCAGCCAGGCATCGTACTGCGCAAACAGCGCTTCCGTCGCCGTCGCGAACGCGGCCATCTCGTCGTCGCGCGCCTTCTTCGCCGCGCCTTCGAGCTCGTTTCTGAGCTTCACGAGTTCGGCGCGATGGCGTTTTGACATCTCCTCCACGGCCTCGCGCACACCCTCCGCGCGGGCGCTGGCAAGCCGTTCTTCCAGCGAGGGGTCTTCCTCGGCAATCACGGCAAAGTCTGCCGCCTCCGGCATGGCGACGATGGATGAAGCGCCCGCCGGCATCCCGGAAGGCGCGCCCGCTGACGGGTGGCCGAAATCCTCGAGAAATCTGAGCAGCGACGCGGAACTCATCGTTCGGACCCGACCCCGGACGACAGCCAGTCACGGATCACGAAGGCCGTGCGCTCCGCGCTCTGGTCGACATAACCGGCGAGCTGTTCGCCGAACCGATCGGGTCCGCCAGCGGCATCATAGGCTGCGGCGGCACCGCCCGCCGGGGCAAGCTGGCGCCCGGCCTCTCCTGCGATTTGCGCCTGCCCGCCCTCGCCACCCGGCAATTCGCCGGCGGCGCGTGGCCGTTCGTTCGCCAGATAGGCCAGAATGGGACGCACTACCAGGAACGCCAGGATAAGCGCACCGGCGATCGCGGCCAGCGCGTTGACGATGGTGGAAAAATGGCGCGCCAAGAATTGCCGCGCCATGCCCGCGCCGGCAAGTTCGGTTGCCGATTGCTGCGGTAGGAATTCGAGCGCGCTGACCTCGACGACGTCGCCGCGTTTTTCCGAATAGCCGACCGCCGCACGCACCGTCTGCTGCAATTCGGCGATCTTCTCGTCATAGGCCGCGTCGTTCGCCCCCTCGGGCAGCAATTCGGCCAACCGGGAACGGTTGACCACCAGCGCAATGGCGAGCTTTTCGACCTGATAACCGTCCGAAACGGTCGAAACCCGCTTCTGGCTGATCTCGTAATTGGTCACCTCGTCGCGTTTCTCGTTGTTTTCCGAGACCGACTGCCCCGTCGTCACCGCCGGCGCTTCCTCCGGCAGATTCTCCGAGACCGAAACCGGTTCGGACGAGGCGCTGTTTTCCGACGAACCCGCCTCGCGCACCACGCGAACCGAGCGTTCGACCCGGCTTTCGGGGAAGAAGATCGTCTCGTCCGTGCGCCGCTGGTCGCTGTTGAGCTTGGCGGTGACCGAGACGCGGTAGTTCTCCTCGCCCAGATGCGGCCCCATGGCGGAATTGATCTTGTCCGCCAGTTCCTGCTCGTAATGCGTCTCGAGTTCGGTGAGCCGCAACGAACCGGCCCCGATCTTGTCGCCGCTCGATGAAATCAGCGTACCGTCCGAGCGCAGCACCGTGACATTGTCGGTGTCGAGACCGCGCACGCCGCCTGCCACGAGGTGGCGGATCGCAGACGCTGTCTCCGGCGACACCGTGCCGCCCGCCCCGATCACCACGGATGCCGTCGGCTCGTCGGACTGCCGCGCGCCGAAGCCGCGATCGCCGGGCAACACCAGATGGACGCGCGCCATGCGGATGCCGTCGATCATCTCGATCGTGCGCGACAGCTCCCCTTCCGTTGCGCGCGTCTTGGTCACCTCCTGCATGAAGGAGGTCAGGCCGAGCGAGTTGACCTTGTCGAAGAGTTCGTAGCCGGCGCCGGAGTTCGACGGCAATCCGTGATCAGCGAGCAGCAGGCGCGCCGTCTCGATGTTCTGCGGCGCCACGGAGACGGAACCGCGATCGAGGTCGAGACTGAAGCCGAGGCCGTTCTCCGACAGGATGCGGCTCATCCGGTTCAGTTCCTCGCGCGGAATGTCGGTATAGACCGTCGAGGTCGCCGGCGCGCCGAGCAGATAGCTGAAGCCCAGCATCGCCACCATCAGTGTCGCGCCGAGAACGCCGAGCCCGATTTTCTGGCGCAGGCTGAGCGCGGCGAGGTTTGAGATGATGGTCTGAAGCTGAAGGTTTTTGAACATGGGCACGCTCTGATCCTGTTTGGGACCGAATGTGCCTGATGAACCTTGCGTGAAATTGGCCTTGGCCGAAATTGGCGCCGTGCGCACCGCACCTGATCTTCGTCAGGCCCTGTTTTCGTCAGGCCCCGCTAAAGCCCGACAAACGAAAACGGGCCGCCGAAGCGGCCCGTTCCCGATTTTGCCCCACCGTGCCCGATTAGCGGAACAGCGAGAGGATGTTCTGGCTGTTGGAGTTGGCGATCGACAGCGCCTGGATGCCGAGCTGCTGCTGGACCTGCAGGGCCTGCAGCTTGGTCGACTCCTCGTTCATGTCGGCATCGACCAGCTGGCCGACACCGCGATCGATCGCATCCATCAGCGACGACACGAAGTCGGTCTGGATGGAGATGCGGCTCTTGACGGCGCCGAGATCGGAGGCTGCCGTGGTGACGGCCTGGGCCATCGCCTCGACACCGGCGATGTAGGTGTCCATCTCGGCATCGGACGCCGACGAGATATCGATATCGAGGACGCCGAAGGTTTGACCGTTGTCCGTCGAGGACAGCCCCGTGATCGCAACATCGGAAGTCGCCGCAGCGGTGTCGTCACTGGTGATCGTGACTGCACCACCGCTTGAACCGACCGTAACGCCGGTAACGCCGGCATCCGAGAGCGCCTGGGTAACCACCGATGCGAAATCGGCAGCGTCAGCGATGGCACCGTCCGTGCTCGAGAGAGCGGCGTCCACGGTTGCCTTGTTGATCGTGACTTCCGTTGCATCGCCGCCGTCGACAGCGATCGAGAAAGTGATCGCGTCATCGTCATCGAGCGTCATCGCCGAGAAAGCACCGAGCGTCTGGACTTCACCCGATGTGCCGTCGACCGCTGCAGTTTCCGTCAGGCTGTCGAGACCACCGACCTCGTCCAGTTCCTGGCCGGCCTCGAGCAGGCCCGAAGCGTCGGAGCTGGCGTCGAACAGCGCGGTGCCGGAAAGCGCGATACCGATCGTGCCGATCGAGATCGTGCCGTCGGAGTTGCGCGAGAAGGACGAAACGATCTTCTGGGTCGCTTCGTAATCCGCATCCGACGAGTCGACCGACAGCCAGTTGGCGCCGGAAAAGGATGCTGCGGAAGCGATGCCCTCGAGGTTGCCCTGGAGCTGTTCGATCTCGGCCTGAACCTTGGCCTTGTCGACGCCGGGCTGTTTCGCCGCGACGAGCTTGGTCTTGATTTCGTCGAGAAGGTCCTTGGTCGAGTTCATCGCAGTGTAGGCGACATCGACCAGACCGTCACCAAGACCGAGCGCGTCCTGGACGGTGGACATTGCCTTGTTGTCGGAACGCATGGTGGTGGCGATCGACCAATAAGCCGCGTTGTCGGCGGCGGAAGCCACACGGTAGCCCGTGGAGATCGCGTTCTGGGTGGATTCGAGCTGCTTGTTCGTCATCTTCAACGACTGCAGTGCAGTCATCGCGGATGCATTGGTGTTGATGCTAGACATGGTTGATGTCCCTCTGACATGTGACTTCGAAATACTTGGGGGACATTCCGGTTCAACCGGCAAGACAGTTCGGCATCATGCCTTCGGGCTCATAGCATCGATTGCCCAAAAGAGAATCGACCCGCCTGTCCTTTGTCCCGCTTTGGTAAAGCCAAGGCATTAAAAAAGATTAAACTTGTAACCATTCTCGGAAACGAAATGCGCCGCGCGGCGCATTGCCCGTCAGGACACCGATTGCAGCAGCTCGCCGACAATCAGGTTCCAGCCATCGATCAGCACGAAGAACAGGATCTTCATCGGCAGCGACACCACGGTCGGCGGCAGCATCATCATGCCCATCGACATGGTCACCGTCGCCACTATCAGATCGATGACGAGGAACGGAAGCAGGATCAGGAAACCGATCTCGAAGCCCCGGCGCAGTTCCGAAACCATGTAGGCGGGCACAATGACCCGCAATTCCGATTCGGGCGTCACGGCCTGCTCACCCTCGGCGGGCTCCGTGAACCGGCTGAACAGGTCCAGATCCTTGCCGCGCACTTGCGTCGACATGAACTGCTTGAACGGTTCGACGATCCTCGGAAACGCTTCTTCCTCCGTGAGCTCGTTGTCGACCAGCGGTTTGACGCCCTGCGTCCACGCCGTGTCGAACACCGGGGACATGACGTAGAAGGTCATGAACAGCGAGAGCGAGATCACGATCAGGTTCGAGGGCGTCGACTGCAGACCAAGCCCGGTGCGCAGGAAGGAAAAGGCGACGATGAACCGGGTAAAGCAGGTCGCCGTCACCAGCAGCCCCGGCGCGACCGAAAGCACCGTCAGGAGAATGATGCCCTGGACGATGCGGCCAGACACGGAAGCATCGCCCGACGGCAGGATGGACGAGAGGTCGATAGACTGGGCCGCTGCTGCCTGTACTCCTACCAGCAACAGGACCGGCAGGGCGGCGAGCGCCAGCGCGACGCGGATCATTCGATCACCATCGACAGGACCTTCGCCGAGATCGCCCGCCCCTCGGTGCTGACCATGACGGTGTCGACGAGGTCCTCGCGGAACTGCAGGAAACCGCTCGGCCCGGCGAGTTCGGTCTTGTCCTTGCCGCGCAGCATGCCGATGACGGCCTCGCTGATCTGGCTCTTCTCCGCATCCGCCACCGCGCCGCTGTCGGCGCCGTAGATCACCGCGATCTCCAGCCTGACCCACTCCTTGCCGGAATTCCCGATATTGGAGACGATCGGGTCGAGCTTGACGGCCGTCGGATTGGCGAAGATCGACAGCACCGAGCCGTGACCGGCATTGGCCGCGAGCTCTACTTCCTGGTCACCCGATGCGCCGTGCCCACCCGAAGAACCGTGTCCGCCTGATGTGTCGGACGCTGAGTGAGCGCTTTCTTTGCCGGCCTTCTCGCCGCCTTGCGCCTCAGCGGCATCGTCAAGCTGCGCCTGCGTCACCGAACGGATCTGCGAACCGACATACCAGCCGGCGCCGACCGCGAGCAGGGTCACGGTAGCGAACACCGCCACCATGGCGACAAGACCGGACCCGCCGCCTTTCTTGCCCTCGGCCTTGCGCTTCTCCGCCATGCCTACCTGCCCTGCCGGAAATCACGTGCAATCGGGATCGGCTTCGTGGCGGCCGTGGTCGGTGCGGGCTGGATGGATCCAACCGTCTGGCGATCATACCACCGCCCCCGCACCGACCGTGTGTTGGCCCCACCGTAGGAGATACGCGCTTCGGCAATCTTGTCGTAAGGAATGGTGTTGTTCGGCAGGATGTCGCTCGCGCGCACGATACCCTCGACCGTCAGCAGGCGCAGTTCGTGATTGACGCGAACCTCCTGCGTGCCCCGGATCACCAGATTGCCGTTGGGCGAGGCGCGCACCACCACCACCGCGACCGAAAGCTGGATGCGCTCCTTGCGGTCGATCGTGCCGCCGCGCTGCGCCGTACCGGTCACGTCGAGCGAGGCGTCGAGCGAGGCTTCCGGATTCTGGTTGGAGATCGAATAGGTGCCGGCGGCGGTGATCCCGCCCTTGGCGCTTGATTCGAGTTCGGAGGCATTCTGGAAGGCCGCGCTGTCATTCATGAAGATGCGCACTGTCAGGATGTCGCCCTCGCGAAAGGCGCGGTTGTCGCGGAACAGATGCCCGTTGCGCTCCGACCAGATCGAGTTCGACGCCATGGAATAGCGGTCGCCATAGTCGATCACCTGCGGCTCCGGTGGCGGCAGCAGCTCCGGCGTGCTGGCGGTCAGCATGGGATCGCTCATCTCGGCCGGCCGGCCGAGATCGTGGAAGGCGGGTGCACAGGCCGAAACGGCCAGACAGGCGACGAGTGCGGCGAGCGCAAGAACCGGTCTCATCGGCTGCTCCCCGGCCCGTTCACCGAACCGTTCTCCGGCATCATCGCCGCCGTCAGGATGCTGGCGAGCCTTGCCGCGGCCTTCGGCTTCATTTCGCCCAGTATGTTGCTCGAGATCTTGGGATCGAGCTTCATGATGATCGCCGCCGCCAGCCGCATGTCGAGCGCCGCCAATTGCTGCGCGGCGGAATCGGCCCGCATCGTTTCGAAAATCGAAACGACATGGTCCTCGGCCGCCGCCTGGAACTCGTTCCTGATTTCCACATAGTCGCGCACGGCCTTGAGTTTCTCGTCGAGCGAGGCGAGCTTTTCGTCGACATCGGCCTCGGCCTGCGCCAGTTCGCGCTTGATCAGGGCATAACGGGCCTCGCGCGCGTCATCCGCGATGTTGACGCAATATTGCAGCATGTCCTTCTCGTTCATCACGGCGCCGGTGATGGCGTCCGAATCGACCATGGCTGCGTCGAGGTCTTCCACGCTCTCCAGCGGCTCGTCGATGCGCGGCAGCGGCTTGGCAACCGCCTCCTGCGCCAGGCCGGCATCGGGGCGGGTCGCGGCCAGCGCCATCATCAGCCCCGAGAAGATCAACACCGCGCGTACTCTCATTGCGTTACACCTATTGCACGATCAGCGTTGCGTGGATGGCGCCGGCGGACTTGATCGCCTGCAGGATGGCGATGATGCCGGACGGTTTGGCGCCCATTGAGTTCAGGCCGTTGACGAGCTGGCTGAGGCTGGTGCCCTCGACGATGCCGAGCGCACCACCCGATTCGACGGCATCAACGAAGGTGTTGGGCTCCTGCGCCGTGAACCCCTTGGAAAACGGCAGCGGCTGGACGACCTTCGGGTCCTCCGCAACGCTGACGGTCAGGCCGCCATGGGTGATGGCGACGCGCGAAATCCGCACATCGGCGCCGATCACCACCGTGCCGGTGCGCTCGTCGACCACGATGCGTGCCGGCAGGTCCGGCTTGACTTCGATATTGCCGATCGCGGCGAAGAAACGCGTGTTGGACAGCCCCTTGGGCCGGTGCACCATGATCGAGCGCTGATCGCGTTCGGCGGCGAGCTTGCGGCCATAGCGCGCGCTGGTGAAGTCGTTGATGCGGTCGGTGACCTCGATGACCGTATTGAAATCCGGGTTGATCAGTTCGAGGACCAGATTGTCCTCGCCTTCCAGATTGCCCGGCGCGGCACGCTCGACCAGTGCGCCGTTCGGGACGCGCGCCGAGGTCGGCGTCGAACTGGTGATCTCGGCCGCCTGCCCCGAGGCACTGAAACCGGAGACGACCAGCGCACCCTGTGCTACCGCGTAGATTTCACCGTCGGCACCATAGAGCGGCGTCGCGACCAGCGTGCCGCCCTGCAGCGATTCGGCGTCGCCGATTGATGAGACGGTCACGTCGACCGCGCTGCCGGGATTGATGAAGGCGGGAAGCCGTGCCGTAACCAGCACGGCGGCGACGTTCTTGGTACGAAGTCCCTCATTGCCCGCGCCCACGCCCATGCGGTCGAGCATGGCGCGCATCGAGCTTTCGGTGAACGGCGCGTTGCGCAGGCTGTCGCCGGTCGAATTGAGCCCGACGACCAGCCCGTAGCCGATCAGCTGGTTCTCGCGCACGCCCTGGATCGAGACGATGTCCTTAATGCGCACGGCGCTGAACGCATCGACCACCGGCAGGAGGGAAAGCACGAGCGACAGGACAAGGGTAACAGGAAGGCGGCGCACCATCATTGCTCCGCGACCAGCAGCGAGCCATCGGCCTGGGCGATGCCGCTGACGACCACGCCGGTCTCTGCGTTCCTTGCCCGGATGCGTTCACCGACCGCCGCTGAAGCGAGCGGAATGACCTCGCCGACAATGGTCAGTCCGCCGGAGCGGAAGATGATCCGCGTCGGCTTGCTTGCGTCGATGACATTGGGCTCTCGCACCTGGTTGAGCGCGATCGGCCGGCCCGGCACCAGCGTGGAGCGGGCCATCTTGCCTTCCAGATTGTCGGGATCGATCACGACGGCGGCGACCGACAGATAACGATTGGACACACGCCGCGTGGTCAGCGCCGCGCCGGTGATGCGCTGGCCGGCATAGATCATGGTGGCGGGCACCGGAATGGCGGTATAGCCCGAGACCTGCGCCGCAACAGCCGGCCCCGACGCCCACAGCGAAACTGCCGCCGCGAACACGACGGCGAACCGCGACGGCATGGCGGAGACCGCACGCATCAGCGAATTCCCTTCGTGACCGTGCTGGACATCTCGTCGGCGGCCTGGATCACCTTGGAGTTCATCTCATAAGCGCGCTGCGCCGAGATCATCTCGGTGATCTCGCGGATCGGATCGACATTGGAGGCTTCCAGATAATTCTGCACCAGCTTGCCGAAATTCTCAGCCGCCGGCACGCCGCTGACCGGCGAGCCCGAGGCTTCCGTCTCGCGGAACAGATTGTCGCCCACCGGCTCCAGCCCTGCATCGTTGGGGAAGTTCGAAAGCGCGATCTGGCCGACCTGCGTCGCTGCGGCCACGCCCGCGACATGGGCGTAGACGATGCCCGATTCGTTGATGGTGACCTTGGTCGCCTCTTCGGGAATGGTGATCGCCGGCTCGACCACATAGCCGTTCAGCGTGACGAGCTGGCGCTCTGCATTCAGATTGAAGGCGCCGTCGCGGGTATAGAGCGTCGAACCGTCGGCGCCGGTGATCTGGAAGAAGCCATTGCCGTTGATCGCCAGATCGAACGGGTTGCCGGTGGAATCGAGCGCACCCTGCAGATGCACGTCGCGGATCGCCGCCAGCCGCACGCCAAGGCCGAGCTTGGCGCCCTCCGGCACGAGACCGAGACCGGCCTGGTCGGAGACGCCCTGGCTGCGCACCGTCTCATAGAAGAGATCGGTGAACTCGGCCTTGGCCCGCTTGAAGCCCGTCGTGTTGATGTTGGCGATGTTGTTGGCGATCACATCCAGATTGGTCTGCTGGGCCGACATGCCCGTCGCCGCGATCGCCAGTGCCTTCATGCTCATGATCTGCTCCTTGGCCCTTGCGGGCAATACGTCGTGATTTCCGCCGCGCGCGATTCCGAAGTCGCCGCGCTAGATCTGCATCCGGCTGATATCGAGATAGGCCGAGACGATCTTGTCGCGCACCGCGATCGCCATCCTCAGCGACTGCTCGGCCGACATCATCGCGTGCACGACTTCCTGCACCTCGGCCTCGCCCTTGATGCCCTTGATCGACAGCGCCTCGGCGCGCTGCAGATCGTGGTTGACGCCGGACACCATGTCGCCGAGCGCCGCCGCGAAACTGTCGCCCTGGACCGCGCCCGCGCCCTGCCCTGCGATGGACGAGGCCGCGCCGGCTGCACCTGTCTCCGCCCCCGAAATCCCGGGAAGGGACGCTACCTGCGTATTCAGGGCCACTGCCGAAATCGGATCGCTCATCACTTCCTCAGCAAGTCGATTGTCATGGTGATCATCTGCCGGGCCTGCTTGAAGGTCTGCAGGTTGGCTTCATAGCTGCGCACCGCCTCGCGCATGTCGGCGAGTTCCACCAGCAGGTCGACATTGGGCAGCTTGACCTGCCCGTCGGTCCCGGCCGCCGGATTGGACGGATCGAATTCGGTACGGAACGGCGCGTGATCCCGCGCGATCCGGTCGACGGCGACCGTCGGAAGTCCCGTTTCGAGATCGAGAACGGAAGCAAACGACACGACCTTGCGCCGATAGGGATCGGCCTCCGGCGTGGAACCGGTCGTGTTCGCATTGGCGACGTTTTCGGTGATGACCCTCAGTCGAGTCGACTGGGCCGCCATGCCAGCGCCCGAGATCGAAAGCGAGGTGTTCAGCGCGTCTGCCATGCCTAGCCTCCCGCCGCCATCAGATACATGGAGTGAAAGGTTCGCACGATCGACGTGTTCAGCCGGTATTCCGAAGCCAGGTCCGCCGCCTTGATCATCTCCTGCTCGAGATTGACGTTCTGGCCGGATGCAAAGGTCGCCCAAGGCGTTTCGGCTTCCGTGCCGACCCCTGCGGAAGACGACGTCGCGGCCGACGCGATGTGTTTCGCGCTCGTGGTGTGCTGGGAAAGATTGCCGCCTGCGAGCGCTTCGGAAAACGGCCGCACGTCCTGCGCCCGGTAGCCCGGCGTATTGGCATTGGCGACATTGGCGGAAATCACGGACTGGCGGGCGAAGACCCACCCCGTTTTTTCCAGAGAAAGCTGAAAGAGATATGGCTCGGCCACGCCGTTCCCCGCATCGATGCAAAACCCGTTGCAGGCGAGGTTATTGCCGTGAACTTGCGCGAAACTTATCGGTGGCTGGAGGGACGCCGCCCGGCGGGTCGGCGGACCCTAGCGGACCTGCTTCTTCAGCCGCGCGGTTTCGAGCGCCTGGCGCAGATGTTCGGTATTGGCCGTGGGAGACTGGCCGATCTGGTCGAAGCTGATGTGGTTCAGTTCGACGTCGGCGCCGGCATGCGACAGGATCATCCGGAAAAAGGCGAAAATGCCGTCATGCAGGAACTCGAAATCGAGCGAAACCGTCGGCCGCCTGCCCCAGGACAGGTCGTAGCTGCCCGAACAGGCAAAGGTCAGCGCCTTGTCGTCGAAAAAGGGCTCTATGGAAGACGTGACCAGATCGGCCAGTGTCACCAGATTGCCAGTCTGGAGCAGGCAGATGTAGTCGGAAGGTTCGACGAGCATCAGCTCTTCGGCCAGATCCTCGCATGCCGCGAGAATGGCCAATTCGCGATCACGGGAAAGGTTGTTGCGAACGATCTTACCCATGACGACTTCAGCGATTTTGTTCTTTAGCATAAAGCAACCGTACTATTTTCGCGACAGGCACGTAGAACTCCTGCGGAATCTCGAGATCGACATCGACGACCTTGTAGAGGGCGCGGGCAAGCGGTGGATCCTCGAAAACGGGGATGCCATTGGCCTCGGCGGCCTCGCGAATCTTCAGCGCCAGCAGATCCTGTCCCTTGGCGACTACGCGCGGCGCGCCGCCCTCGTCCATCTTGTAGCGCATCGCGATGGCGAAGTGGGTCGGGTTGGCGATTACCAGCGTGGCATTGGCCACGTCCGAGATCATGCGCCGGCGCGAACGATCACGCGCCAGCGAGCGGATCCGCATTTTGACGAGCGGATCGCCTTCCGACTGCTTGAACTCGTCCTTGACCTCCTGGCGCGTCATCTTCTGGTCCTCGAACCAGTGCCGGCGCCCCCACATGAAGTCGACGGCGGCCAACACCGCGACGGCCAGCACGATCCATGACAACAGGTTGAGCACCAGCGACAGCGTGATCGCGGGGATCCGGCCTGGTTCGGTCAGTATAGATTGCAGGATGAGGCCGTCGCGCGACATGAAGACGATGGCGCACACGGCGCCGGCCATCGAGAACTTGAACAGCGACTTGACGAATTCGCGCAGGACCTGCGGTCCGGCAAGACGACGCCAGCCCTCGGCAAGCGACAGGCGCGACGCCTTCGGCCTGATGCGCTCCAACACGAATCGCGGCGTGTTCTGCACGATCGCGCCGGCGACCGCGGCGAGGATGAGCACGAGGAACAGCGGCGACAGCGACCACAGCATGCCGCGCAGCACATAGCCCATCAGATTGGAAACGTCGGTCGGCGTATCGAGCGGCCAGTTGCGGATATTGGCGAGGATCTGCACCAACACACCCGTCGCGGTGCCGGTCATCGACGGCACGATGGCCCAGAACGCCAGCAGGATCGCCAGCAGCGTGGAAAAGGTCGTCACCTCGCGCGAAAATGGCGTGTTGCCCTTCTCGATGGCATCGGCAAGCTTTTTCGGAGTGGGTTCCTCCGTCTTGCTGTCGCGGTCCGGCTTTTCCGACATCGTGTGCTCTCAGCTTCCGGTCAGTCGGGTGCCGTCAGGCGAATACGGCCTTCGCGCGAAAGCATCACGGCCTGCTTGGCGATTTTCCGCCGCGTCTCCTGAACGTCGTCCTCGCTGAAATTGGCCTCCGACATCTCGTTCTCGACCGATCGGCGATTGCGCTGACTCAGTACGTCGAGCACGCTTTCCTTGAGTGAATCCGATGCACCGAAAAGCGCCCTGGCGATGTCCTCGGCCGCCCAGCCGTCGAACAGGATCGCACGGTCCTGGCGTTCCAGCGTCTCGACCCCCTCAAACCGAAACAGGAACTTCCGGATCATCTCGGCCTTGGCCTCGTTCGTGCCCTTGAGAAGGTCGAGGATCTTGCCGACGCGCTCGACCGACAATTCGTTGACGACGCCCGCGACCCGCTCCATTGCCTCGCCGTCGACCTCCTCGTCCTGCTTGTCGGTAAAGCTTTGCAGGATCAGCCGGTCGACCTCGGCAAGGACGGGATGGTCCACCGGCTCGATATCGACGAGCCGCAGCACGATGGCGTTGCACAACTCGTCGGGCAATTCGTCGAGGACGCGCGCGGCGAAGGTCTGGTCGATCCGCGACAGCAGATAGGCGCTGGTCTGGGGATGTTCTTCGCGCAGGAAATCGACGATCAGTTCGGTGCCGAGCCCGGCGATCTGAGACCAGGTCGGCGGCTCGGAGGGCGCGGCCGGCTTTACGTCCTTTTTCGCCGTCCCGCTGACGAATTCGGAAAAATCCTCGCCCGGGCGCATGTCCGAAAACAGCGATTCGACGCTACCCGCCGTCTTGATCATGCCGTTGCGCGAAAACTCGCCCTGGAACTCCTCGACCAGCGCCTCCATCTCCTCGACGGTCAGGCTCTTCAGTCGTTCGGCGGCGACGAAGACCGCGCGCAGTTCCTCCTCGGAAAAATAGTCGGCAAGGCGCGTCGCCGCCTCCTTGCCCGCCAACAGCAGGAAGGCGGCCGCCTTGTCCGGCCCGCTCAAACGGGGCTTGGAGGGAACTGCCAGGGATGACATGCCGGGCCGGGCCGCGTTACTGCGACTTGGCGGACGGGACGGCAGGTCCCGAGGCGACGAGTTCGGTCAGCGACACGGCAAACACCGGCTCTTCTTCTTCCATCACCACGATCTCGCCGCGCGCGATCAGCTTGCCGTTTGCCAGCACATCCACCGGATCGCCCACCTTCTTCTTCAGTTCGATCGTCTTGCCGCGCTGGAGGTTCATCAGTTCCGAAACCGGCATGGAGACGGAACCGAGCACGACCGTCAGCGTGACCGGAATGTTGCGCACTGCGTCGAGCGACAGGGCGGTGCCCTGGTCGCCCCTGTCCGCGTCGCCCCTGCCGGCGGCCTCCGGTTTCGTCGCTGCGGCGGACGCTGGCTTCTGCTCCGTGGTCGCAGCAGGCGTGCCCGCCGGCTTCACGGCAGCCGGAGTGGCCGCGCCTGAGGCCGGGGCCGATCCCGTCGGTACATTGGCAGGCGCGGCCGGCTTCTCGTCAGCCATTGGCTACTCTCCTCCTCTGGGAAACCAGATCCGCGAAGCTGGGCGGCGCGGACGGGTGCAGCGTTGAGACATTCGAGCGCGATTCGGCGTTAGCGGCAAAGCCCTTGTCCGTGCCGGTGGCGCGCGGCAGCTCGACCTTGCGGAACAGTTCCTCGATCGTGCGCATCTTGCGCTGGTGCCCGGCATCCTGACCGCCGCTTGTGGTGAACCGCTCGGCGCTGCGATTGCGCACCGAGCGGAAGCCCGGAAGGCCCGCATCCTGATTGCCGAAGCTGCCGAACCCGTCCTTGCTGCCGAAGATCTCGAACGGCTTCGCCAGGTCGGCCGGCGAGGTCATCACGACGGGCTTTTTGCTGACGGGTGCTGCATGCGCCACCGATTCGTTTGCCGCGACCGCAGTCAGTTCCGGTTCGAGGCTCTCCAGCTCGAGCGGCAGGAACGGTTCGACCCGGGCCCGCTCGGTGTTGGCCGGTGCGGACCGGACCTGCTCGGCCTTGACCGCCCTTTCCTGGTCGTTCTTGTCCTGCCCAACCTTGTCTTGTTCCGCCGGCGAGAACGAAACCGGATTGCCGGGCTTCGCGTAGCCGGCTTCCAGCATCGAACCCAGATTGGAGATCTGGCTGTTCAGCGAAGCGAGCAGCGCGCGATGATGGTTCTCGGACTTGCCGAGTTGCTGGAACCCGCCATTGATCGCTTCGGTGCAGTGGCGGATGTCCTTGGTGTTGGTCAGCGCGGCCTTCATCAAGAGGCCGATCTGGCGTTCGACCGCCCTCGCCCGCCAGAAGAACAGGAAGGCGATGGCCAGGATACCGGCCAGAAAAAAGGCGGATATTGCGGTTTCAAGCAGGAAGTCCATCCCTGTCCTCCGTATCGAGCATTTCTTCGAATTTGAGTGTGTATCGTCCGTTCGTGCGTCCCAGCATCGCGCTGAAGACCGGGCGGTCGGCCGCCTCGACGCGAAGCGGTTCGCGCGGACCGGCTTCCAGACCGACCACCTGACCAACCTCCAGCTTCGCGACGTCTTCAAGCGTCATCTGCCTGCGGCCGAGCACGGCGACCATGTCGAGTTGCGTCGTGTTGACGGCTATGGCGAGCAACGAGCCCCAGTTCGGATCGGGAAGCTGTTCGCTGGCCGGCGCCGGCTGCGTGGGCGCCATGCGGAGCATGTCGAGAATACGGATCGGCAGGACCAGCATGATCGCACCGCCGATCGATCCCAGCGAGGCATCGTAAAAGATGCCGAACTGCGCATCGCGCCGGATCCAGCGCCCGGCACCCGATTCGGGATCGGGCAGCACGATTTCAGCGCTCGCCCCTTCCGGAAAACCGTCGAAGGCGTGGAACAGGGCATCGCAGAGATTGCGGCAGAAGAGCCGCCCTATGCGCAGTTCCAGTTCGGTCGGATCGCGCTCGGGATAGACGATCTCCTCGTTCCGCGACCCACCGAGCACGAATTCCAGCCAGCCATAGAGCACCGGGCGGGCGATGCTGATCATGCCCGGCACGCCAAAGGGTGCGATCTTCAGGCCGAAATTGACGTTCTTTTCCAGCCCCGCCGTGAACACCAGTTCCGTGCTCATCGCCTCCGCGTCGGAATAGGACAGCTCGAACTCGAAGGCGCCGTTCAGGCCCAGACGCTCGCCCGCATTCTCGCCGATGCGCCGGGCCAGCCGCTCAAAGCCCGGAAACTTCGCGGGCGTGAAGCCGGAGGCCTCCGCGAGCACGGATTCCAGCTCTGCTCCACCAACCCGCATCTGCTTGGGCGCGATCGTTGCCATGGCGCGCTATTCCGCCGCCACCTTGACGGGAGCGGCGATCGCCTGCTCCTCAACCACGTCGATCGAGGGACGATCCTTTGACGAGATCGCCTTGCGGCCGAATTCCAGTGCGATCTGCGGCGTGGCACCGCTCATGAAGGCGATCAGCGTCTGCTTGACGATGATGTAGATACGGTTCTGCTTCTCGCGCACCACCTTGATCTTGCTGGCGATCGGCCCGGCCATGCCATACGACATGAAGATGCCGGCGAAGGTGCCGACCAGTGCGGCGCCGATCAGATGCCCCAGGATTTCCGGCGACTGGTCGAGGGCGCCCATCGCCTTGATGACGCCGAGAACGGCCGCAACGATACCGAGCGCGGGAAGCCCGTCGGCCACCGCCTGGATGGCGTGATAGGGCTTCAGCCTGTCGCGACCGATGGTCTGGATCTCCTCTTCCATCAACGCCTCGATCTCGTGCGGACGGGCATTGCCGAGCAGGATCAGCCGGACATAGTCGCAGATGAAGTATTTCAGGTCCTTGTTGGCCAGGATCTTCGGGTAGGCCTGAAATATCGCCGATTCCTCCGGGGCGTCGATATGGGCCTCGACCTCGGTGCGCGTCTTGGAACGCATCTCGCGCATCAGCGCGTGCAGCAGCGCCAGCACGTCGAGGAAATCGCGCTCCTTGGGAGCAGACCCCCGAAACACTTCCAGCACGGCCTTTCCGGAATCCGTGATCACCGGCATGGAATTGGCGACGATGAAGGTTCCCAGCGCCGACCCGCCGATGATGACGAATTCCCATGGCTGAATAAGTACTTCCACGTGCCCGCCCATGGCCACATAGCCGCCCAGCAGGCAGGCCATCGTCACGAACAAGCCGACAATGATGGTCAAGGCCGTCACCCAGTCGTTGAATTGAACACGATGGCGACGGTAGGTCCGGGGGCTTGCGCGAAACTTGATCGCGTCGCGCAAGCTTCGGAAAAGTTCCCCGAAATAGGCTTCGGGCTCGGCAATAGCACGGGCGCGAACCAGTCATGACGGCGGCAGTCACCTACAGGCTCTATACGCAGAACGTCGATCGCATGCTCGATTCGGTGGCGAAAAAGCCGCCGGTCGCCCGCGAAACCGAATATTACCTGTCGAAGATCGAGGAGGTCGATTCGCTCGATGCCTTCATGGCCGACAGCCGGCTGGTGAACTATGCGATGGAGGCTTACGGCCTGGGCGAGATGTCCTACGCCAAGGCGTTCATCCGCAAGGTCCTCGAGGAAGGCATCGACAATTCCGGTTCGCTGGCCAACCGCCTGACCGACCGGCGCTATTTCGAGTTCGCACAGGATTTCAACTTCGCCCGCTATGGCGATACGACCACGACCTTCGAGCGCACGCGCTCCGGGACGGTCGACAAGTACCACCAGCAGCAGATGGAAGTGGCGGCCGGCGATGCCAATAAAGGCGCCAGGCTGGCGCTCTATTTCGCCCGCCGTGCCGGGGATATCGATTCCCCGTACGACATTCTCGCCGACACCGCGTTGTCGCAGGTCGTGCGTACCGCGCTGGGAATCCCGAAGGAAACCGCACTGATGGACATCGAGAAACAGGCCGACATGATCTCGGAACGCCTCGACATCGAGAACCTTTCCGATCCCGAGGAACTGGACACCTTCCTCGAGCGCTTCGTGACCATGTGGGATCTGGAAAACCCCGACAGCGTCTCCGTTCCCTCCATCGTGCCGCTGGTTTCCGGCGTGCAGACCGTGTCGCAAGACCTTCTGGCCGCCATCCAGACCCTCAAGACGGGGCGCTGAACCATGCAGTCTTCAATCTACATCGCGCTTGCCGCCCAGCGGGTGATGCAGCACCAGCTCGACACCATCGCCAACAACGTCGCCAACATGAACACGGTCGGCTTCCGCGCCGAATCGATCAAGTTCGACACGCTGGTCAACAGCGCCGAATCCGACGGGATCAACTTCCCCTCCGTCGGCAAGATCACACCCTCCCCGACTCAGGGCACGCTCGACCGCACGGGCAACCCGCTCGACATCTCCCTGTCGGGGCCGGGCTGGTTCGCCATCGAGACCCCGCAGGGCACCGCCTATACGCGCGACGGAAGATTGAAGATCGACACCTTCGGTGAGCTGCGCAGCGTCGACAACTACCCGGTGCTCGACGCCGGCCAGGCGCCCATCGTGCTCAACCCGGATGGTGGCGACATCGAGATCACCGCCGACGGCCGCATCCGGCAGAACGACCGGATCGTGGGCAATATCGGCGTCTTCGAACTGTCGGAAGACGAGATCAGTTCGCGTTTCGAGAACTCGGCCTTCTTCACCAAGAGCGAACCTGTGCCGATCGCGCCTGGCGGCGCGACAAAGGTCTCGCAGGGCTTCGTGGAAACCTCCAATGTCGATCCGCTCGCCCAGATGGCGCATCTGATCACCGTCCAGCGCTATTTCGAGAGCCTGAACGCTGCGGTGAAAGATTCGGAGGACTCGATCGACCGGACCGTTCGTGAAATCGGCGAGCCGCAAGGGTGACGCAGATCACCGACCGCCCGCAGACAAACTCCGAGGCCTCCGCCTCGCCTGGTGAGGCACGGCTGCACGCCCTGCGCGAACGTTTCGCGCTCGACGGGACGACCAGTCCGCCCGCCGACCGGTTTCCGACGCTCGCCGCCTTGCTCGAAACCGCGAACCTGCTCGGCGGCGACGAACCGCTGACCGCGCGCTGCGGCCGGGTGCTGTCGGTGCGCCAGAACGCCGTGATCGTCGAGGGCCTGTCGAAATGGTGCGGCCTTGGCGATCTCTTGTCCGTCGGCAGCGGCGCGGCCACCTGGCATGCCCAGATCATCGCGGCCAATCCCGACACGGTGACCGCCAAGCCGATGACCGCGAGCGTCAACGCCAAGGTCGGCGATCCGGTGCAATTGCTTGGGCCCGTATTCGTGCGCCCCAGCGAAGCCTGGAAGGGCCGCGTGCTCGACGCGCTGGGCCAACCGCTCGATGGCGGCCCGTCCCTCGCGCCCGGCAAGACCGCGCTCGATCCGTATCGACCGCCCCCCGACGCGATGAAGCGCGCCCGGATCACCCGCAGGGCGGACACCGGCGTGCGTGCCATCGACCTCTTCGTGCCGATCTGCCACGGCCAGCGCATCGGCATTTTCGGCGGCGCGGGCACCGGCAAGTCACATTTGCTCTCGTTGCTGGTCAATTCGCACGGCTTCGACACGGTGGTCGTAGGCCTGATCGGCGAGCGCGGCCGCGAGGTACGCGAATTCGTCGAGGACCGGCTGGGCGACGGCGCGCGAAACGCCACCGTCATCGCATCCACCGGCGACGAGGCGCCCTCCATGCGCATCCTGGCGGCCAACACCGCCATGCTGGCCGCGGAGTATTTTCGCGATAGGGGTGACCGCGTCCTGCTGATCGTCGACAGTCTGACGCGCTTCGCCCACGCCATCCGTGAGGTCGGGCTTGCCGCCGGCGAGATGCCGGTCGTCCGCGGCCACACCACCCTGCTCTATTCCTCGCTCTCGCATCTGCTGGAACGTGCCGGTCCCGGCGAAGGACGCGGCACGATCACCGGCATCTTCTCGGTGCTGGTCGATGGCGACGATCACAACGAACCCGTCGCTGACGCCGTACGCGGCATTCTCGACGGCCATGTCGTGCTCGATCGGTCGATTGCCGCCATGGGCCGCTTCCCGGCGATCGACATCCCGATGTCGCTGTCGAGGCTTTCGGACATCGCCCATGACGAGCGCCAGCGCCAGCTTGTCCGCGAAGCGCGGCGCCTGATCACCACCTACGAACAGGCCGACGAGATGCGCAGGCTGGGTGGTTATGTCCCCGGCGCCGACGAATTCGTCGACACCGCACTGAAACTGGTGCCGCAGATCTACGCCTTCCTCTCGCAGGGCGAGCGCACGGTTGCGGCCGGCGATCAGGACCCCTTCGAGTGGCTGGAAGGGGTGGTTGCACTCGCCGGCACCCGCGCGCCCGCGCAAATGGGTGGCCAAATAGGTGGGCAGGCAGGCGGGCAGCAAGGTGGACAGGCGGGTGGGCAGTTACCCGGCCAAAACGACGTCGGACAGGTCGCGTTTCAGGGGAACGTCGGATAGGCGCTCCGACATCCGTTTCGAAACATTCCGGGCATCACCGTACTGTTCCAATCTGGCACGCCACAGGGGCACACCCGCCGCTGCCTGACCGGTTTCAGGACAGAGCCGCGTGCTGATTGGGGCGTTGTTAACCCTGTGCTTACCCGATTTTTAACCTTTTTCACTCGCAAAACGCTTTAATTACAGTAGGTTGAGCCTCGGACAGGACAAGCGGGGAACCGGTGGTACGACGCATGCGTAGTTGCAGGCATGAGTACGAACGAGTGTACCATCCGCTGGCGGAACAAGCCGATCGACAAGCTGTCGAGCGAGGAGATGCGTCGCGCGCTGGTTGAGGCGCTGGACCATACGCTGCAGCCGGCTCGGGCCGAACCACAGCCCTCTGCACAGGGCTTCTATTCCGCCTTCATGACCGGAATGTTCGCGGGTGGCATCTGCTGCTTTGTCGCGGTCGCACTCGTCTACGGCCTCGGCTGACATTCCCCCGAATTACGTCGCTTACGCTTCGGTTACCTTTCTCGTTCACCCTTCCCGCCATTCGACAGCGGGACGAAAACGCATGAAGCAGACTGCCAGGAACTCCGGAACGGACGGCGCGTTCTGGCGCATTCTCGAAACGCTGATGACCGAGGACGGGCGCTCGGATGGCGAAACCACACGGCGCACCGGCGGCCGGTACATGCCGTTCTGGCATGTCGGAGAAACCCGCAAACGCTCGCGTGGCCCGGCGAAACCCTCGGACTTTCTCGATTTCCTCGCCGAAGCGCCCGAGCCTGAACGCCCGGAGCCCGAGCCACCGGCCCTGCCGAAGATCACACCGGAGGATGTGCGCGCCGAACTCGCCATCGAGACCCGGCATGATCTTTCCGATCTGGGCAGGATCCGAAAGCGCTTCGCCGCCGCAAACCATCCCGACAGGACCACGCCTGAAAGGCGCGGCTGGGCGGAAGAGCGCATGAAACTCGCCAATTCGATCATCGATCAGGAGATCGAACTGCGACGCAGCCGGCGGCGCGTCAGAACCTGACGCAGTTGCGGCCGGACCGCTTGGCCTCGTAGAGCTTTTCGTCGGCCTGCTTGATCAGCGCCTCGACCGTTTGCCCGGCTTCCAGTTCGGCGACACCGAAGGACGCCGTGATCTTGCCGATATCCAGATCGTCCTCGACCACCACGATGTTGCGCGCATGCACGTCGCGGCGGATCTTGTCGATCAGCCTGACCGCCGAGCGCAGATCGGTTTCGGGCAGGATCACCGCGAATTCCTCGCCGCCAAAGCGGGCCACATGGTCCCTGCCCTTGATGTTCGAGTCGATCAGCCGGGCGATGAAGCAAAGCACGGCGTCGCCGACGGCGTGGCCATGGGTGTCGTTGATCTTCTTGAACCAGTCGATGTCGACCATCGCCAGACACATCGGCTTGCCGTCGCGCAGCGCGGACTGGTGTTCGCGGTGCAGCGATTCATTGAAATAGCGACGGTTGCCGATCCGCGTCAGTTCGTCCTCGAGTTCCTTGCCGCGCGCTTCCTCAAGCTTGTTGGTGAGTTCGCTGATCTGGTCGCTCGACTGCTTAAGCTCGGCGCGCAGTTCCCGTGTTTCCTCGAGAATGCGCTCGTTCTCCCCGACCAGCCCCGAGATCATGTCGCGAAACTGATCGACGGTCGTGACGTTGGAAATCTGTTGCTTGCGCTCGTTAAGCGATTTGGAGAACCGGTCGCTGGAGTTCGTCTGCCGCTCGATGATCGCGTTGACGTTGAGCATCTCGTCACTCAACTGGTTCCAAAGATCCGGACTCTTGTCGCCATGCAGGACGGCATGGATCTGCCGCACCTCGTAATCGCTCAGCGCATTCGACTTGGCGATGGCGTCGTCGATCAGGGCGTTGACGATCTTCTTGTTGTTGCCCTCGAAATAGACATAGGCCACCTCGTAGGCATAGGGCTTGGGGGGCAGATCCCATTGCCGCAGAAAGGACCATGCGAGCTCGTGAAGCTCTTCGATGTCCTCTACGGTTACGCCGGGTTCCGACGAATCTGCTGGTACGTCGGACGACAACTCGGCGGGTACAACTGCTTGATTCAATGCATTCACGGCAAAGCGCTCCCCGAAATGGAATTCGGACCTGCAGAGTCGTCTGCGAAGCTTGTGCAAATCTGGCGTTCCGGCCGGATATGCGCCTGAGAACGCTTGCAGCGCATGTTTCGAGCGACGGGACCGTGTCGAAACATGCAAAAATTACGAAAACAGGCCACTAGGCCATCTTCGGCTCGGCCGTCCGACCTTCCCCAACGGCAACGAAGGGTTGGATTCACCGCCCGCCACAGTCCAATTCCGAATCGAATCAATCACTTCTTCGGCCAGACGGCGCGGCCGGAACTAGGCGTGCCGTTTCAGGAAATGATGCCCTGGCGGATGGCCTTGGCGACCGCATGCGCCCGATTGACGGAGTCGAGCTTGTGGCAGACCGACACCAGGTAATTGTTGATCGTGTGCTCCGACAGCGAGAGGATGGTGCCGATCTCCGCGCTGGTCTTGCCCGCCGCCGTCCAGTAGAGGCACTCATATTCACGCTTGGTCAGCTTGCTCGCCCGATGCGGCGAATGCGTTCGCCGGCAGATCCGGTCGAACAGGATCATTGCGATATAGTTGAGCTCCGCCAGTTCGGTCGCATCGGTCCATTTCCTGGCGCCGAAAAAGCCGATGACGCCCCGCCCGCCTTTCGGGGAATCGGCGGGAAAGAAGAAGACGTTCTCGCTGCCCAAGCCGAAATCCGGCAGATGATCGCCATTGGTGCCGTCCGCTTTCGCGGACCGATCGAGCGAAAGATGCAGGCAACCCACATCCTTGCTGGCATGCCGGAACGCCCGGGCGAGCACGGTATTCAGGCGCGCGCTGTCGAGGTCCTCGACGGGGACCGTATTGCGCCCGAAGAACAGCAGACTGTCGGAAAACCTTTTGTCGACCCGTGGTTTGCGCGCAATGCAAAGATGGTCGAAGCGGAAATAGTCGAGCACCTCGATCGACAGGTCTTCGAGGTCGCGCGGCGATTTCGCCCGTGCGATCGCGCGCAGCAGATCACCCGTTGCGCGGTAGTCCCACGGGTCGCCCTGTCTGACCGCCGCCCAGTTCAAAAGCCCCTCCAGCCGATTT
>JBHIWX010000041.1:0-34043 GCA_041987205.1 Rhizobiaceae bacterium | reverse complement strand
TGGCGCGGGCAAAAAACGCGTTGCGCGGAGCTTTGGCCTCAGACCCTTGAAAACCAGTTGAAATGGACCGGGAACCCCTCGCCCACCAGCATGGCGACGGTCTCGTAGAGCGGCAGGCCCATGACGTTGGAATAGGATCCGACCAGCTTGACGACGAAGGTGCCGGCAAGGCCCTGGATGGCATAGCCGCCGGCCTTGCCGCGCCATTCGCCGGAGGCGAGATAGGCCTCCGTCTCGTCATGCGACAGGCGCTTGAAGCGTACCCGCGTCTCGACGAGGCGGTTGCGGAAGGCGCCCTTCGGCGTCACCAAAGTCAGCCCGGTATAGACACGATGCGAACGGCCGGACAGGAGACGCAGGCATTGCGAAGCCTGATCCAGCGTCTCGGCCTTGGGCAGGATGCGGCGCCCGACGGCGACGACCGTGTCGGCGGTGAGGATGTAGCTGTCGGCCAGTTCAGCGGAGCGTTCGGCGTTTTTCAGCGCCAGTTCCGCCTTTTCCTTCGCCAACCGCTTGGCGAGCGAGCGCGGCGCCTCGCCCTTCAGCGGCGTTTCGTCGGCGTTGACGGGGGTCAGTTGGTCCGGCTCGATGCCGGCCTGTTGCAGAAGCTGCAAGCGGCGCGGAGAGCCGGAGGCAAGTACCAGTTGCGGCCTTACGGTCATGACCGGCTTCCCGAGATGGTCGTTGGCGAACTATTTGAAACGATAGGTGATGCGCCCCTTGGTCAGGTCGTAGGGCGTCATCTCGACCAGAACCTTGTCCCCGGCCAGAACCCTGATCCGGTTCTTGCGCATGCGGCCGGCCGTGTGCGCGATGATCTCGTGGTCGTTTTCCAGCTTCACCCGAAAGGTCGCGTTGGGCAACAATTCGGTCACGACGCCGGGAAACTCCAGAACTTCTTCCTTTGCCATTCGTCCTCTGCAAGCGGTCCCGGAGCCGTCCGCCGTTTCATGGAAACGATGGAACGCTTCGGCTGTTCATTCCTGTGCTGTCCGTGGGGAGGCACGACATTCGCGCATCCGGGGACTGCCTTGAAAATTCGCGGGAACCTATCCCAGTACGCCGGCTTTGTGAACCTGCAATACCAACCATGCGCACAATTTCATATCCCGAAGCCCAGCCGCAGGCGAGGACAGGGCTCACTGGCCTGAAAACCGCTCGCGAATCCTGCGCTCCAGCGTGTCGCGCGTCTGCCGGTAGGCGGCCATGACCTGGTCCCGGTTTCCGGCGACGGAAGAGGGGTCGAAGGTCGGCCAGTATTCGACGTCGATCGCCTGCGACCGCGTCATCTCCAGCGCGCGGTGATGGGCCTCGGGCGACAGGGTGACGATGAGGTCGAAATAGGTGTCGGCGAGGTCGTCGAGCGTGGTCGGCGTGTGGGCCCCAAGCGCGATGCCGGCCTCCGCCATCACGGCCTCGGCGAAGGGATCTCGGGCGCCGGCCTGCACACCGACCGATTCGACATAGATCCGGTCACCGAACAGATGCCGAGTGAGGTATTCGGCCATGGGCGAGCGGATCGCGTTCATGGCGCAGACGAACAGGACCGAGCTTGGCCGCTTGCCCGTCTTGTCCCGCGTTTCCTCCTCCCCGCCGTCCGTCATCGCTAGCCGCGCCAGTGCAGGACGCAGATCAGGGTGAACAGGCGGCGCGCGGTGTCGAAATCCATCTCGATCTTGCCGTCGAGACGGTCTTTCAGGGTCTGCGTGCCCTCGTTGTGGAGACCGCGCCGACCCATGTCGATCGCCTCGATCTGGCTCGGCGTGGCCGTACGGATCGCCTCGTAATAGCTCTCGCAGATCATGAAATAGTCCTTGATCACCCGCTTGAACGGGGTGAGCGAGAGCAGGTGCGTGACGACCGGATCGCCGCCCTCGCGCGCGATCTCGAAGACGAGCCGCTTCTCGACGACCGAAAGGCGCAACCGATACGGGCCCTCGCCTTCATCGCCGACCGGGAAAAAGCAGTTTTCCTCGATCAGGTCGAAAATGGCGACGGCGCGTTCATGCTCGATGTCGGGCGTGCCCTGGCCGATGGAGTTTTCGTCCAGCGCCACATCGATCAGCCTGTGTTTCGGGTTCGGCTCCTGCGACAATACCGTGGGCTCCAGGGATGTTGCACCGCGCCCCGGCGGGCATCGATCAACCGCGATTGGTCCGGATCGCAACGGAACGGGCGTGGGCATCGAGCCCCTCCGCGCCGGCCAGTGCGATCGCAGCCGGTCCGATAGCGGCAAGCTGATCGGGACCGCATCTGAGGATGGAGGTTCGCTTGAGATAGTCAAGCACCGAGAGGCCGGAAGAAAAACGCGCCGAGCGCGCCGTCGGCAGCACATGGTTGGAACCGGCGACGTAATCGCCGATCGCCTCGGGCGTATGGCGGCCAAGGAAGACGGCGCCGGCATTGACAATCTTTTCCAGAAAGGCATCCGGATCGGCGGTGGCGATCTCAAGATGCTCAGGCGCCAGCCGGTCGACCAGCGGCGCGGCATCGTCCAGCGCACCGACCTCGATGACGGCGCCGAAATCAGCCCAGCTCCGGCTGGCGATCTCGCCGCGCGGCAGGGTTTTCAACTGCTTGTCGACGGCTTCGCACACGGCATCGGCGAGTTCGGCGGAATCCGTGATGAGGATCGACTGCGCGCTGGCATCGTGCTCGGCCTGCGCCAGCAGGTCGGCGGCGATCCAGTCGGGGTCGTTCTCGCCATCGGCGACGACCAGCACCTCGGAGGGGCCGGCGACCATGTCGATGCCGACCGTGCCGAAGACCTGGCGCTTGGCGGCGGCGACATAGGCGTTGCCGGGGCCGACGATCTTGGCGACGGGCGCGATCGTGTCCGTGCCGAAGGCAAGCGCGGCAACCGCCTGCGCCCCACCGACGCGGTAGATCTCGTGGACGCCGGCCATGGAAGCGGCGGCCAGCACCAGCGGGTTGAGCGCGCCGTCTGGCGTAGGCACGACCATGACGATGCGTTTCACGCCTGCCACGACCGCGGGCACGGCGTTCATCAGCACGGAGCTCGGATAGGACGCGGTGCCGCCCGGCACGTAGAGCCCGACCGATTCCACCGGGGTCCAGCGCGACCCAAGCTCGACACCCACCGGGTCGGTGTAGCGGTCGTCGGCGGGGAGCTGGCGCAAATGGTGGGCGCGAATGCGGTCGCGCGCCAGTTCGAGCGCGGCCAGCGTGTCTGCATCCACCCGAGAGATGGCGGCCTCGATCTCGGCTTCGGAAATGCGCAACCGGTCAGCGGTGATCGTCATGCGATCATAGCGCCCGGTCAGTTCGATCAGGGCATCGTCGCCGCGCGCGCGCACATCGTCGATGATCGTGCGGACCGCCGCGTCGACATCCTGCGAGGTTTCGCGCTTCATGGCGAGGAGGTCGGCGAAGCGCCCGGCAAAGTCGGGCTTCCTGGCGTCCAGACGCAATACCATCGGGTTCTCCAAACGCGGTCTTAATCTGTTGCGGGAGCTTTCGCCGTCAGACCTCGTGGTCCGGCCGGGAGCCGGCTTCCCAGGAGGCCGGCATGTCGCTCAGCTGCGCCTCGATCACCTCGACCTGGGCGCGGATGGCGGCGCCGCCAGCGAAGACGAACTCGATGGTGCCGGAAGGTGCCTCGCCCTCGGTGAAGGTGATGGCGAGCAGCGACAGGACCTGTTCGGTGGAACGGCGGTCGATGCCGAGCGCGGCGACCTTGTTGACGCGGGCGAAATGCAGCGCGGCGCGGCGGCGCTCGAACGGATGTTTCGGCCGATCCGCCAGTTCCCACGCGAAGCGGTTCATCGACACGATCAACTTGTTCTCGCCGGGATAAAAGCGGATGTCGCCCGGCTTCAGGACAGCATCCTGGCAATGGGCGGAAATGACCGAGAGGTCCTCGGCGTCCAGGGCAACAAGTCTAAGGCGCTTCATGCTTACAACCGTGCGGTTGGCGTGCGGCTCACAATGCGGTCGGATTACCGGGCATGCGACCGAAAAGGCCGGACACACCTTCCTTGCGCCTAGTTATTGAGTTTCCGTTGCCGGCGCAACCGTGCGCGGCAAAGACGCCCGCAATTCAGGCAGTTTCACGCCTGATCTTCGCGCCGACGCCACCGAGCTTGGCTTCGAGCCGCTCGAAACCCCGGTCGAGATGGTAGACGCGGCTCACCCTTGTCTCGCCTTCCGCGGCAAGTCCGGCGATGACCAGCGAGACGGAGGCGCGCAGATCGGTCGCCATGACCGGCGCGCCCTTGAGCTTCGGCACGCCCTCGACGATGGCCGTCTGGCCATCAAGGCTGATATGGGCGCCGAGACGGGCCAGTTCCTGAACATGCATGAACCGGTTCTCGAAAATCGTCTCGGTGATGTGCGACGTTCCTTCCGCACGCGTCATCAGCGCCATCAACTGCGCCTGAAGGTCGGTCGGAAAGGCCGGGAACGGTGCCGTCGCAACATCGACGGGCCGTATGCCGGCGCCATTGCGCGCGACGCGAATGCCGTCATTGCGAATCTCGATCTCCGCACCGGCATGGCGAAGCACCTCGAGCGCGGCTTCAAGCGTGCCTGCCTCGGCACCCTCGAGCACGACGTCGCCGCCCGCCATCGCCACGGCCATGGCATAGGTGCCGGTCTCGATGCGGTCGGGCAGGACAGAATGGCGTGCCCCGCCGATCTGGTCGACGCCGTCGATGGTGATCGTCGAGGTGCCGGCGCCGGAAATCTTCGCGCCCATGGCGGTCAGGCATTTGGCGAGATCGGCGATCTCGGGCTCGCGGGCGGCGTTTTCCAGCACGGTGCGGCCCTTCGCCAGCGTGGCTGCCATCATGGCGCAATGGGTGGCGCCGACGGAAACCTTGGGGAAACGGTAGGTCGTTCCGACAAGGCCGCCCGGCGCGGAGGCGTCGATATAGCCGCCATCCATGTCCATCTTCGCGCCCATCGCCTCGAGGCTCTCGATGAACAGGTCGACCGGGCGCGTGCCGATGGCGCAGCCCCCGGGCAGGGAGACTCGCGCCTCGTGCATGCGCGCCAGCAGCGGCCCGATGACCCAGAAGCTCGCCCGCATGCGCGAGACGAATTCATAGGGCGCGACGGTGTCGACGATCTGGCCGGCGCGAAAATGGATGGTGCGGCCTTCCGCGCCGTTCTGGCCGTGGCGTTTGCCCTCGACCTGATAGTCGACACCATGATTGGTCAGGATGCGTATCAGGGATTCGACATCGGCGAGATGCGGCACGTTTTCGAGGATCAGCGTCTCTTCTGTCAGCAGCGAGGCGATCATCAGGGGAAGGGCGGCGTTCTTGGCGCCGGAAATGGCGATCGCGCCGTTGAGCCGCGCGCCACCCTCAATCACGATATTGTCCATCTGTCCGCTTTCCCCAAGAAATCCCGAGTATTGGCGCATCGGGATACCCCGACAGGCTCGACAAGGCAATCGGCAGGCCGGTCGGCGTGCCCTCCGGCGCGCGTTCTAGTCTTCGTTACCGTCCGTCCGCCGTGCAACTACCGGCTTCAACGGGGCGGTCCGGCGCGCCAGCGTGCCGGCTTCATGCTTTTCGTCTCCGGCGGGCCGGTCGGACGCATTTTCCTGCGGCTTTGCGGAGGTCTGGCTGGCCGATTTGCGTCGCCTGAGATTGGCGCGCAACGCGGCACCCAGCCGCTCGGCACGCTTGCCGCCCCCTTTGCCGGATTGCGATCCGCCCGTCACCTGTCCCGCCTTCCTTCAAGTTGCAGCGATTGAGCAGGTAAATCAGGCCGAATGACGGCGCGCGTCAAGGCTCCGGCGCCTTCCGCATGTCCCGTGGCATATCGTGGCAATCAGTGCCAGAACGGTTCTTGCGCAGGCGGGCGGCTTGTGGCAAAAGCCACGCGGCCTGATGCCGTGCCCGACAAGGGCAGGCGCGCCGCCCCAAATCGATGCTGCGGTAGCTCAGTGGTAGAGCACTCCCTTGGTAAGGGAGAGGTCGTGAGTTCAATCCTCACTCGCAGCACCATTTTCACATTCACGGCAGTATCGCTTCATGCCCAGGCAAACCCGTTGCTCATGGCTTTCCCATCGCGCGGCAGTAATCCATTCGGAGTCCGCCGTACCGTCAAGGGTCAGGCGTGTCTGCCTCTGGCACGGTCCTGCAAGATTTTGCGGGTGAACCGCTCCTGCGGGTATTTCCTGATGCTCTCGAGCGCGATTTGCTTCTGCCGCTCCAGCTTCTCCCGGTCGGCGAGCAGATCGATGATCGTCGGCACGATTTCCCCGTAGGATGCCGGGACGATCCCCTTGAGGAACCTCTTGTCGATGATCGTGCCCTTGTTGACCTCGCCGACCACGACTCTCGCATTGGTCAGCAGATAGAAGACCCGCACGACCTCGAAAATCTGCGAATCGTAGAAATGGTGGTTCAGCACGATTTTCGAGCGGCCGATCCATGCATCCCGTTCGGCGCCATAGACCGCCTGCAGGACCTTGATGTTCACGCCCTGCTTCTGGAGGTCATCGAGAACGGCTGTTCTGCGCGGATTCAGATTGCCATAGAAAAGGACGTCGACGTCCTCGTCCCCGCCTGATTCAATCCTGTTCAGCTCTGGCTGATATCCGATTTTCAGCAGCTTCGCCTTGTCGCTCGCGTGCCGGTTGATGACGTTGATGTTCCCGAGACTGTAGTCCCATATCTCGAAGCCGGCCTCGAACCAGGCCCCCAGCCTTTCGCGCCAGTCGCTGAAGGTTCCCGAAACCTGTTCCGTGTTCAGGATGATGGTTTCTTTCGGTATTTGCCCGATCAAATGCCTGCCCAGCAGGTGAACGCCGATCACGATATTCCGGCAATTCGCCTCCCGGCTGATCTTGTTGTAGCCGCGCGTACATTCATGGCCCAACTGCCTGATCGAGTGGAAAAGCAGTTCCGACAATTCGTCAAAGGCCCGGGCGTAGACGAAATTGTCGGGCCTTACCGTGCAGATGTTGAAAAAGCCCATATCGGCTCAAGTAATGCATGCCCCGGAAATGGTGTCCACGTCATCCGGGTCGCAACGCCATCCCCGCTCCCCTGACCCGCCGGCGGGTCAGGGCCTTACCCCGTCAACCGCTCCCACAGCGCCAAGCCCCAGACGGCCGCATTGAGAACCAGCATCATGAAGACGGCTGCGGAACCGCAATCCTTGGCAATGCGCACCAGGTCGTCATCGGCGAGCGTGACCTTGTCGGCCAGTTTTTCCAGACCCGTGTTGAGGAATTCGACCGACAGCAGCAGCAGCAGGACGCCCCACAGCGCGAGCAGCCGCCAGGGGTCGAGGGTGAGAAACGGCCCGACGACCAGTCCGGCCGCGAGCAGGACCAGTTCCTCGCGCAGCGCGGCCTCGCGCGTCAGGCCGAAGCGGATACCCGCCAGCGAATTGAAGAAGGCGGCGATGATGCGTTTCATGGGAACTCGGTGACGGTGAAAGGGCTCAAACCGGTTTACCGGCACGGACACTGTCCGCGCCGGCATTTTCCTAACCATCCGATCCTATAGCCATTCTGGCCGAACCGGGAAACCCCGGCCCCGCATGAGGGCCGGGTGACGGCTTCGGCAACGTTGCAACCGCCAGCCTATTAGGCGGACTTGCCCGGCTTGGCCTGCGCGGCGAGCAGATCGCGGATCTCCGCGAGAAGCTGTTCGGTCGGCGGTGTGCCCGGCGGCGGCGGAGGCGGTGGCGGCGGCATAAGGCGGTTGACCGCCTTGACCACCATGAAGATCGCCCAGCCGATGATCAGGAATTTGACGACGGCGGTGATGAAGCTGCCATAGGCGAGCACCGCGCCTTGCTCTTTCGCCGCTTCGAGCGTGTCGGCGGTGACGTCGGAACTCAGGCCGACGAAATAGTTCGAGAAATCGAGCCCGCCGACGATCAGGCCGATGATCGGCATGATGATGTCGTCGGTCAGCGAACTGACGATCGACGCGAAGGCTGCGCCGATGATCACGCCGACGGCAAGGTCCATGACATTGCCGCGCATGATGAATGCCTTGAACTCCTTGAGCATCACCCTCTCCTTTTCCTGCTCTTTAATCCTGCTCCGGGATCGCGGTTCAGGCGGTCACACTTGCCTGTCCGAACCCCATCCGGGTCCGCGCCGATCCGCGATTCACTTCTACGACCCGCCTGCCTCACCGTAAAGCTGCCTTTGACGGGGATGCACAGCGCTTCACGCGCGCAACGGTCTGAGGCCGCAGGGGTGGCGTGCAACTGGACAAAAGCGCCGGATTCATGCTCCAAATCGTCGTTCGCGGAGGAGTGGAACATGCTTCAGGGTTGGGCCGTGATTGCCACGGCCTTCCTTTATCTCCTGGCCCTGTTCGCCGTCGCCTCCTATGGCGACCGGCGGCGCCACGGCAGGCAGATTGCCAGCCGTCCGAACATCTATGCCTTCACGCTGGCGATCTATTGCACGACCTGGACCTTCTTCGGCTCGGTCGGTCTGGCCGCATCGAGCGGCCTCAATTTCCTGCCGATCTATATCGGGCCGGTGGTGATGATCGTGCTGGGTTATCCGCTGGTGGCACGCATCGTGCGACTGTCGAAGGAAGAGCGCATCACCTCGGCTGCCGACTTCCTCGGCGCGCGTTACGGCAAGAGCCTTTACGTTGCCGGCGTGGCGACGCTGATCGCGGTGATTGGCACGATCCCCTATATCGCGCTGCAATTGAAGGCGATCTCGACCTCCGTCGTGGCGCTGATCTCGCATTATTCGCTGATCGCCGAGACACAATTCCTGACGCTCGGCGAAATCTCGATCCTGATCTCGATCACGCTCGCCGTGTTCACCGTGCTGTTCGGCACGCGCCATGCCGACGCGACGGAGCACCAGGACGGGCTGATGCTCGCCGTCGCGGTCGAATCCGTAATCAAGATCGCCGCCTTCGTGTGCGTCGGCATCTTCGTAACCTTCTTCATGTTCGACGGCTTTTCCGATCTGCGCGACCAGGCGCTTGCCGATCCGGGGATCGCCACGATGATCGGGCAGGGCTTCGACGGCGGCAATTTCGCGATCCTGACGCTGTTGAGCTTCCTCGTCTTCCTGCTCCTGCCGCGCCAGTTCCACGTGACCGTGGTCGAAAACCATTCCGAGCGCGAACTGAGGCGCGCACGCTGGCTGTTCCCGGTCTATCTCGTCGTCATCAACCTGTTCGTCATCCCGATCGCGGCGGCGGGCATGCTGCGTTTTGGCAGCGGCGCGGATGCGGATCTGTTCGTGCTGATGCTGCCGACCTCGACCGGCAACGACCTGATCTCGCTGTTCGCCTTTCTGGGCGGCCTGTCGGCGGGCGCGGCGATGGTGGTCGTCGCCTGCGTGGCGCTGGCGATCATGATCTCCAACGATCTGGTGCTGCCCGTCATCCTGCGCAGCCAGGCCAAGGGCCGCGCGCGGGCGCCGGAAAACATGGAACAGCTCATCCTGAAGATACGGCGCACGGCGATCGTGCTGCTGCTGTTCCTGGGCTATGCCTATTTCCGCACCGCCGACAATACGCAGGCACTCGCGGCGATCGGCCTCGTATCCTTTGCGGCCATCGTGCAGCTCGCCCCGGCTTTCTTCGGCGGGCTGATCTGGCAGGGCGCGAATGCGAGGGGGGCGATCGCAGGCATGGTCTGCGGCTTCGCGGTGTGGGGCTACACGCTGCTGATGCCGACCCTGCTCGCGCCGGAACATTGGCTCGTCGCCGAGGGCCTGCACCCCTCGGGCGTGCTCAAGCCGGAATCGCTGCTGGGGCTCGACATCAGCCCGATCGCCAATGGCGTGATCTGGAGCCTGGCGATCAACACGCTCGCCTTTGTCGTCGCCTCGCTGTCGCGGCTACCGAGCGCCAGCGAGAACGCGCAGGCGGCGATCTTCGTCGACCGCAGGCAGCCGCTGATCATCGGGCGGCGTGGAGCACAGGCCAAGGTCAATGTCGGCGAGCTGATCGCCACGGTGGGGCGCTATCTCGGCACGCGCCGCACGCAGCGCTCCTTCGAGAGCTTCTGGGCGCAGAACGGCGAACGGCCCAAGGACAGCGATCCGGTCGACCAGCGCCTGCTGCGTTTTTCGGAACAATTGCTGGCCAGTGCCATCGGCGCATCGTCGTCGCGTCTCGTCCACACCCTGCTGCTGCAACGTTTCGAGGCGACCACGCCTGCCAATATCCGGCTGCTCGACCAGGCCTCCGAGGCACTGAAATACAATCGCGACATCCTGCAATCCGCCCTCGACCAGATGGACCAGGCGATTTCGGTCTTCGATGCGGAATTCAAGCTCGCCTTCTGGAACCGGCGTTTCCGTCGGCTGCTCAACCTGCCGGCCAGCATGGGGCAGGTCGGGATATCGCTTGACGAGCTGGCGCAGCATATCGCCGAGGCGAACGATCTTGTGGAGCAGGGCGTCGATGCCGGTGAGCTGGCCGACAAGATCGTCAATCTGAACGAGCCCTGGCTGCTGGCGCTGGCGACGTCGGAGCAGATCGTCGAAATCCGCACCAGCCCGATGCCGGGCGGCGGCATGGTCGTAACCTGGCACGACATTACCGACCGCATCCTGGTTGCCGAGGCGCTGCGCGAGGCGAACGAAACGCTGGAGCGGCGCGTCGAGGAGCGTACCAGTGAACTGGTGGAGGCCAATCGCGAACTGGCGCGCGCGACGCGGGCGGCCGACGACGCCAATGCCGGCAAGACCCGCTTCCTCGCCGCCGCCGGCCATGATGTCCTGCAACCGCTCAACGCCGCCAAACTCTACGCCTCCACCCTGCAGGAAAGGCTGGGCGAGACGGCCGAGATCACGCTCGCCGGCAACATCTCGCGGTCGCTCGAATCGGTGGAGGAAATTCTGGGCGCCATTCTTGCCATCTCGCGGCTCGACACCGGGCGGCAGGAGACCAAGATCTCCGACTTCCCCATCGGCGCCATTCTGGAGCAGATGGAACTGGAATTCGCCCCGTTCGCGCGCGAACGGGGGATCGAACTCAACATCGTCAATTCCTCGGCATGGATCCGGTCCGATCCGGCCCTGCTGCGCCGGCTCCTGCAGAACCTGATCTCGAACGCGATCAAGTACACGCCCCGGGACATGCCGTCGGGGCGCGTGCTGGTCGGCTGCCGGCGGCGTGGAAATTCCGTCGTCATCGAGGTGATCGACACCGGCATCGGCATCGCGGACAATGATCGTCAGGCCATCTTCGCCGAGTTCCGCCGGCTCGACGACGGCGTTCGCCAGGCGCCGGGACTGGGGCTCGGCCTGTCGATCGTCGAGCGCATCGCCAAGGTGCTCGACATCGAGGTCGGCATGGGTTCGGCTCCCGGCAGGGGCACACGCTTTTCCGTCACGGTGGAACGCGCCAAAGCCAGGACCGCGCCCGCCACCGGCAGACCGCGCCGCGCTTCCACCGGCCCGGCGGCGAAGCTCGACGGGCTTTATGCGCTTTGCATCGACAACGACCTGTCGATCCTCGAAGGCATGGCCGGACTGCTCACGCAATGGGGCTGCACGGTCGCCACAGCGCCCGATCTGGCGGCGGCATTCGCCGCACTGGAAGCCGCCGGGAGGTCGCCTGACATCGTTCTCGCCGACTATCATCTGGAAAAGGCCAACGGCATCGAGGCGATCCAGGCCCTGCGTCAGGCCTTTGGGCCGGACATTCCCTGCGTGCTGGTGACCGCCGATCGAAGGCCGTCGCTCAGGGTCGAGACCGAAGCGCTGGGCATCAAGCTCATCCACAAGCCGGTCAAGCCGGCTGCGCTGCGCGCTGTCCTCGCGGCCAGCCATGCGCGCCGGGAAGCAGCGGAGTGAGCATTACCGTCAGGTGACCGGCGATTCCTCGCCGGAGGCAAGACCGAGGCGACCGAGCGCGATCACCGCCTGGGTGCGGCTTTCCACGCCAAGCTTCAGCAGGACGGCGGAGACATGGGCCTTCACGGTAGCCTCCGAAACGCCGAGCTCATAGGCGATCTGCTTGTTGAGCAGGCCCTCGCCCAGCATGCCGAGCACCTTGCCCTGCTGCGGCGTCAGCGTCTTGAGGCGCTGGGCGAGTTCGGCGAATTCGACGTCCTCGTCGCCCTGGTCTTCCAGATCGGCAGGCGCCCATATCTCGCCATCGAGCACGGCGGAAACGGCGGCACGGATGTCCGTCATGGAGGAGGATTTCGGGATGAAGCCAGACGCGCCCAGTTCCAGCGCGCGCCGTATCGTCGCCGGATCCTCGGTGGCGGAGACGACGACGACGGGAATTTCGGCATGCTCGGCACGCAGGCGCAACAGGCCCGACAGACCCCGGCTGCCCGGCATGGCGAGATCGAGCAGGATGAGGTCTACCTCCCCCGCCCCGCCGACGATTTCCTCGACACGGGCGAGGTCTCCCGCCGTCTCGATGGTCCTGCTCGGCACCTGCGCATCGATGGCCTGACAAAGGGCGTCGCGAAACAACGGGTGGTCGTCGGCGACAATGATCATCCCCATCGTCCCTCTCGTCCTCCTCACGCTCCACTCCCAATGGAGCCGATGCGGGATTATCCGGGCCGGTCCGCCAAATTGCAAGCCGCCAGCACCGCTTCGGCGGGACGGTCGAAAATGGCGGATCAAACGGGCCGTGAATGCACTGGTGGAAAATCCGATGCGACGCAACGGCAATTTTTCACCACATGCGGCAAATCATGCTAGAGCAATGGCGCGGCGCTGCTTGCATTCCCGCCCGCGCGGGAAGCGCCGACGGATGATTCGGTCACGACGGACAGGAGAACCCGCTTGGCGCTGAACATTGTGACGGACCGGCGTAGGGGAACGCGGATTCTCGCCGGCTGCGGCGTGGCGGCGAGCCTTGCGGCGGCGGCCCTGGGCATCGTGACCCATGTCGCGCCCGGCGAATTCGCGCTGTTCGGCATGCCGGCGGGCCTGTTTCTTTCGGTCCTTGCGGTACCGGCCATCCTTGCCGGTCTCGTCCTGGCCTCGGCCCGGCTGCAGGACCGGATCGACCGCATGCCGGCCCCGGATGAGCGGAGCTGAGAACAGGCATGCATTCCCACGGCACGGGTCCGGTCGAAGACAAGGTATTGTCGGGCGAGACATCGTTCGGCGTTTTCGTCGCCATCGGCACGCTGGTCTTCGCGGGCCTGTTTCTGCTGGCCGAGCAGGCGGGGCTTTCAAGACATTTCAGCTATCTGGCGGCGGCCATACTGCTCGTGACCGGCATCGCCGTGCCCGCGCTTCAGGCGCGCACCATGTCGACCGCAGACTGGATGGTTGCCCGGGGCAGCGTCAACCGGGTGGTTGCCGCCATGGCGCTAGCCGCGAGCCTGATCGCGGGCTGGATGCTGCCGGTCGCAGTTGGCCAGTTCTTTGCCGGCTCCCAGCTCGCCATCGTCTGGGTCATCGCGCCGCTGCTGGCGCTCGCGATCGGCGCGTTTGCGATCACCCCCTTCTTGAAGCAGACCGGCGCGGCCACACCGGGCGACCTTATCGCCCGTCGCTTCGACATGCCGGCGGCAAGGTTCGCCTATGGCGGCGTTGCGGCGGCCGCGGGCATTCTGCTGTTGTGGAGCCAGTTGCGATTTGCCGGCCTGCTCGGCGGCCTGCTGTTCCCGGTCGAGCCGGAAACGGCGATCCTCATCGCTTCCTCCCTTGCGGCGCTGGTCGTCCTGCTCGGCGGATTGCGCGGGGTTGTCCGGGTCAACGCCATCATCTTCGCCTTTCTGGCAACGGCTTTCCTCGCGCCAATCGCGTGGATCGCCGCCAGCCTGACCGGCTTTCCGGTGCCCCATCTTTCTTTCGGCTACGGCTCGCTCGGCGAAATCGTCGGCATCGAGCAGCAATTGTCGGTGCTGGGCTTTGCCCGGCTCGGCGACCAGATCGAGGGCATCTCGGCGACCGGGCAACCACTGCTGACGGGCATCGTCATGGTGCTGTTCGTCGCGCTGGGCCTGTGCGCCATGCCCTTCGTGCTCGGGTATTTCCCGGCGACGCGCAGCCCGGCGCGGGCACGCCGGACCGCCGGCTGGGCGATCTTCCTCGTGGCGCTTGTGCTGACGGCCGCACCTGCGCTGGCGAGCTTTGCCAAGCTCCTGCTCTATCACGGCATATTGGGCCTGACCTCGGAGGAAATTTCGAACGGTGCGCCCTGGCTGCTGCAATGGAGCGGGATGACATCGATCTTCCAGGACGGACCGATGGCACAGCTTTGCGGCCAGACGGTACGTGACGTGGCCAGCGCCGTGGCGGCGTGCGGCGGCAATCCCGACTACGTCATCGGCCCCGCCGATCTGAGGCTTGCGGGCGAGGTCGTGACGCTGGCCGCCGCCGATATCTTCAATATGCCGGCGATCTTCGGCGCGCTGCTGGGCGCAGCCCTGCTGGCAGGTACGATCGCGGGCGCCAATGCGGTGGCCTTCTCCATCGGGTCGAACATGCCGGCGAGCCTGAGAGGGGTGGCTCCCGAAGGCCGCCGGCAATCGATCAACCGGCTGTTCCGGGCAAGGCTTGCAACGACCATCGCGCTGGTTGCCGCGACATGGCTTGCGATCTTCTTCGAGACGCAACCGGTCGTGCCGTTCCTGTGGGCGATGGCGGTCGGGGTGGCGATCCTCATGCCGGTTCTGGTCGGTGCGATCTGGTGGCGCGGCATGCGCGGGATCGGTGCTGCCAGCGGCATTGTCATCGGCGGCTTGGCGCTTGCCGTTCTTGGCTGGGCGGACTGGTCGAGCGGCTTTCTGGGCGGGACGTTGGGCGGCGGCTCCGCATCGGCCTGGAATGCCGATCTGGCACCGTTCAACGCCGCCCTGTTCGCCCTGCCCGCCACCCTTGTCGCGATCATCGCCGGCTCGTTGCTGGTCAAGCCGCGCGGCGAAGCCGGCGCGAAACCCTCGGCAAAGACCCGGCGGAAGAAACGCACGGCCGGATCGAAGGAATCCGAAATCCCGGACGCCGAGCCCCTGATCGTCGAGCCGACGGCACGGGCATCCGGATCCGATGCTGCGAAGGCCGGCGCGCCGATGGCCGGGACACCGAAGCGCCGCGCAGCGAAGCCTGCCACATCGAAAACCGGCACAGCCAAATCCGGGGCGAGCAAAACGAAAGCAGGTGCTGGGGCCGGGAGCACGGCGAAGCGCAGCCGCAGGAAGCAGACGGAAAAACCGAAACCGGCATGATCGATACCAACGAGACAAAATCGCCGTTCGCCGAAACCTATCGCGGCTTCGTCAATACCTGGGATTGCGATGAGAACGCGCACATGAACGTGCAGTTCTATTTTCGCGCCTTCCAGGAAGCATCTGAGATTTTCGCGCTTCAGGCGACCCGCGCCAATCCTGGCGCGCGCACCGCGATCCTTCGCCATGTGCGCTATCACCGGGAACTGCATGTGGCGCGCTCGACGGTGGTGCGCTCCGCCATTCTGGGCGACGGCGAAGCGGCGGGCTCGGTCGTCCATCTCATGCATGACGCCGACAGTGGCGAACTGGCGGCGACCGCACTCGACCAGCCCGGCTACCGGATCGCCGACCCGGCGACCTGCCGTCAAGGCGATGTCGAGGCCGCCATGCCGCGCGGGGTCGAATACGGCCCGGCGGCGCCTGTCGACACAAACGCCAGGCTCGAGGCCGGCCGGGCCATGGTGACCAATCGCAGCATTGCGCGTACCAGTGATATGGGCACGGATGGCGACATGCTGTCGAACGCGATCGTCTCGAGGCTGACCGACGCCGCCGCACATATCTGGACCTTTGCCGGCATCACCACGGAATGGCTGACGGGAACGATGCATGGCCGGGTAGCGGTCGAAACCAAGTTGACGCGTTTCGGCCGCATCGAGGCAGGCATGGCGCTAAAGCTTGTGTCCTGGGTCGAGGCGATGGAAGGGAAGACCTTCCTCATCCGCCACCAGCTAGAATCGCAACAGACCGGCGAGGCGCTGGCGGACGCACAGATACGATGTCTGGTGATGAATCTGGAAACACGCCGGGCCGTGCCGCTGCCGCAAGCCGCGCACGAGGCCTTTGCAGCGCAGACGGCGTAGCTTTACCCACTACTGACGTATCAGCGGGTCTCGCCGTCCTTTTCGAGGTCGGTGCGCAAATCCTTTACAGCATCGAAAAAGCGCCTCAGGGCCTTTCCGGCATGGCGCATGGCCTCATCGAGGCGGCGATCTTCCTCCAGCCCCGCATCGGGTTCGCCCGGCCGTTCTGCCTCGAGTTCCCTCAAGCGCGATTGCAGGCGGACGATCTCGTTCTCATAGCCCTCGCGCTCTTCGGTGGCGAGGCGGCAGACGAGCTTGCCGGAATGGGTGGTGCAGAAATCCATCGTGCCGCTTTCACGGTCGAGCCGGACCATGCCGCCATTCATCGGGGCCATGGAATAGCGAAGGGATTCGTCGGCATCGCCGGCCTGTCCGTCCGCGACCGTTTGCGCCGCGCCGGTTCGATTCGCGGCGGATTCGTCGCCGGGATTCTCCTCCAGCGATTCGATCTTCGGCATCGACCCGCTCGCATCCTGCGCGAGCGCCAAAGAACCCATCGGCCCGAAAACGGAAGCAATTCCAAGGGCAACGACAAAACCTACTGCCTGAGTGAAGGCCCGTCCCAACAACAATTGCTTCGCCAACAGCACCACGGGCTCCCTCGATTCAGCTTCCCGATCAGAACGCGTCATCATTTCACATGTTCCGTTTGGCGCTTGTATGGCGGGCGGGAACATGCCAATCCGCGTCCCACGACGGCACCGCCCGACGAACCATACGACCAGGACATGACCCACTACATCTACAAGATCGCGACCGGTTTGGAATGGCAAGCGGCCGAACGCACCGGGCGCTATGACGGTGCGCCGATCGATCTGGCCGACGGCTTCATCCATTTCTCCACGGCCGAACAGGTCCGGGAGACGGCCGCGAAACATTTCGCCGGGCAGACCGGTCTCGTGCTGGTTGAAGTCGACGCGCAAGCGCTCGGCGACGCGCTGAAATACGAGATTTCGCGTGGTGGCGCCCCCTTCCCGCATCTCTATGCGCCGCTCGACCTGACGGCAGTGACCCGTAGCTGGCCGCTGGCGCTCGACGCGCAGGGCCAACACGTCTTCCCGGCGGAGATCGGCGCGTGAGCCTGTTCACGAGCCTGCTCAGGCCGGCGCTGTTCCGGATCGATCCCGAAACGGCACATACCATGTCGATCGCGGCGCTGAAGGCCGGCATCGTGCCTCCCTGTTCGGCGCCCACCGATCCACGGCTGAAGGTCACTGTGGCGGGCCTCGAATTCCCCAATCCGGTCGGGCTCGCGGCGGGTTTCGACAAGAACGCGGAAGTGCCGGACGCAATGCTGGCGCAGGGATTCGGCTTCGCCGAGGTCGGCACCGTCACGCCGCGACCTCAGTCCGGCAATCCGCGCCCGCGCGTCTTCCGGGTTGCGCGCCATCACGGCGCCATCAACCGGCTCGGCTTCAACAATGAGGGCCATGCCGCGGCGCTGCGGCGCCTGAAGGCGCGGCCTTCTTCAAGACGTGGCATCGTCGGCGTCAATATCGGAGCCAACAAGGATTCCGCGGATTTCGTCGCCGACTATGTCACCGGGCTTTCGGCCTGTTATGAGGTCGCGGACTATTTCACCGCCAACATTTCCTCGCCCAACACGCCGGGTTTGCGGAACCTTCAGGCCGGCGAGGCGTTGGCCGCTTTACTCGGCAGGGTGATGGACGAACGCGAAAAGCTCGCGAGCCGGACCGGCGTTTATCGGCCCGTCTTTCTCAAGATCGCGCCGGATCTCGACAACCGGCAGATGGACGAAATCGCCGGTGTCATCCTGCGCGGAAAGGAGGGATCGGGCCTCGACGGGCTGATCGTCTCCAACACGACGATCTCGCGCGACGGGGTCGAGGACGATCCGAATGCATCCGAGACCGGCGGCCTTTCCGGCAGGCCGGTGTTCGAGCGTTCGACCATAGTGCTGGCGCGCATGCGCGAGCGGCTCGGCGACTTGCCGATCATCGGGGTCGGCGGGGTCGAGAATGCCGCGACGGCGATCGCCAAGCTCGAGGCGGGCGCCAGTCTGGTGCAACTTTATACCGCGATGATCTATGGCGGGCCGACGCTCGCAGCGAACATCTGCCGGGGACTGATCGAAGCCGTCGAAGACGGCCAACTGAGCAGCGTGCGCGCCCTTACCGGCCGCAAGACGCGCCAATGGGCGCAGAAGAAACTGCCGAACGAGGAATGAACGGGGTAATCCGATGGACGTCACGATATGGCATAATCCCAGATGCTCGAAGTCGCGCCAGACGCTGGAGCTTCTTCGCGACCGGGGGATCGAACCGAAGGTCGTCGACTATCTGAAGAACCCGCCGTCGCGCGGCGAGCTCAAGCATGTGCTGGAATTGCTCGACATGCCGGCACACGATCTGATGCGGCGCGGCGAATCCGTCTACAAGGAGCTGGATCTTTCGAAGAAGTCCGACGAGGCCAAGCTGGTCGAGGCGATGATCCACAATCCGATCCTGATCGAGCGGCCGGTGGTCATCACCGACGACAAGGCGGTGATCGGCCGCCCACCCGAGGCCGTGCTCTCGGTCATCTGATGTCTCCGATCTCACCGGCGTGCGGGTTCGGAGAATCCGTTACGTCGCGTGCGGGAAGGCCTGGCGCAGTTTCGGACCGAGCATGGCGCTCAGCGTGATCCCCCTGGTGAGCAGGAAGATGTGCAGCGCCAGCCACAGGCCGGTATTGCCGAGCGGCTCGACCATCAGCCACCAGCCGGCCAGATAGGCGGCGATGGACACCAGCATCATCATCGACATGACGCGCGACCAGGTCGCGCCGATATAGACCCCGTCCATCTGGAAGGCGAGGACACCGCTCAGCGGCGTCAGCGCGGCAAAGACCAGGTAGAACGCGGCCTCGTCGCGCACCACCTCGGCCGTGGTCAGCAGCGCGATGAGCGCATTTCCGAAAATGAGATAGACCAGCGACAGCGTCACCGCGAGCACGACGTTGATCGCGAGCGTGAGTTTGATGCCGCGCACGAGGCCGGCGCGATAATTGGCGCCGAGCGCGCGGCCGGCGATCTGCTCGGCGGCGGTGGCAAGACCGTCGAGGAAATAGCCGCCGACAATGAAGAAATGCATCAGGATCGCGTTGGCCGCCAGCGTAACCTCGCCGAAGCGCGCGCCCTGCGCCGTGAAGAAGGCGAAGGCGAAGAACAGCACGAAGGACCGGACCATGATGTCCGAGTTGAGGTTGAACAACCGCTTCCACGCAGCCCCCTCGGCCAGCCGCGCGCGCGACGGCCGGACCGTCGGGTCCATCATCATGCGGCACACGACCAGTCCGATCACGCAGGCGAGCGCCTCGGCGATAACGGTGGCCCAGGCGACGCCGGCGATGCCGTAGTCGAGCCAAAGGCCAAGCACCACCGACAGCACGATGTTGGTGCCGTTGAGGAAGGCCTGGATGGCGAGCGCAAGCCCGGTGCGGCCGAGCCCGACCAGCCAGCCCAGGATCGCGTAATTGGCGAGCGCGAAGGGCGCCGACAGCATACGGATCGTGAAATAATCGCCGGTCGCCCGCGCCACATCCTCGCCGGGCGCCATGAACCACAGGCCGAGTTTCAGGATGGGCAGGCTTAGCGCGATCATGCCGATGCCGGCGACGAGCGCCAGCAGCAACGCACGGATCAGGATCGCCTGCGTCTCCTTCTCGTTTCCCGCGCCCACGGCCTGCGCCGTCAGGCCGGTGGTGCCGGAGCGCTGAAAATTGAAGGTGGTGAAGAGGAGATCGACCAGCACCGCGCCGACGGCCAGACCGCCGATCAGCGCCGCATCGCCGAGACGGCCGACAACGGCGGTGTCGACCACACCCAGCAATGGCGTGGTCATGTAGGCGAGCGTCATCGGCACGGCGAGGCCGACCACCATGCGCGGCGTGATGTCGAAAGGCCGGACCGGCGGCGTCGCTGGCGTCGCTGAAGGCTGCATCATCTCTCCGGAAAAGCCTGGCAAGGAGGGATCGGCATTCCGCCGAACCGCATGCCCCGCTATAAGCGTCGGATGGTTCTAGCTGTCGTACACAACCCGGTTTTTCAAGCGAATTTTCCTGATGGCAAGCGCTATCCGATGGCGAAGTCCGGCGTGATCGCCGACATGCTTGTCGAGGAAGGCATCGTGGCCCCCGGCGGCTTCCACATCCCCGGACCGGCCAGTGCCGACTGGATCGGACTTGCCCATGACCGGCGCTATGTCGAGCAGGTGCTTTCGGCCAATGTGCCGGACGACATCATGCGGCGGATCGGGTTTCGCATCGACGCGCGGATGGCCGAGCGGGCGCGCCATGCCGGCGCGGCGGCGGTGCTCGCCGCCCGGCTCGCGCTCGACCATGGCGTCACGTGCACCACTGCGGGCGGCGGGCATCACGCGAAGCGCTCACACGGCGCCGGCTTCTGCGTGTTCAACGATATCGCGATCGCCGCCAGCCTGCTCGTCGCCGAGGGCGAGATCGACAGCGCGCTCGTGTTCGACTGCGACGTGCATCAAGGCGACGGCACGGCGGACATCTTCCGGGACGAACCGCGTGTCGCGACCGTCTCGATCCATGCCGAGAAGAATTTTCCGGCGCGCAAGGAGCGTTCAGACCTCGATGTCGGCCTGCCCGACGAGACGGGCGACGAAGCCTATCTGGAGGCGCTCAAGGATACGCTGGAACGCTCGATGGAACTCATGACGCCGGACATCGTGTTCTACAATGCCGGCGTCGACCCGCATCGCGACGACCGGCTGGGCAGGCTGGCGCTCACCGATGCGGGGCTGGCCGAGCGCGACCGGCGCGTCATCGGTTTTTTTCGCGATCGCGGGATACCTGTCGCCGGGTTCACCGGCGGCGGCTACGGACTGGAGGTGGACGAAGTCGCACGGCGTCACGTGCTGCTGCATCGCGCGGCGGCGGAATTCGTGGATTAGCGCTTGCCGAAATTCAGGATGCGCATGAGCAGGAAGATCGGCACGACGACCATGGCGCCCCAGACGAAATAGATGCCGATGCGCGCGAAGGCCTCGTAACCCAGATCATAGAGCCAGTAGGCGAAATCCTGCACGGCGTACCAAAGCGCCACCGGCGTCAGGTTGAGCGCGCTCATGATGATGCCGACGACGAGCGACAACACGGCGAGCTTGACGACAGTGCGGCCGAGCGTATCGCCCAGGAATCGGTTCAGACCACCGGTCGTACCGCTCGTCGGGCCATTCGTCCGGGCACCCGCCGGCTCGTTTCTGGTCTGGAATGGTTCGGCCATGTGGCGCGCTCCTGCGACGTGGTTCGTGTTGCGCGCAAGGTATGGGGCGAATGCGGGCATTTCAAGTTTCACGAAGCGTTTCTGACACGCACGCAACAAAGTTACTAAGGATAGTATTTCCTGTTCAACTCAGATATATATTATCTGAATTTACCGTTTAATTTCCAAATACCAATAACCATTGATGCAATCAACGCAGATATTCCAACAATAAAAGTCAAACAATAAATAACTACGGATAAAAACGGTGAATACCCTCCCGTTATCATGGGGGGGATACTATGACAGTGATCATGAATATTGCAAAGCAGACGAGTGCAATTTTCAGGAAGAACACCGCGACACCCATGTCCAAGGCTCCATCAATTCTGATGGGTCCAGTCGTTTTTGGCGATGTTTCCACCTGATTTCAAGCGAGCATCGCTTCCAGCGTCGCCAGTTCGTCGGCATCGGCCGGGCGCTTGTCCCATCTGATGCGCGAAATGCGCGGAAACCGCATGGCGACGCCGGATTTGTGGCGCTTCGAGCGGTTCAGCCCCTCGAAGGCGACTTCGAGCACCAGCCCTTGGTCGGCATCGGCGCGCACCGAACGGACCGGTCCGAAGCGCTCGATCGTGTTCTCGCGGACATAGCGGTCGATCTGCTTCAGCTCCTCGTCGGTAAAGCCGAAATAGGCCTTGCCGACCGGCACCAGTTCCTGGCCGCCTTCTCCGTCCTCGCCCGGGCGCCAGACGCCGAAGGTGTAGTCGGAATAAAAGCCCGAGCGCTTGCCATGACCGCGCTGGGCGTAGAGCAGCACCGCGTCGACGACATGCGGGTCCTTCTTCCACTTGAACCACGGCCCCCTCGGCCGGCCGGCGACATAGGCCGAATCGCGGCGCTTGAGCATCATCCCCTCGATCACCGGATGCGGCGGTTCGAGGCGAAGCTTCTCGAGCTCTTCGAAGGCTGCATAGTCAACACGCGGCGACAGGTCGAAGCGCAGCGGATCGAGCGGCGCGACGAAGGCTTCCAGGCGCGGCCGGCGTTCGTCCAGCGGCAGCGCGCGCAAATCCTCGCCGCCCTCGACCAGCAAATCGTAGGCTCGGATGAAAGCCGGGAATTCGGCAAGCATCCTGCGCGTCACCGTCTTGCGGTTGAGGCGCTGCTGCAGGTCGGAGAACGTGCCGACCTCGAAATCGGCTTCCGGCCGGCGCACCAGCAATTCACCGTCCAGCGCGCCGTCGAAGCTCATGTGCTCAACGATGTCCGGGAAGGCGCCCGAGATGTCGTCGCCGGTGCGCGAAAAGAGCCGGCGCACGCCGCCTTCGGCCACGGCCTGCACGCGGATGCCGTCCCATTTCCACTCGGCGCTGAAGTCGTCCGGCACGATGGCCGGCCTGTCGCGCTCCTCCAGCGCGTGCGAGAGCATGACGGGTCGGAACGGCGCCAAGGCACCCGATTCCGGCTTTTCACCCCTGCCCTCCAGCCATGTAAAGAGTTCCTCGTAGGGCGGTTCCAGCGCGTGCCAGATCTCCTCAATCTCGCCGACCTCGACATCGCTTCCAGCCGATTGCGCGAACGCCGCCAGCGCCTGCTTGGCAAGGCGTGCCGAGACGCCGATGCGCAGCCCGCCGGTTGCCAGTTTGATCAACGCCAGACGCTCGGACGGGCCGAGCGTGTCGAGTAGTTCGCGCAGCGTGGCGGGCGCCTGGCTGCGCGAGGTGGCGTTGAGCCGGTCGACGATCTCATGGAGCGCATGCGCGTGGTCGCCGCCCTCTTCCCCACCGGGCCAGATTAGCGCCACGGTCTCGGCCAGATCGCCGACATAGTCGTAGGACAGGCGGAACAGTTCCTCGTCCGTCACCTCGGCAACGAGCTGGCGGACCAGTGCCGGCTTGACCGAGGCGATGTCGAGATCGCGGGTGATCGCGGCGAGACCAAGGCCGCGATCGGGGTCCGGCCGGTCGCGGAAATAATGCACCAGCAATTCGATCTTGCGGTTGCGCGACGGGGTGAGCACCAGACGTTCGAGCAGTTCGGCGAAGGGCTTCATTCCTCCACCTCGTCTTCATAGCCAACCAGATGGAGTGGTCTGGCGTGAAGCTGGTTGAGCTCGCACCATCTGACCAGCGCCTCCTCGCGGCCATGGGTGACCCAGATTTCGGACGCGCCGGTGTCGCGGATCGTGGCCGTCAGTTCGTCCCAGTCGCAATGGTCCGAGATGACCAGCGGCAGTTCGACGCCACGCTGGCGGATGCGCGCACGGATCTGCATCCAGCCCGAGGCAAAGCAGACCAGTGGATCGGCGAAGCGGCGCACCCAGGGCGACTGGAAGGCCGAGGGCGGCCCCAGCACGACCGCGCCGGCGAAATCCGTCCTGTCTGCCGAATCCGAGACGAGCGGCAGGTCGCCCAGCGCAATGCCGCTTGCCTCGTAATAGTCGCACAGTCTCTTCAGCGCGCCGTGGATGAAGATCGGGCCGTCGTAACCGTTGTCGCGCAACAGGCGGGCGACGCGCTGCGCCTTGCCGAGCGCATAGACACCGACCAGATGGGTGCGGTCGGGAAACTCGGCCATGGAGCGCCGCAGCTTGCCAATCTCGTCGGCCGGATCGGGGTGGCGGAAGACCGGCAGGCCGAAGGTCGCCTCGGTGATGAAGACGTCGCAGGGAACCGGCTCGAAAGTCTCCGCCGTCGGGTCGGCCAGGCGCTTGTAGTCGCCGGAGGCGACGATCCTGAGCCCGCCCTTCTCGACCGCGATCTGCGCCGAACCCAGTACGTGGCCCGCCGGATGAAACGTCACCCTGACGCCGTTGACGTCGAGCGTTTCGCCGAGGCCGGCGGCCTGCGTCGATCCGGCGAATTCCTCGCCATAGCGCAGCGCCATGATGTCGAGCGTACGGCGCGTCGCCATCACCTTGTCATGGCCGGCGCGGGCATGGTCGGCATGGCCGTGGGTGATCAGGGCACGCGCCACCGGCCGCACCGGGTCGATGTGGAAATCGCCGGGCGGGCAATAAAGGCCTTGCAGTGTCGGGCGTAGCAGGTCTTCAGGGCGCATGCGAACAATCTAGGCGAAGCGGTGCGTTCCACAATGGGCGAGCGCCGTGCTGGTGTCGCCTACTGCAATCCCACCGGATCGATGATCCCGCCGGGGCAGCCCGGATCGGTCGGCTTGGCCGCCGCGATAAGCGCGGCGAGATCGGGCGTTTCGCCGGAGGCACCGGTCAATTCGCCGCAAAGTCCGATCGTGAGTTCGAGGATCAGGCGGCGGTCGCCATCCTGCCGGCAGGCGATGCGCACACGGTCGCCCGCGCCTTCGCCGAACGCCTGATCGAAAGCGGCGCGGATTTCCTCGCCCGAGACCCGCTCGCCGATCCGGCCTGTGACGAGTTGCACCACCGTCGAGGCGTTCAGTGCATCGAGCAGTGCAAGGCTTGCCGTGAAATAGCGCTCGGGATCGGCACCTGCCATGCAGGTGCCGTGCTTCAGCCACTCATGGCGTTCCAGCCCGGACATGGTGCCGGGCATGGCCGCTTTCAGCCGACGCCAAAGATCCGGCGAGAGCCGGTCCATCGCGATCTTGCGCCAGCGTCCGGACTTGTCCGTGTCGATCTCGGCCGGCGTGACGCCGCAATAATCCTTGCCAGTCTTGCCTTCGGGAGGCTGGGGCCAGAGGCCGTGCAGCGAGAACTGGCGCGTGTCGACCCGGTCCTCGTGCTGGCTGCGGCATTCCGGCTTTCGCGATGCGGTCTCGCAGAAGGCAGGCTGCCACGAGACGGCGAGGACATAGCCCGGATCGGCGGCGGAAGATGGCCTGACCCCGCCAAGAGCGAGGAGAAGAAAGGCGCCGGCCGCAAGGGCCCCGAGCCGGCGCGGCTGGCGGGTACGAAACATGGCCTTAGATGTAGCCGAAATCGACCCGCCCCGCCAGTCGCGGGGCGGGTCGGATCGCGCTCGGCGGACCATGGACCGCGCGCAGGCGTCTCAGATTACCAGGCCAGCGAGTAGCGCAGCCTGCCGCCATAATTACTCGTCTGGCGAGAGAAGTCGCCGTCGAAGCCGAGCTGGATCCGTCTGGACGGCGCGATTTCGACCGAGCTGGCGAGGCTGACGCGCAGGGCGTCGCCGGCACTGCCCGCGCCGTTCACGGTGAACTTGTCGTCGGCGATGTTGACGAAACGCGCGGTGGCCTCATTGCCGGTCGAGAAATCGTGCGTCCAGCCGGCACGCGCCTCGAAATAGGCCATGGCGCCGGTGTCGAGCACCGCCTGCCAGTCCAGGCCGATACCCAGCTCGCTGCGCGCGCCCGTGGTCGTCTGGCCGTCATAGCCAAGTTCATAGGCCGCCGCGGCGCCGGTGCCATCCTCGGAGTAGGAGGACGTGCGGGCGAGCGTTCCGCTTATCCCGGCATAGGGTGTGATACCGCCGGCGCCGAGCGCGATGCGGTAGCCCGCCTCGAGCTGGCCGGCCAGGCCGAAACTGTCGATGCCGTCGGCTTCCAGATCACCTTCCATGCCTGTCGCGGTGATGCTGCGGTCGGATGAGCCGGATTGCCAGAGGCCAAGACCGCCGGCCGAAACATAGGCGTTGCCCATCCAGTGGCTCGCATGCGCACCGGCGAAGGCGCCAACGGCGTCTCCCGAACCCAGGTCGTCTGAAAGGCGGTAATTGCTTTCGAAGCCACCCATCATGACGCCTGCAAGCGTGTTATCGCCAATCCGTGCGTCCATGCGTGCCAGGATACCCCCGGTCCTGAGCGACAGGTCGTGGCTGCCGGTCGCGGCATCGCCACCCATGTAGCGCAGATTGCCGAACGCCTCGACGCTGAGCCGGTGATCGTCGCACTGCGTGCCGTCATGGCGTTCGCCGTTCGTGCCCGAGCATGCCACGCCATCGACCGAATACCCACCCCGCAGACCGGAGCCCATCAGCGAGAGACCGGTGTCGAGCATGGCGGTCACCGAGGCCGAGACGGCGGCGCCCACTTCGCCGGACAGCTGGTCGAGCGCGGCGGGCAATGCGTCGGATGGCAGGTTGAAGAGCCGCGTGAACTCGGTGAGGCCATTGCCGTTGCCAAGCGCGGTATTGACGGTATCGATGACGTTCTGCTGATTGCCGGTCGCATCGAAATTGACGAGCGGCGTCAGGGAGGACGGCGCGAGGTAGATCACCACATCGTCGTCTTCGTATTGCAGCATGGCCAGCACCGCCGGACCAAAGGCGTCGGCACCGACGAAATCCGAGAAGACTCCCGTATAACCGCCATCCGCAGTCAAAACGACGTAGGAAGCGCCGACCGTATAGCTGCCGGTTTCGGGTGCCAGCTCCAGCGTTCCGTCCAGAGTCGCCGCGCCGGTGACGTGGGTCAGATCGGTTTCCGTCGGCGACAGTTCGACCAGATATTTCGCAGTGGGATTGAAGCCGAGCGTGCCGTCGACGGTAATGGTGTCGATCGAATTGCCCGGCGCCAGAACGCCCGAGACTATGGTCGAACCGACCGTGCCGGAGCCACCAAGTGCCGCGCCCGCATCCACCGTCAACGCGCCGCCCAGCGTGCCGTTCACCGACAGCTTGCCGTTTTGAACGGAGATGCCGCCGGAGATGGTGCCGCTGCCGGTGTAGATCCAGTTGGTGTCGGCGGCGTCGACGGTCAGTGTCTCGATATTCGAGATATCGGAAGAAAGCGTGGAAGTGTCCACGCTATTGGCTTCCAGCGTGATGGAATCGGTACCGTCGCCCCCGTCGATGTTTCCGTCGAGCGACGACCCGGCATAGAGTCTTATCGTATCGTCGCCACCGCCCATGTTGATATCGCCGTTGATTTCCGCGTAATTCACGACCGTTCCATTGACGTTGCCGCTGAAGGCAATGGCGGCCGTCACGCCAGTGATGAACCCCTCGTAATTGTACACCCCTCCGCCATTTTGAAATTCGGCGGCGACGCCCGACGTGGCAAGAACCTCGCCCATATTGATCAGGACCCCGGCATTGGCCGGCGTGCCGCCTGACGTATCGCGAAACCGCACGCCGTTCGCACCAGTGAGCAACGCATCGGTATAATTGGTCACGTTGCCTCCGGTCCCCATATCGGTGGCCCAGCCCAACGTTCCGGTGATCGTTCCGTAATTGCTGACCCTGCTAACGGGAGCAGGCCCGCCCTCCATGGCCACGCCGAAATAGTTCCCGGTAATTTCACCCGTGGCGTAATTGGTCACCGCGGCGCCGTACTGCGCCTGGATGGCATAGCCGCCCGTGGTGGATATCTCTCCGTAATTGTTAACGGTAAGCAGGGTGTTGCTGCTGACGATCGCCTGAACGGTAGTGGTGATGCTGGCGCCGAGATTGTTGGTCACGGTGCCACCCTGATTGAGGTCCAGCACGTAGCTCGTGTCGGAATGCATCGTGCCGTTATTGGTTATGTTCACTCGTTGGGCGTCAAAGCCGGTATAGATGATGTTGGCTGAAGTGGCCGACATCGTTCCCGAGTTGGTGACGACCCAGTCCGAGCCACGGATCATGAGCGGCGTTACCGCACCCGTGGTGGCAATACTGCCGGTGGTTCCGATATTGACGGTCACGTTGTTGACGCCGGTGCCACCAGTGATGCCGGTCGTATCGACGTCGGAGCAGGTTACCGTTTGACCGGTCGTCGGCGACGACGTGCTGCAGGCGGCCTGCGCTTCTGCGGATGCGAGCGCGATGCCGGCCAACGACAGGCCGGCAAGGCATCCAAAGGCAATCGCATGTCGATCGATGCGCTTGCCGGTTTGAGACAGGTAAGAAAAGTCCTTTTCGGCCAGCGGCTTAGCGCTGCCATTCAGTGCGTTTTGCATAGTGGCCCCTTATCCATGCGTTCGCGCGAATCATTGCGATTTTCATGGCTAATCAGGGGTTAAGTCGCCTGATCGGGAAATTTAAAAAGGGTAAAAGCAACGCCCTCGGGTTGCGACATCTGGCTCATGCAACGCCTTTGCCTGCAACGGTTCCCGCTCTCCATGGAAGGCTGCATCGGCGGCGTGGATCACGGTCTGCCAGCGGGGCCGCACAACCGTGAAAGGCGGGCGTTTCGGCCTGCGAGGGTGGCTCGACGGCGAATCAACGACGCGCCTGCCAGCAAGATTCCGCGCATCGTCAATCGACGGCACCCTTCGTTTGTACTAGATTTGTTCCCATGTCGCGGCCGCAAGCGGATTTCATCCAGAACGATCTGTTCCTGAGCCTGCCCCAACCCTTCATCGACTGGTTTTCGTCGAAGGGCTGGCAGCCGCGCGCGCATCAGCTGGAACTGCTCGGCCGCGTGCAGGGTGGCGAATCCATGTTGCTGATCGCGCCGACTGGGGCGGGCAAGACGCTGGCCGGCTTCCTGCCTTCGCTGACGGATCTCGCCGACCGGCCGAAACGCATGGTCTCGACGGGCCGCGGAGCGCGGCCGCGCGGCGTCCACACGCTCTACATCTCGCCGCTCAAGGCGCTCGCCGTCGACATCATGCGCAATCTGGAAACGCCGGTCGCCGAGATGCACCTGCCGGTCAGCCTGGAGACACGCACCGGCGACACGCCGCAACACAAGCGCCAGCGCCAGAAGCTGAACCCGCCCGACATATTGCTGACGACGCCGGAACAGCTTGCGCTGCTGATCGCGGCGAAGGATGCCGAACGCTTCTTCGAGGACCTCGACACGGTGGTGCTCGACGAACTGCATTCGCTGGTCACTTCCAAGCGCGGGCACCTGCTGGCGCTGGGGCTGGCGCGACTTCGGACCTTCCGCCCGGAACTGAAGACCATCGGGCTCTCCGCGACCGTCGCCGATCCGGACGAGTTGCGGCGCTGGCTGGTCGGGCAAGGCCCGCACGGCGAGGTGAAGATGGGCGGGCTGATCGAGGTCGAGGGCGGCGCGAAGCCCGAGATCACGATCCTGAAATCGCGCGAGCGCGTACCCTGGGCCGGGCATTCGGCGCGCTACGCGATGGGCGAAATCTACGAGGCGATCGCACGGCACCAGACCACGCTGATCTTCGTCAACACGCGCAGCCAGGCCGAACTGATCTTCCAGGAATTGTGGAAGATCAACGAGGACAGCCTGCCGATCGCACTGCATCACGGCTCGCTCGATGTCGGCCAGCGCCGCCGTGTCGAGCAGGCCATGGCCAACAATGCCCTGCGCGCGGTCGTCGCGACCTCGACACTCGATCTCGGCATCGACTGGGGCGATATCGACCTCGTCATCCACGTCGGCGCGCCGAAGGGTGCCAGCCGGCTGGCGCAGCGCATTGGCCGGGCGAACCACCGCATGGACGAGCCGAGCCAGGCCATTCTGGTGCCGGCCAACCGCTTCGAGGTGCTGGAGTGCCAGGCGGCGCTCGACGGCAATTATCTCGGCGCGCAGGACACGCCGCCGCTGCGCGAGGGCGCGCTCGACGTGCTGGCACAGCACGTTCTGGGTACCGCAGCAGCCGGCCCCTTCTTCGCCGATCAGCTCTATGCCGAGGTAACGACCGCCGCGCCCTATGCCGAACTCGACCGCGAGACGTTCGACCGGGCGGTCGAGTTCGCCGCGACGGGCGGCTATGCGCTGAAGAGCTACGAGCAATACGCCAAGATACGGAAGACGGCGGACGGGAGCTGGCGCATCACCCATCCGCGCTTTGCCCAGCAATACCGGCTCAATGCCGGCACGATCATCGAGGCGCCGCTGCTCGACGTGCGGCTGACCAGGCAAAAAGGAAAAGGCGGCGCGCGCGGCGGCAATTTCAGAGGGGGGCCGGTGCTCGGCAAGATCGAGGAGGGTTTCCTGGAATCACTGGTGCAAGGCCAAACCTTCCTGTTCGCCGGCAAGGTGCTGCGCTACGAGGGCATCCGCGAGAATGTCTGCTATGCCTCGCAAGCCAGCGATACCGACCCGGCCATTCCCGTCTTCGCCGGCGGCAAGTTTCCGCTGTCGACCTATCTGGCGAGCCAGGTGCGTGCCATGCTGGCCGACCCGGCAAGCTGGAAAAGGCTGCCGAAACAGGTCGGCGACTGGCTCGCTATCCAGCGCCTGAAATCCGTGCTGCCCGGCCAGGAGGAATTGCTGGTCGAGACGTTTCCGCGTGGCGAGCGCTATTACATGGTCGCCTATCCCTTCGAGGGCAGGCTGGTGCACCAGACGCTCGGCATGCTGCTGACGCGGCGGCTGGAGCGCGGCCGGGCACGGCCGCTCGGCTTCGTCGCGACCGACTATGCGCTTGCCGTGTGGGGCCTGCGCGATCTGGGCGCGATGTTTGCGAATGGCGAGCTTTCGCTCGACGGGCTGTTCGAGGAGGACATGCTGGGCGACGATCTGGAAGCCTGGCTCGACGAATCCTTCCTGCTCAAGCGCACCTTCCGGCAGTGCGCGCAGATCGCCGGTCTGATTGAGAAGCGCCATCCCGGCAAGGAGAAGTCGGGCCGGCAGATGACGGTTTCCTCCGACCTGATCTACGACGTGCTGCGCAGCCACGAGCCGGACCATCTGCTGCTGCAGGCGACGCGCGCCGACGCCGCGCATGGCCTGCTCGACATACGAAGGCTCGGCGACATGCTGGCTCGCGTGCGTGCGCGAATCGTGCATAAAAGGCTCAACAGGATTTCGCCGCTCGCCGTCCCGATCATGCTGGAGATCGGCCGGGAAAGCGTGGCCGGCGAAGCGCAGGAAGCCCTGCTCGCGGAAGCCGCGGACGAACTCCTCAAGGAGGCGGAGCATTGAACCAGACCGGCCGATGACGATGGCGAACGCCGCGTTGCGCCCCGTGCCGCTGGAAGCGCGCCCCGGCACCGCCGAGTTCGACTTCGGTGGCGTTGCCATGGCGTGCGACTGGACCGGCTGTTTGTACCTTGCCGGGGAACGCACGCTGGTGGTCTCCGACCTGCACCTCGAAAAGGGCGCCACACTCGCCGCACGCGGCAGGCTGGTTCCGCCCTACGATACCCGCGCGACCCTGCGCATGCTCGCAAGGCAGGTCGCCCATTGGCAGCCGCGCACCGTCATCTCGCTCGGCGACAGCTTCCATGACGGCGAGGCGAGCGGGCGGATGCCCGAGGCGTTCCGCGAGGAACTGAAAGCCTTGATGATGGGGCGAGACTGGGTCTGGATCGCCGGCAATCACGACCCCGCGCCACCGGCCGAGCTCGGCGGCACGCATTGCGAGGAACTCACGATCGGCCCGTTGGCGCTGCGCCATGAGCCCTCCCTGCTTCCCAAACGGCATGATGCCCGGCAGGCCAGCCTGTTCGGGCCGGAGGAAGGTGTCGGCAGCTACGAGATCGCCGGACACCTGCACCCGGTCGCGCGGATCGTTCGGCGCGGCAAGGCGGTGCGCCGTCGCTGCTTCGCCTCGGACGGTCGGCGCATGATCATGCCGTCTTTCGGCGCGTTCACCGGCGGGCTCAACATTCGTGACTCTGCCTTCGACGGGTTGTTCGAGGAAGCCGGCCTCGTCGCGCATCTGCTTGGACGCGAGCGCGTGTTCACCATCGGCGGCAATCAGCTCGTCTGAACCGGGGTAACCTGACCGTTCAGTAGATCGCGACGAAGAACGCGATATGCGCGGCGGCGGCGAGCAGCGTCCAGACGATGCGCAGATTGCCGAACCAGGCCGGCGCGGCTTCTCGGCTTGCGGAAAACGAATCCCAGGCACCGACAGCGCAATGGGCGAGCAGCAGGATCGCAACCCCGACATGGTCGGGCAGGAACAGCGCCGCCCAGCCGACCGCCGCCGGCAGGACGGCGAAAGCGGTTTGGGTGCCCGACCCCGGCCCGCGCAGCGCGAGACCGAGGCGAATGCCGCCGAGAAGGGAGAGCGTGATCGCCGACCAGGTCTTGAAGGCGTCGACCAGCGAGGCCGTCCATACGCCATGACCGCCTGTGACGACAATGGCGGCGACAAGGACGGCAACGGGTACCAGGCTCGCAATGCCCGAAAGGACGAGTGCCCGGCGCGAGCCCGAAGCGCTGTCCCATCCCTCGCCCGTCATCTCAGCCCCCCGCACCGGTCACTTGCGCGCGAAGACGACGCTGGCCAGCCAGCCTGTCGCGAGCGCGACGACAACGGCGATGATGCCGTACCAGACCGAATAGACATGGGCCAGCGTATAGAGATAGCTCTCGAAACCGGCGCGCTCGACCTCGAACCTGGCCGAACGGCTGGCCAGCATCTCGCCATTACGGAAGAGATAGCCGGTCACCGTGTGTTCGCCGATCGGCACGTTGGACGGAATGGCCAGCGTGGCGCGGAACAGGCTGGAGCCGAGAAAAACGATGCCGGACGGATTTTCCGTGAACAGCGCCTTGCCGCGTCGAATGCGGCGCAGGGAGTTCGCGAATTCGGGTTCCGGCTGGGTGAAGGTCTGACTGCCTGAGGAGAACAGGTTGAGCGAGAGATAGTCGATGCCGATTCTGTATTCGCGCAGCACGGCGTCGCTGGCGATGGCGCCGAGTTCGCGGTTGGACGCCACGGCGTAGAAGGTCGGCACCCCGCGATACACCCGCGAGGTGCGGTTCATCCAGACGCCAAGCACGCGTTCCTTGCGGCGTACGACGATGTCTTCCGGCGGGCCGGAAATCGTCACCACGACGGCGTATTCGTTGAGTGTCTGGGCAATCCTGTTCGGATTTTCGATGGTGCCGAACACCGCGATCTGACGACCGGAAAACTCCGATGTGACGGGAACCACGTCGACCGAGATCCCCATCTGCAGTTCCTCGCGCGGCGCGTCCTGCGCGGCCCTCGTCTGGGCCAGCGCGGCGGAAGCCGAGACGCAGGCAAAGGTCACCAGCGCGGCGACGCGGAGCATCGCGGCAAAGAGCGGGTCATCCTGCCAGCGCATCCCGGTCACGGTCAGTTCGCTCCGGCGTTGTAGAGGGCGAGCGAGAAAAGCTCGGGCGGCGTGACGATCAGATCGAAGGCGAGGCGCAGGCACACGGAAAGCACGAGCAGGCCGAGCAGCGCGCGAAGCTGGTCACCGCGCAGGCGCTGGCCAGCGGCCGCGCCGAACTGGGCGCCTATGACGCCACCGACCATCAGGATCAGCGCCAGGATCATGTCGACGGTATGGTTGGCCGAGGCCTGCAGCACGGTGGTGAACGCCGTGACGAAGATGATCTGGTAGAGCGATGTGCCGATGACGACATTGGTCGGAACGTGCAGCAGATAGATCAGCGCCGGCACCATGATGAAGCCGCCGCCCACGCCCATGATGGAGACGAGGATGCCGACCATGAGCCCGATGCCGAGCACGGGGATGGCGCTGAGATAAAGCTTGGATTTTCGGAAGCGCAGTTTGAAGGGCAGGCCGTGGATCCAGTTGTGCTGGCCGGGGCGGCGAACGTCGACGCGCCCGCCGGCCTTGACGCGCTTTCTGGCGCGCAGGCTCTCGATCACCATCAGGGAGCCGATCGAGCCCAGAAAGACGACATACATGATGGCGATGATGAGATCGAGCTGGCCGGCCTTGCGCAGCATCGTGTAGGCGAACACGCCCAGACCCGAGCCCACGATACCGCCGACCAGCAGGACCGTGCCCAGCTTGATGTCGATCGAGCCTCGCCGGAAATGTGCCAGCGCGCCGGATACGGACGACGCGACGATCTGGTTGGTTCCCGTCGCCACGGCGACCGCGGGCGGCACGTTGTAGAAGATGAGCAGCGGAGTCATCAGGAAGCCGCCGCCGACGCCGAACATGCCCGACAGGAAGCCGACCGCCATGCCCATGCCGAACAACGTGAAGATGTTGACGGACAGTTCAGCAATGGGAAGGTAGACGTTCACCGGCTCACCCGGCCCCTCGGCGGGACCAACC
>JBHIWX010000040.1:0-34367 GCA_041987205.1 Rhizobiaceae bacterium | reverse complement strand
GAGCTGCCGATCGATCGCGAGCGGATCTACCTGAGCGGCATCAGCAACGGGGGAAACCTGGTCCTGCGCGCGATCTGCACGGTGGGAGATCCCCGCTATCCCGAGCTGGCGCGCATCGCCGCGTTCTCGGTGGTGGTCTCGGCGCTCGCGGAGGGCAGCGCTCGAGGGCTGTCCGGTCGCGCCGCGTGTCGCGCGTCCGCGCCCCATCCGCTGCCGGTCCACTACATCGTGGGGCGCGGCTTCGACACGCCGGATCCCGAGACGGACGGGGACGGCCGCGTGCCCTGGGGCGTCCCGGGTGAGGTGAGGGCCAACAACAGCCCCAGCGGGGGGATGATGCTGAGCGTCGACGACACCTTCGACCTCCTTCGCCGCCACCTCGAGGCGTCGGCGGGGGGCGCGGCGACGGAGACGGTCGAGCCGCTCGGCGCGTTCACGACCCGCCGAGAGGCCGCGGTCGCCGGCTCGGAGGCGCGCGTCGTGCGCCTCGCCACCGACGGCGGCGCTCACTCCCGGCTCGGCTCGCGCATGGACTTCCTCCCGGCCGGGCGCGAGTGGGACTTCCTCGCCCGCCATCGCCTCGTCGAGGGCCGGGTGGTCGTCGGGCCCTCGCCCATGACGGGGCAGTGGTGAGCCGGTGAGGAGGAGGATCGACCGGACGCTCCCGCTCCTGTTCGCGCTTCTCGGCGGCGGCTGCGCCAGCGCGTTCGCGGCGGACCTCGACTCCGGCGAGGTCTCGCTCCCCGGCACGGCCGACGGCCCGTCGGACATCGTGTTCACGACGGCGCAGGAGGTGCATGACACGCATCCGGCCATCGCGGCGGCGTGCGGCCAGTCGATCGCCGGCCATGCCGCCACCCTTGTCGACGACATCGCGCAGGCGATGGCCGATCACGGCATCGGCGAAGATGCCGGCTGGACGGCGCAAAGCCTGGCGCTTCACACGCAGGTCGTCCTGCAAGGCGCCTTCGTCGTCGCAAAGGCGACCGACGACCGGCAGATCGCCGTCGACAGCGTCGACCATCTGCACCGCTACATCGCATTGCTGTTTGCCAACAACGAGAAGAAGGAAACGCTCCAATGAGCAATGATGGAAATACCGTAAGGCTGCACCGCGTCCTGCGCGCCGGTCCGGAGATGGTCTTCAAGGCCTTCACAGACCCCGACGCCTATGCGCGCTGGATACCGCCGCGCGGCTACACCGCGAAGATCGAACACATGGATGTCCGCGAGGGCGGCAGCTACCGCATGTCGTTCACCGCATTCGCCACGGGGCAGGCCCATCATTTCGGTGGCGAGTATCTCGAGGTCGTGGCGAACGAGCGGCTCGTCATGACGGACCGTTTCGACGACCCCAACCTGACCGGCGAAATGAAGACGGCGGTCGAACTGACGCCGGTCCGGAACGGCACGGAGATCCACATCACGCAGGAGGGTATTCCCGACCTGATCCCGCTCGATGACTGCTATCTCGGCTGGCAGGATTCGCTGATGTTTCTCGCGCTCATGGTCGAAGGCCACCCGTCGAACTGAAACAGGAGGAGGCTATCATGGAACCGACGATCTATCTGTTTTTCAACGGTAATTGTCTTGAGGCAATGACGTTCTACGCACAGACCCTCGGTGGCGAGATCACGGGCGTCTACAAGAACAGTGACGCTCCCGATCCCGAAAGCCGGATGCCCGGTGGCGACGACCTCGTCATGAACATGGCGATGAAGCTCGGAAACGCCATGGTGATGGCGTCCGACGCGCCGGGCGAGTGGTACAACAAGCCGCAAGGCTTCCGGGTGTCCGTCTCGCTGGCCAGCATCGCCGAGTTCGACCGCGTGTTCGGGGAACTGGCCCGGGACGCCAAGGATATCGCGATGGAACCCGCCGAAACCTTCTGGGCGGAACGCTTCGCCATGGTCACCGACCGCTTCGGCACGCCGTGGATGATCAGTTTCGCCGGCTCGAAGGCCACAAGCTAGCCGAACCCGGAGACACCGCCATGCTGCCCGTTACCGAAACCGCGCTGCCCGGCATCGACCTGTCGATCCCGCAAGTGATCGAACGCGACGCCGAACCCTATCTCGCCTTTTGCGCCGCCGGTGCGATGCGCGACCTGCCGCAATTCGCCCCGCCGCTCCTGCCCAAACTGCACGCCTGGATGGCAGGACGCGGCATGGCACCGGGACCCACCCTGTTCCGTTATCGAAGCTTCAGCCATGACGGCGGCGTAGAACTCGATGTCGGTGCGCTGACTGTTGGAAAACTGACGGGTGGCGAGCAGGCGGGCAGCCCGCAAACCGATAGCGAAGAGGTCGTGGCCGGCGAACTGCCAGCCGGTCGCTACGCCTTCGCCACCTATGCCGGACCGTATGACCGTCTTTATGATGCGTTTTGCATGTTGAATGGCTGGTTCCGGGCGCGCGGCCTGAGCGCCGTGGAAAACGCTTCGGGGTCCGGCCACGCGCCGGGCGGCCAGTTCGAGATCTACCGGGTCGGGCCTTCGGATACGGACGATCCCGTCCGGTACCGGACCGACCTTTTCATCCTGCTAATCTAGTGTGTTTCAGGTTGTGTCGGAAACAATGGATCGATATGCGCGTTCGAGCATATGCGAGCGGCAGCGCTTTTCGATGCCGCCCAAAGCTGAAACGCAAGAGTGGAGATAATCACAGATGACCTATATTGACGGATTCGTGGCGGCGACGCCGACCGATGCCAAGGATCGCTACATCACGCAGGTCAAGGCAATCGCCGAACTGTTCAGGGAACATGGCGCGCTCAGGGTCGTCGACTGCTGGGGCATCGACGTTCCCGACGGCGAAGTCACGTCCTTCCCGATGGCCGTCAAGCGCGAGCCGGACGAGACGGTCGTCTTCGGCTGGGTCGAATGGCCCTCAAAGGCCGAGCGCGACGCGGCGTGGGAAAAGATCATGCAGGACGAGCGCATGGCGAAGATCGAAATGCCCTTCGACGGCAAGCGCATGATTTTCGGCGGCTTCGAGACGATCTCGGACGTATAGGGCGCGACGCTCCCGCGTCAGTCGACCATGCAGGTCATGAATTCCTCGAAGGACATGCCGTCGATGCGCTTCATCGACCAGTCGGTATAGGCGCGGGATTCGACCGGCTTCTGGTCGACGACGATCACGCCGGTGTGGCGGCAATCCGCCTTGATGGCATTCATGAGGGTGCCGACGACCCTTTCCTCGCCCTCGATGATCTGGGCGAAATTCACGCCATTGAACGCGAGCGCGCCGGTTACCCCCATGCGTTCGTTCCTGGCCATGGCGTCGCGCGCGATCGCGTCGGCAACCTGGTCGGTGGTGCCGGGTTCGGCGGTGCTTACGTAGAACAGTCGATACAAGGGTATGCTCCGTTTCGTTGATTTGCGGTTTCATGGGTTCTCGGTGCGCCCACGCATACAGGCATTCGCAGGGCGGCGAATTTAACTATGACAACCGGTCACGGAATTGGCCGACACCCTGTCAGGCCCGGATGCCGCGGCTCGAGAACGGGTCGAAGCCCTGGTGCGCTTCAGCTTTGGACGAAATCGAAAAGCGCTGCCGCCCGCATATGCCCGAACGGGCATTTCTATACGTCTGGCTCCGACAAAACCTGAAACGTACTAGTTGAACACGCGCTTGAGGAAGGCGTCGACGGCGGCGGTCACCGCGTCCTTGCGGCCGATATTGCGCGCGATCGAACCATGCGTGTAGCGGCCGCCGTCAAACACGGCCACCGAGGTGCCACGGGCGCGCAGCGCATCGGCAAACTGGTTGGCGAGCGCCTTGCGGCGTTCGCCGTCCGAGCCCGAATGCAGGATCAGGAAAGGCGGATAGCCGGAGCCGCGCGCCACATAGGTGATCGGCGACCATCTGCGCCAGTTGGCCCGATTGTGGCCGAAGGTCTTCACGTAGACGCGGTCCATGGAATTGTTGCGCATCGTGTAATAGGCCTCGAGATCGTAGGCCTGCACGTCGTTGGCAACGACACCGCGCAGCGCACCGCCGAGCTTCTTCACCGCAATCATGGAAACGAGGTGCGAGCCGGCGGAATGCCCCATGATGACGATGCGGTTCGGATCACCGCCATGGCTGGCAATGTTGGCGCGCACCCATTTGATCGCCCGGGCGACGTCGGAGACCTGGCCGTCGACATTGGTACGCGGTACCGGACGGTAATCGACCGAGACCAGCATGTAGCCCCTCGCCTTTGCCCAGGCCGGCAAATTGTAGACCTTGGTGCGCTCGCCCTTGATCCAGCCGCCGCCGTGAACATAGACCACGACCGGCGCCTTGGGCCCGTTCGAGCGGTTGGCGATCAGCGCCATCAGGCCTGACTTTTTGCCGGCGGGATCGTAGATGTCGGCCATCTGCCCGCCACCGATCGCAACGGTTTCGGGCAGGTCCGCGTCGGCGGGACGCGCATTGGTCGGCGCGGTCGCCGCCGTCGTCGTTGCAACGGCCAGTTCACCACCCGGCACAGACTGGCAGCCGGCGAGGAGCAGCAGGGCGAACAGGACGGACGCGGTGCGAAGGAGCATGCGGCGAGCCATAGAGATCGCCGCATGCGAATGCAAGAGTCAGGCTGCTCAGGCCTGTTGAGGCACAGGGTCCGGTGCGGGTCCTGCCAGTCTCCCGCCGCGTTCCCAGTCGAGACGTCGCGTGGCGATCATGACCGCCGCGATCGCGAGGAAGGCCACGACCGAACCGGCCAGCAAGGCGTAGTCCTCCTCGCTCATGACGAAATAGATCAGCGCGTAGACCGTGCCCAGCACGCCGGCCATGGTGAACCCGCTGCGAGCATGGCGCATCGCATCGCCGACATACCAGGCAATGAGCGCGGTGGTTGCGGTCGCGGCCGCGACATAGGCCGCGCCGAAGCCGATATGTTCGGCGAGTGCCAGCAGCAGCAGGAAGAAGATCACCAATGCCAGCCCGACCAGTACATATTGCACCCAGTGAAAGGGTTGCCCGGCTCGGGTCTCGAGGATGAACACGGCGAGAAAGGTAAGGGCGAAGAAGGCCGTCGCATATTTCAGCGTCCGCGAGATCACCTGATAGAATTGCAGCGGTTCGACAAACCCGACCGAGACGGGAGAAGCGCTGACCGGCAATTGCGCAGCGAGGCTCATCGCATTGGTACCCTGCGCCAGGCTCGGTATGGTCCAGCCCGCCGAAAAACCCTGCTCGCCGATCGATCGCGTATCCGGAAGGAAGCGCCCTGAAAATCCGGGATGCGGCCAGTCCGAGGTCATCGCGATCTCGGTCGCCCTTCCCGAAGGCAGGATGTTCAGCCGACTTGCACCGTTGAGCGTCATGTCGATGCTGAAGTCGAAGCCCGACCGGACAAGCCCGGCGCGCAGCATGTGATGAAAGCCCGGCCGCTCTTCTCCGGTCAGCCCGGGCAGCCCCGGCTCGAAGCTTCCCTTTCCGGAGCCCCGGATCTCGATCAATGCCTCGGAACGGAAACCGCTGAGGTCCGAGACGCTCATCGCCAGATAGGCGGAGTCGTAATCGACGATACCAAGCCTGTCGGCGATGTCCGCCGGCAGGGCCGCAAACAGGCCTTCAACTTTCGTGCGCGACGCGTAGAGCGGCGTTCGGTAGATCGAACGGCGGCGTTCCTCGACGGACACGTCGAGGCTCATCTTCTCCGACTGCGCGGAGAAAACGGCATATTGCGTGCGGCTCTCCTCCGTCTTGCGGTACGGCACCACCAGATAAGGGCCATTAAGCGTCTGCTCCCCTCCCCAGCCCTTCGCGATGTCGGCGGCAACGACCGTGGCACGATTCGCCCTTTCCTTGACGAAGCCCAGAACCATCATGGCCGGCACCATCAGCAGCAGCGAGATGACACTGGCCACAACCAGTTTGGCCATGGGCGAATGGACGGCAAGAAATGCGAGCTGGTTTCGCTGCGGCGGGTTCGCCGCAGGCGCGGAATTCTTTGTGGTCATGATTTCCCCTCAAGTTAGATGAACCCAACGGCGCAATCTGAGGGTGCAAAAGGGGCGAAAGCTGTGCCGCAAAGGCGTGGTTGCAGGGCGATATCTTGACCATTTTCGGGCGAGCGGCGCTTGGGAATTCCACCGACCCAGGCAAGCAGCGAAATCTAGAAAGGACCATAGATGAAGAAATTGTGGATCCAATGCGCGCATACCAGCGGCCAGATGCGCCGGAGTTTCATGTAGACGGCCATATAGAGCATGCCGGTCAAAAACACGGAAACCATGCTGCCCAGACCGGTTGACCAATGCGCGACAGCGAAAAACGCGCTGGAAATGAGCGGGATGAAGGAGCCTTTCCTGCCCTTGGTCGACAGCCACTCGAAGGCCAGTTTCCTGAACACCAGTTCCTCGCTGATCGCGACGAGGATCAGCCCGAAAGTGAGGTCCATCCAGTAGAGTGCCGGATCCGAGATGTGTGGATATCTGAACCAGACGCTCCAACTGGCCCAGGAGTCCTGTGGGAGGCCAATAACGCGTGAGATCAAGAGACCCGCGATGGGTAAGCCGACAATCGCGAGGACCGCCAACTCAGGCCGTATGGGTTGGAGAATTTTGGGCGGCAGCTTTTTTCTGGTCGCGGACCAGAACAGGTATCCGTAAATAACCAGCAAGCGACATGTATAATCGAGAATGTAGACGGCGTATGTGCCCGACAGAGCGATGAAACCGAAATCGTTCGCAACGAATGGTACATACAGCAGAAAGAAAGCAAATCTCGGACTGATGGATTTCGTCAAACGGGCGATCCGGTTTGATGTCGATGCCGGTTCTGGCAGGCTATCTACTTTCAGCTAGGCATCAATGGCGACCGAAACCAGTGAACAACATCACACCTAGCACTTCGTCCATTCGCCAGCGCAGGCTTCAACGATCAGCAATGCGCCGCGCAGCAAATCGTCGAAGGGCATCGTCCCCTGCCCGCCCGGCGCGCCGACCAGAGGCACGTGGATGAAGCCGCTCATCGCCGGGGCAAAACCTTCGCAGGCATGGGCCAGCGACAGGGTCATCACCGTGTTGCAGAGATAGCCGCCGGCATTGTCCGACCACTCGACCGGCAGGCCCGCGCGGGCAAGTTCCGCGGCGATGGCATCGAGCGGCAGGCGCGAGGGCAATTGCGCCGGGCCGGCACAGATGGCGCCGGCCACGGGCAGCGAGCCGCGATTGTCGGGCGTGGCCCCGTCATGCCGGTTGCATGCGACGCGTTCGAGGCGAAAGCCGGTACATTGGGCGGCAAGGCCGAAATGAATTGCGATGTCGGGCCGAAACGCGCGCCCCAGCCGCGACAGGTGCGGTCCAACGCCATCATAATCGACATCGAGGCATTCGGCATGGAAGGCGGCGGCCCTTTCCGGGATCGGCGGCGCCTCGCGCAGGTGGGCGACCAGTGCCTCGGTCGGGTTGACCGGCGCGCCGGGGAACGGTCCGAAGCCGGTCAGGAGAATTCGAGGCTTCTCCCGGCCGGCCAAATCCTCAGTCCTTCTTCTGCGGAATGACGCGGATGCCCAGTTCCTGCAATTGCCGGGAGGTGGCCTCGGCGGGCGCGTCCATCAGCAAATCGGTCGCCTGCTGGTTCATCGGGAACAGCGCGATGTCGCGAAGGTTCTTCGCGCCGAGCACCAGCATGACGATGCGGTCGATTCCGGCCGCCATGCCGCCATGCGGCGGTGCGCCATACTGGAAGGCGCGATAGAGCCCGCCGAAATCGCGCTCGACGTCTTCCTTCGACAATCCGACCTTCTCGAAGGCCTTGACCATCAGTTCCGGGCGATGGTTGCGCAGGCCGCCTGAGGCGATCTCCGAGCCATTGCAGACGAGGTCGTACTGGAAGGCCTTGATCGTCAGCGGGTCTTCGTTGTCGAGTGCCTCCTCGCCACCCTGCGGCATGGAGAACGGGTTGTGCGAGAAGTCGATCTTCTTCTCGTCCTCGTTCCATTCGTAGAACGGGAAATCGACGATCCAGCACAGTTCGAAGCGGTCCTTGTCGGTCAGGCCCAGCTCCTCGCCGGCGCGGTCGCGCGCCGCGCCCGCGAAGCCGTAGAATTTCTTCGGGTCGCCGGCGACGAAGAAGCAGGCGTCGCCATCGCCGAGCGCGAGCTGTTCGCGCAGCGCCTCGGTGCGTTCCGGGCCGATGTTCTTGGCGAGCGGGCCTGCACCTTCGAGGTTGTCGCCTTCCTTGCGCCAGAAGATATAGCCAAGGCCCGGCTGGCCCTCGCCCTGCGCCCAGGAATTCATGCGGTCGCAGAAGGCACGCGAACCGCCGGTCTTGGCCGGAATGGCCCAGACCTGGTTGTTGTGCGAACTCTCCAGGATGTTGGCGAAGACCTTGAAGCCCGAGCCACGGAAGTGCTCGGACACGTCTTCCATGACGATGGGGTTGCGCAGGTCCGGCTTGTCGGAGCCGTATTTGGCGATCGCCTCGTCATAGGGGATGCGCGGGAAGGTGCCGGTGACCGGCTTGCCGTCGGCGAATTCCGAAAAGACGCCGCGCAGGATCGGCTCCATGGTCGTGAGCACGTCTTCCTGGGTAATGAAGCTCATCTCCAGGTCGAGCTGGTAGAACTCGCCATAGAAGCGGTCGGCGCGCGGGTCCTCGTCGCGGAAGCAGGGCGCGATCTGGAAATAGCGGTCGAAGCCGGAGACCATCAGGAGCTGCTTGTAGATCTGCGGCGCCTGCGGCAGCGCGTAGAACTGGCCAGGATGCAGCCGTGACGGCACCAGGAAATCGCGCGCGCCTTCCGGCGAGGAGGCCGTCAGGATTGGCGTCTGGAACTCGTTGAAGCCGGCCTCGGCCATGCGGCGGCGCATGGAAGCGACGACGCCCATGCGCGTCATCATGTTGGCGTGCATGGTCTCGCGGCGCAGATCGAGGAAGCGGTATTTCAGGCGGATGTCTTCAGGGTAGTCCGGCTCGCCGAAGACGGGCAGCGGCAGTTCGCCGGCCTTGGACAGCACCTCGATCTCGGCGGCAAAGATCTCGACATCGCCGGTCGGCAGGTTCGGGTTGACCGTCTCGTCGGAGCGCTCCTTGACCGTGCCGTCGACGCGGATGACCCATTCGCCGCGCACGGTCTCGGCCGTGGCGAAGGCAGGCGAATCGGGGTCGGCGACGATCTGCGTCAGGCCGTAGTGGTCGCGCAGATCGATGAACAGCAGGCCGCCATGGTCGCGCACGCGGTGGACCCAGCCGGACAGGCGGACTTTTGAGCCCGCGTCGGACTTGCGGAGGGCGGCGCAATTGTGGCTGCGATAGCGATGCATTTCTTCGTTCCGGACAGTCTGGGAGCGGCCTGACGGGGCGAGTGAAGCCCGGCCGGTGCCGATCCGCGAAATCGGGGAAAAACCGCGCGGACAAACACATTTCACGGGTGATTTGTCAAGGCGCGGGATGGGCTGAGGCGACCAGCGCCTCTCACGCTTCCACCGCGCGCCCGGCCGGCACCGCCGTCTCGTGGCGCATCATCACCTGATCTGATAAGATCGGTGGAGGAAACACATGGCCGATGGCGGCGGTTCGACCACCCTGCCGGCGTGTTTCCCCGACACCGTCCCCGAGGGTGACGGCTGGCGTATCCAGCATGCGTTCGTTCCCGACCGGTCGCCGTTACTGGCGCGCCCGGTCCGATACGGAGGTTCGGGATGCGGTTTGTTCTGACGATTCTGATCGTGCTCGCCCTTTCCGGGTGGGCAACCGACCATGCCTCGGCGGCCTCGCCGCTGGCGATCCTGATGCCGGGCGGATCGGGCGCGGCGAAGCCCGGGGGCTTCCTGCTGCGGAACCGGGCAAGGCTGGAGCGCTCCGGCTTTGAGATCATCGTGGCCAGCACGCCGGGGCAGGCGGTTCGCGCGGCGAAGACCGCGCATACGCGGGGGCAGAAGGTGTTCCTCGTCGGGATCAGCTTCGGCGTCTCGCGGGCGATCGCCGCGCTGCAGGCAGGTGCGCCCGCCGATGCCGCCGTCTTCTTTTCCGGCGCCTATGCCTCGGCACGTTCGCAACTGCCCTCGCCGGCCAGGCTGCCGCCAACCCTGATGGTGCATCATCGGGCCGACCAGTGCCCGACCACCGCGCCGGCAAGCGCCGAAGCCTTCAGGCGCTGGGCGGGCGGCAAGGTCAAGGGGATCGTCTGGATATCAAGCTCGGGCAGCGCGCTACACTGGGTCTGCGGCCCCAAAGGCGCGCATGGCTATTTCGAGCAGGACAGCGAGCCGATCAACGCGGCCATCCGTTTCCTGAAAGCGCGTTGAAACGCCCCTCCAAACGCAGGGAACCCCGGATGCAGGGCATCGCGGGGTTCCTGGATAATCGGAAACAGTCCGATGGCTGTCGGAATTCGGGATTACTGCCCGAAGATGATGGTCGACGGCACGGTACCGACCTGGGTCTGCGTGGCCGGATTGCCGAACTGGATTGTGGACGGCACGGTTCCAACTTGTGTCTGCGTCGCAGGCCTGGCGAAGGTAACCGTGGACGGTACGGTGCCGGTCGAGGTCGCAAAGCGGTTGGATCCGCCGATGGAATCGAAGAAGCCTGCCTCGGCATTCGAGGGGATGGCTGCGATACCCGCCGCGACTACGGTGACGGCGGCCATGGTTGTGAGGATGGTTTTGCGAAGGTTTGTCATTTTTTGCTGTCCGTTTCTCCAAGTCGGGGACGGGATTGCCCGCCGACAATTCCTAGATGGGCACGGACGAACGGGCCGTGCGTGAGATACGACACACCTTGAGCGGTTGGCCGGTCGCCGGGGGTTGGCACGGCATCCCGGCAGGTTTCAAAAACCTGCTTGACTATGACAGACATATCAATAATTCATGATTTATGGATAATTTTCAGGCAATCGCGGCCTTCGCCGCACTGGCGCAACCGACACGGCTCGACGTGTTCCGCCTTCTGGTCAAGTCTGGCACCGCCGGCATGAGCGCGGGCGCCATCGGCGAGGCGCTGGGGGTGAAGCAGAACACGATGTCGGCCAATCTGGCGGTGCTGGCGCGTTCCGGGCTGGTGCGCAACGAGCGCGAGGGGCGGACAATCCGCTACCACGCCGATATCGACGGCATTCGCGCCCTGCTCGGCTTCCTGATGGAGGATTGCTGCGGCGGCAGGGCCGAACTCTGCCAGCCCCTGATCGACGAAATCGCCTGCGCCTGCTGACCCAGTTCACGGGGCGTCGACCGCCCCTTTCGGAGAAACACGATGTCGAACGAACCCTATAATGTCCTGTTCCTGTGCACCGGCAATTCGGCACGCTCGATCATGGCCGAAGCCATCCTGAACCGCGAAGGCAAGGGCCGGTTCAAGGCCTATTCGGCGGGCTCGCAGCCGACCGGCAAGGTCAATCCGCATGCGCTTCGCCTGCTGGAAAGCCTGAACTACCAGACGGAGTTCGCACGCTCGAAGAACTGGGACGAGTTCGCCGAACCGGGCGCACCGCAAATGCAGTTCGTCTTCACGGTGTGCGATTCAGCAGCCGCAGAATCCTGTCCAATCTGGCCCGGACAGCCGATGAGCGCGCATTGGGGCGTGCCCGATCCGGCGGCGGCGACCGGCACCGATGCCCAGATCAGGCTGGCCTTTACCGAGGCCTACAGGATGCTGGAAAGACGCATCTCTATCTTCGTCAGCCTGCCGATCGCCTCGATCGACCGACTGGCCCTGCAACGGCGGCTCGACCAGATCGGCCAGCAGGACCGGGCGGAAATCAAGGCGTAAGACTTTCCTCCACCGCGCCGAAATTTTCGTTGGAGCAGGCGAGACAAGCGCCATCCCATTGGCTATAGAAAGCCGATGCAGATTGTAACGACCACCGGAGAACTCGCCCGCATTTGCAAGGCCTACGCGGCGAGCCCCTATGTTACGGTGGACACCGAATTCCTGCGTGAAGTCACGTTCTGGCCGGAACTGTGCCTGATCCAGATGGCTTCGCCGGACGACGCCGTGATCATCGATCCGCTGGCCAGCGGGATCGATCTCAAGCCGTTTTTCGAGCTGATGGCCGACCGCAACGTGGTCAAGGTCTTCCACGCGGCGCGCCAGGACATCGAAATCATCTACAATCTGGGCGGGCTGATCCCGGCGCCCGTGTTCGACACGCAGGTCGCGGCCATGGTTTGCGGCTATGGCGACAGCATCTCCTACGACCAGCTCGTCTTCCGGATCACGTCGGAGCGCATCGACAAGTCGTCGCGCTTCACCGACTGGAAACGCCGGCCGCTGTCGCAGAAGCAGCTCGAATACGCGCTTTCGGACGTAACGCATCTGCGCCGCGTCTATCAGTCGATCAAGGCCAATCTCGAGGAACAGGGCCGGACCCACTGGGTCGCCGAGGAGATGGACATCCTCACCTCGCCCGAGACCTATGACATGCCGCCGGAAAACGCCTGGCAGCGGCTGAAACTGCGCATCCGCAAGCCGCGCGAATTCGCGCTGCTGAAAATGCTGGCGGAGTGGCGCGAGAAGATGGCGCGCAGCCACAACGTGCCGCGCGGCCGCGTCATCAAGGACGAGGCGATCTACGAGATCTGCAGCCATCCGCCGGCGAGCATCGACGATCTGATGAAGATGCGTGGCCTCTCGCGCGGTTTCGACAAGGGCCGATTCGGCGAACCGCTGCTCGAAGTGGTGCGCGAGGCGAACAAGCTGCCGAAGGATTCCCTGCCCCACATCCCGCCGCCGAGGCATGCGCCCGAAGGTTCCGGCGCGGCCGCCGAAATGCTCAAGGTGCTGCTCAAGGTAATCGTCGAGAAGCACGGCGTTGCGGCCAAGGTGATCGCCACGGTGGACGATCTGGAACGCATCGCCGCCGACGACGACGCCGATGTCGCCGCGCTCAAGGGCTGGCGGCGAGAACTCTTCGGCGAACAGGCGCTCAAGCTCAAGAACGGCCGCCTGGCGCTCGGCTTCAATGGCAAGTCGGTGAAGATCATCGAGATCGACGGCGACAAGCCGGCACGGCAGGCCACCCAGGCCGCCGAATAGCCTTCAGCCGAACAAAAGGGGCTTCAAACCGGCATCTGCCGATCAGTCGATCCGCATCTCGATGGGCTTGCCGGCTTCGCGCGCGAGCTGGGAAAGGCGCTCGTTCGGGCGCTCGCCGCACAGATCAGCGATATCGCGCGGCACTACCAGAGTTAGCGCATCGCCCTGCCCGCGTTCCAGCCGCAGGCGCGGCAGGACGCCCGGCATGGACGCCGAATAGAGGTAGAGCACCCGGTAGACGGCGGCGAGCAGGCGCGCACGCGTCTGGGCGCGCGAGGAGGCGAGGCTCGCGAATTCCGGCGGGGCGACCTTGGAGCCCAGCCCCTGGTAGCGGTGGTAGCTGGCGAGCGCCAGATAGGCCCTGCCCTCATGCGTGATGCCGACAAAGCCGGTGTTCGAGATGACGGACACGGATTGCTGGGCACGGAAATCGGGATGCGAGCGCCAGCCGATATCGGCCAGATAGCACGACGCGACGCGCCAGCGCGCCTCGTCCTCAGTCTCCTCTACGCCGAGACGCTCGAAGGCCATACCGGTCCAGTCGACCAGTTCGGCGGAATGGCGCGGCGAACGCGCGATCAGCACCGAGAGATCGCGGGCCGCCTCGATCAGCGAATCCTGCGCACGCTCCTCCTCGCCCAGCAGCGAATAGAGATAGCCCTCGCGCACGCCCAGCGACGAGGCGATGACCTGTTCCGCCTTCAGCTTCTTCAGCGTCTCCACCATGACCAGCGCGCCATAGGGCAGCAGCGTGCGGCGATTGCGCGACACAGCGTCGATGCCGGCGAAACCGTCGACACCCTTGGTGACGAGGCGGTTGCAGAAATCGATGAAGCGCTTGGCGTCGACCGCATAGTCATGGATGACGTTGAGCGGGTGATGCGTGTTGGCGATGTGCAGCTTGAACAGCGAACGCCAGGTGCCGCCGACGGCATAGAAATTGCGCGCCTGACCGGGCCAGTCGATCGGCGCTTTCTTCAGCGTCTGGCGCACCAGCGTCCTGGCCTTGGACAGCGAGCCATCGGCGAGTTCGGCGAGCCTCAACCCGCCCAGCGGCAGAGTGATGCCGTCCTCGATCTCGCCATTGATGCCGACCAGTTCGACCGAGCCGCCACCCATGTCGCCGACGATGCCCTCCGGCTTGTGGAAGCCGCTGCGCACGCCCCAGGCCGAGTACATCGCTTCCTCGCGGCCGGTCAGCACCTGGACCTTGCGGTCGAACAGCGCCTCGACGCGGGCGATGAAATCGGCGCCGTTGGCGGCGTCGCGCGCGGCGGCGGTGGCGAGGATATGGGTCTGCGAGACGCCGGCCTGACGGCCAAGCGCATGGAAACGGCGCAGCGTGGCGATGGCGCGTTCGACGGCGGTCTCGTCGAGCTTGCCGGTCGACGAAATGCCCTTGCCGAGGCCGCACAGGACCTTTTCGTTGAACAGCACGGCTGGGGCGCGCGCCAGCCCCTCATAGATGACCTGGCGCACGGAATTGGAGCCAATATCGACGACGGCGACGGGGACCCGCTGGCCCAGCCGCCCCTGTGCGCCGACCTCCGGGCGATATCGTAGCGTGTCAGAGATAACCGATCTCGCGATGCGTAAACTGCTTGGGGGCATCGTATTTCAGCGATTCTCCACGTCCCGAAAGGCTCGGATTGGTCATGAAGTAGCGCTGAGCACTAAACGATTCTTCGTCCGATTTCGCGGCAATTCTGCGCGACGTGCCGTTGGGCTGGATCTCCCAGCTCTGCTCGTTGTCCATCAGATTGGCGAGCATGATCTGTTCGAGCACCTGCCGGTGGACGGTCGGATTGGTCAGCCGGACCATGACCTCGACGCGCCGGTCGAGGTTGCGCGGCATCAGGTCGGCCGAGCCGATATAGACGATGGCTTCGGCCGACGGCATTTCGTGGCCATTGCCGAAACACAGGATGCGGCTGTGCTCGAGGAAGCGGCCGACGATCGACTTTACGTGGATGTTCTCCGACAGGCCCTGCACGGCCGGGCGCAGGCAGCAGATGCCGCGCACGACCAGCTCAATGCGCACCCCGGCCTGGCTGGCACGATAGAACGCGTCGATGATCTCGGGATCGACGACGGAGTTCATCTTGCCCCAGATCGTCGCGGGACGCCCCTGCCGGGCATGTTCGATCTCCGCCTCGATGTGTTCGAGGATGCGCTTCTTCAGCGTGATCGGCGAGACGGCGATCGTTTCCAGATGTTCCGGCTCGGCATAACCGGTGATGAAGTTGAACACCTGGGCGACGTCGCGGGCGACGGCCGGGTTGGCGGTGAAATAGGACAGGTCGGTGTAGATGCGCGCGGTGACCGGGTGGTAATTGCCGGTGCCGATATGGACGTAATTGGCGAGCTTGCCTTCCTCGCGGCGCACGACCTGGCTGAGCTTGGCATGCGTCTTCCACTCGACAAAGCCGAAGACGACCTGCACGCCGGCGCGCTCCAGATCGCGTGCCCAGCGGATGTTGGCTTCCTCGTCGAAACGCGCTTTCAGTTCGACCAGCGCAGTGACCGATTTGCCGGTCTCGGCCGCCTCGATCAGCGCGGCGACGATGGGGGAATCGTTGGAGGTGCGATAGAGCGTCTGCTTGATCGCGACGACGTCCGGATCGCGCGCGGCCTGGCGCAGGAACTGGACCACCACGTCGAAGGATTCATAGGGGTGGTGGACGACGATGTCCTTCTGGCGGATGGCGGCGAGGCAATCGCCGTTCAATTCGCGGATACGCTCGGGAAAGCGGGTGTTGTGCGGCTCGAATTTGAGATCGGGGCGCTCCGTCGAGACGATCTCGGACAGATTGTGCAGGGCCAGCATGCCCTCCACGATGTTGACGTTGCTCTCATTGGCGCCGGTCTCGATGGAGACGAATTCGCGCAGATTCGCCGGCATGCCTGCATCGATTTCCAGGCGGATGATGGAGCCGCGACGGCGGCGCTTGAGCGCGGATTCGAAGGTCCGGACCAGATCCTCGGCCTCTTCCTCGACTTCAAGGTCGGAGTCGCGGATCACCCGGAACGAACCCGATCCCTTGACCGAGTAGCCGGGAAACAGCCTGCCGATGAACATCGAGATCACCGACTCGATGGAGATGAACGTATTGGGCTCGCCCGGGGCCTGCGGCAACTCGACGAAGCGGCGCAGCGCGGCCGGCAGGCGGATGAGCGCGATCATGCCCTCGCGGTCGCGGTTGGGCTCGAGTTCGTAGACGAGCGTGTAGCCGAGATTGGGAATAAACGGAAAGGGATGGGCCGGGTCCATCGAGAGCGGGGTCAGGATCGGAAAGACCGATTCCAGGAAATAGGTCTCCAGCCATTCGCGCCCCTCGCGGCCGATCTCGTCGGGTGCGACGATGTCGATGCGCTGCGCGCCGATCTCCTCGCGCAGTTGGGTCCACGCGTCCTGCTGGTCCTGCTGCAGGCGGGTGATCGCCTCGGTGACGGCGGCAAGCTGTTCCTTCGCCGTCAGCCCGTCGTCGGAGAGCGTGTCGATGCCCTGGCGCACCTGGCCGACGAGGCCGGCGACGCGCACCATGAAGAACTCGTCCAGATTGTTGGCCGAGATCGACAGGAAGCGCAGCCGCTCGAGCAGCGGGTTCTTCGGATTCTCCGCCTCTTCGAGCACCCGGCGATTGAATTCGAGCCACGAAAGCTCGCGGTTCATGAATCGGGCGGGATCGGCGAAGACATTGTCCTCGACCTCGTCCTGCCCGCCGCTGAGGATACCCGGCCCCTCGGCAGTCTGGTGTACGCCTTCCATCGTCCGCCTCTCCCTGTGTCGGCGGTTACTCGCCGTCTCCCGATCGAGACCGGAGACGATTTTCCACGCATTATTCTGCGTTTGTGACGATTTGAAAACATCGCGCGCTTGCGACACACGATAGCATCACGCCATTGCCAATCTCTTAAGTGCGGCAGCGGCGACGGACCGGGTCAGTCTCGCATTGCGCGCGAGCGCCTCGCGGTCCATCTCGGCGACCAGTTCGCCGGCCGCGCCCAGCGAACGCTCCATGCGGGTCACCAGATAGTCGACGACGCCCGGATCGATGGCGATCTGGCGGTCGGCGAAGAGCTTGACGATCACCTGGCGCAGCAATGCGTCGTCCGGCTCGGACAGTTCGACGAGTTGGGCCGCGCGCAGCCGGGAGGCAAGATCGGGCAGTTCGACCTGCCATGCGGTCGGCCACTCGCGCGAGGTGATCAGACAATGGCCGCCGGAGGCGCGCAGATGGTTGATCAGGTGGAACAGTGCGGTCTCGGGAATTGCGCCGGGGCGCGCATCCTCGACCACCACGCAATCGAGATCCTCAAGGCTTTCGCCGGCATCTTCGAGGCGGTCCATGGCGATCGTCGGCGCGCCGGCCCGGGCCGCCCAGATCGCGGCCATGTGGCTCTTGCCCGATCCGATGGGCCCGGCAAGCACGGCGACAGGACCGGGCCAGTCGGGCCAGGCGTCGATGAACTCGACCGCCTGCCGGTTGGCCGGGCTGACGATCAGATCCTCGCGGTCCTGGGCGTTTTCGACGGGCAGGTTGAGCGGGAGCTGGCGCATGGTCATGTCGGATTCCGGTACTCGGCGTACAAACGGCGACGCACCCTATTGCGGCTTGTCGCCGGCCTTGTCCGGTCCGCCTGGACGGGATTCGACCTTGCCATGACCCCAATATAGCTCGCTGTCGAGATATCGGCCAAGCGCGACGCGCACGACGACGCCGATGGCCGCCGAAACCGGCACGGCGATCAGCATGCCGGTAAAACCGAACAGCGTGCCGAAGGCGAACAGTGCGAACATCAGCCAGACCGGGTGAAGGCCGACGCTGTCGCCGACGAGCTTGGGCTGGAGAATGTTGCCTTCGAGGAACTGGCCCGTGGCGAAAATGCCCGCCACGATGGCGATGGGGATCCAGTCCGGCCAGAACTGCACCAGCGCCACCCCGACCGACAGGACGAAGCCGGTGAGCGAACCGACATAGGGGATGAAGGAGACGAGCCCGGCGAACAGGCCGATCAGCAGGCCAAAATTAAGACCGGCGAGTGTCAACGCGATGCCGTAGAAGGTGCCGAGGATGAGGCACAGCGTGCCCTGTCCGCGTACGAAGCCGGCGACCGCTTCGTTAATATCGACGAGGAGTTCGTGGATCGTCGGACGATAATCGCGCGGCAGCCAGCTGTCGACCGTCTCGACCATGCGGTCCCAGTCGTAGAGCAGGTAGAAGGCGACGACCGGCGTGACGACGAGCAGCGAGGCGAGCGATACGATGGCCTTGCCCGAATCCCAGATTTTCTGGAGCAACGTCGCGAGCCAGCCGGCGCCTTGCCGGGTCAGTTCTCCGATATTGTCGCGCAGCGTCTCGGTTTCGAGATTGATGTATTTGCGCAGCCAGCCATTCTCGGACCGGGCAACAAGCGCCTGCAACTGCGTGACGAGGTCGGGCAGGTCGGCGAGGAAATCGGTGACCTGACGGCCAAGGATCGGCACCACCACCATCAGCGCCACGATAAAGATCAGGACGAACAGGAACAGGATGACAATCGTCGCCAGCAGGCGCGACAGGCCCCAGCGCTCGAGCAGATCGGCGACAGGGTCGAGGAAATAGGCCAGCGCCATGCCGGCCACGAAGGGCAGCAGAATGCCGGAGAACACCCACAGGAAGAACAGCAGGAAGGCGAAGGCGATCAGCCAGAAATAGATCTGGCGGCGCAATGCGAGCTTGGCGGCCTCGTTCATGGATTCACCGTTCCTAGAGGATCGTCGTGACCGGGAAGGTCATGGTGACTGGGCAAGTCATGTAATCCGGTATCGCTTCAATAATTCTTCTCGCCAGTTGCGGGCATTGTCGCGGACCCTAGCACAGACGCCCGCGCTTTCAGCCATCCGCCGCGCCTGCGCGCAACCGGTGCCGGCTCATATAGGCGTAATCGGGCGCAACTTCGTCGGCAATCTCGCGCAAATGGTCCGGCAGTTCGGGTTCGTTCTCGTCTTCTTCGGTCCGGGGCGGACCGAAACCGGTCGATTTCCAGACGGCCTCATACCAGTGGTCGCCCCAAACGCCATCCTCCGGGCGACGGCCGGCCGGCCAGTTCAGCATTTCCGGCCGAAACGGGATCGACAGGCGTTCGCACAGTGCGCGCAACATCGGTTCCGGCGTGCGCAATATGTCGGCCGAATCGACCACTGGCGGTGCCTCGCCCGTGGCGCGCATCGCCAGTTCGAACAGTTCGCGCTGGCGCGTGACGCCAATATCGTCGGGCGTCACCTCGCCGCGTTTCTTCGCATAGCTCGCCAGCACCTTTGCCGGGGAGCGGATCAGGAACACATTGGTCACCTTGCCGATCCAGCCCAGCTCGAAGCCCTCGATCATGTGGTGGGTCATGTGCTTCTGGTAGACGAGGCTATATGGCGGCTCGGGCGGCGCCAGGCATTGCCCGATCACCTTCGCCGGATCGGTCTCGCCGGCGGCGATGACTTCCTCGCGCATCGGATGGTCGAGGCCCGTCGCGGCCAGATAGGCGGCGTAGAATGGCTCGTCCATGGCGCGGCAATCCGGACGCGAGCCGAAGGAGCGCATCATGGCCGTGGAGAGATTGCGCGGCCCGGACCACATTGCGACGATCTTCGCGGGGGCAATGATCTTCGTTTCAGACATGTTTGCTTCGCCAGATTGACCTTGGCCCACTTGATCATTCAAATCCCGCCAAGGCTAGCGGCGAAATGGTGATCCTATCATGCAAGACGACGGGCGGAACGCAAAGAAGACGGCACACGAGGCGGAGGACGATCCGCGCAATCGCGACATCAGGATATACGTCAATGGCGATATCGTGCCGCGTGCAGAGGCGAAGGTCTCGGTCTATGATTCCGGTTTCATGCTGGGCGACGGCATGTGGGAGGGCATGCGCCTGCACCATGGCAAATGGGCGTTTCTCGACGCGCACATGGATCGCCTGTTCGAATCCTGCAAGGCGGTGTCGCTCGACATCGGCATGGACCGGGCGGAACTGATCGACGCGCTCAACCGCACGGCCGAGGCCAATGGCATGACGCATGACGCCCATTGCCGGCTGATGGTGACGCGCGGGGTCAAGGCACGGCCGTTCCAGCACCCTTCCCTGTCGCGCTCGGGGCCGACGGTCGTGATCATCATCGAGCACTCGGTGCCCTCGACCGGACTCAAGCAGGGCATCCGGCTTGCCACCGTGCCGCAGGTGCGCGGCCTGCCGATGTCGCAGGACCCGAAATACAATTCGCATTCCAAGCTGAATTGCGTGATCGCCTGCCTGCAGGCGGAACAGGCCGGCGCCGACGAGGGGCTGATGCTCGACCCGCACGGCTTCGTCAACACGACGAATTCCTGCAATTTCTTCATCGTGCGTCGCGGCGAGGTGTGGACCTCGACCGGCGACTACTGCATGAACGGCGTCACGCGACACAATGTGATCGAGCTTTGCCGGGCTAACGCCATTCCCGTCTTCGAGCGAAATTTCAGCCTTGTCGACGTCCACGGCGCGAGCGAGGCGTTTCTGACCGGCAGTTTCGGCGGGCTGACGCCAGTCGCGAGCCTCGACGGCAAACCGGTCGGGAACGGCGAGCGCCCGGTGATGCAGCGGCTGCAAACGCTCTATGCCGAGCTCGTCGAACGCGACACGCGGCGCTGACATCCCGTCTAATCTGTGGATCATTCGGTCTTGCCTGCCCCATCGGCCAAGCGAATCCGCTTGAAGCAACAAAGGGCGGTGTATATTCCGGCCGCAACGCAACATGGCGGACCTCATGGAACCCGACGAACCTTCAGACCGGCGCAATGGCCTCACCTATGCCCAGGCGGGCGTCGACATCGATGCCGGCAATGCGCTGGTCGAGGCGATCAAGCCCGCGGTGCGCTCGACCATGCGGCCGGGCGCGGATACCGAGATCGGCGGGTTCGGCGGGTTGTTCGATCTTAAGGCGGCCGGGTTCACCGACCCCGTGCTGGTCGCTGCCAATGACGGCGTCGGCACCAAGCTGAAGCTCGCCATCGACGCCGGCCTGCACGACACGGTCGGCATCGACCTCGTCGCCATGTGCGTCAACGATCTCGTCGTGCAGGGTGCCGAGCCGCTGTTCTTCCTCGACTATTTCGCCACCGGCAAACTCGAGGTGGACGCGGCGACCGATGTCGTGAAGGGCATCGCGCAGGGCTGCCGCATCGCCGGCTGCGCGCTGATCGGCGGCGAGACGGCGGAAATGCCGGGCATGTATCAGGAAGGCGATTACGACCTCGCCGGCTTCGCCGTGGGCGCGGCCGAGCGCGGTTCGCTGCTGCCGTCCAAGGACATATCTGAAGGCGACGTATTGATCGGGCTTGCGTCCTCGGGTGTGCATTCCAACGGCTTCTCGCTGGTTCGCAAAGTGATTCAACTATCCGGCGCAAGTCTTGATGCCGACTGCCCTTTCCCATCGGAAGGAAGCCTGGCGCAGGCGCTACTGACCCCGACCCGCATCTACGTGAAGCCGGTGCTGGCGGCGATCCGCGAGACCGGCGCGGTCAAGGCGCTCGCCCACATCACGGGCGGCGGGCTGACCGAGAACCTGCCGCGTGTGCTGCCGAAACATCTGGCGGCGCATGCCGACCTTTCGGCCGTACCCGTACCACCCGTCTTCGGCTGGCTGGCACGCGAGGGCGGCATCGCCGAAAAGGAGATGATCCGCACCTTCAATTGCGGCATCGGCATGGTGGTGGTCGTTTCCGCCGACAAGGCGGATGCGGTGATGGACATCCTGCGCCGCGAGGAGGAGACCCCCTTCCAGCTCGGCACGCTGGTCGCCCGCGACGGCGAAGCCGTGGTGACAGGTGGAAGGCTGGCGCTGTGACGACGCAGCGCCGAAAGAAGGTAGCGGTGCTCGTCTCCGGGCGCGGCACCAACATGACGGCACTGATCCAGGCCGCCATGGACCCGGCCTATCCGGCGAAGATCGTTCGCGTCTTGTCCAATCGCCCGCAGGCCAAGGCGCTCGCCGTCGCGGAAAATGCCGGGATCGCGACCGATGCGGTCGACCACCGCGAGTTCGACAGCCGCGAGGCGCATGAAGACGCCATCGAAAAGGCACTTGCCGAAGACGATCCCGATTTCATCTGCCTTGCCGGCTACATGCGCATCCTGACCGGCGGCTTCGTGCAGCGCTATACGGGCCGGATGCTCAACATCCATCCGAGCCTGCTGCCGTCCTTTCCCGGCGTCGACACGCATGAGCGCGCGCTTTCCGCCGGCGTGCGGCTGCATGGCGCCAGCGTCCATTTCGTCACCGAGGGTGTCGACGAAGGCCCGATCGTCGCCCAGGCCGCTGTTCCCGTCCTGCCGGGCGACGATGCCGATGCGCTCGCCGCGCGGGTGCTGGCGGCGGAAAACCGGCTCTATCCCCACGCGCTGGCGCTGGTCGCCTCCGGCGCAGCGCGGCTTTCGGGCGGGAGCGTCGTCTTCAATGGTGCCCAGCAGGCGGAAACGGATGATGCGCTGTTCTCGCCGGCGCTCGATCAGATCGGCGGAAAAGACAAGTGAACTACCGTCACGGCTATCATGCCGGCAATTTCGCCGATGTCATGAAGCACGCCGTGCTGACCCGCATCATCGAATACCTCAAGCGCAAGGACGCCGCCTTCCGGGTGATCGACACCCATGCCGGCGCCGGGCTGTACGATCTCGCCGGGATGGAAGCCGCGAAGACCGGCGAGTGGATCGTCGGCATCGCGCGGGTGCTCGACGCGAAGCTCACCGACGAGGCGGCAGCGCTGCTGGCGCCCTATCTCGACATCGTGCGCGCCCATTTGCGGGACGGCCAGCTTGTTGCCTATCCAGGTTCGCCGCTGATCACGCGCCAGCTCCTGCGCAACCAGGACCGGCTTTCGGCGCTCGAACTGCACGAGGACGAGCATGCCGCGCTGGCCCAGTTGCTGGCCGGCGACTTCCATGCGCGCGCAACACTGCTCGACGGCTGGCTGGTGCCCGGCGCGCATCTGCCGCCCAAGGAAAAGCGCGGGCTGGTGCTGATCGACCCGCCCTTCGAGAAGGAAGGCGAATTCGCGCGCCTGGCCGATGCGCTCGCCAAGGGCCACAAACGCTGGCCGGGCGGCATTTTCTGCCTGTGGTATCCGATCAAGCGCAATAACGGCGCCGAAGCCTTCGCCGAGGAACTGAAACGTTCCGGTCCGCCCGATCTCGTGCGCATCGAGCTCGATATCGAGCCGGCCGGTGCCGGGACGGGCGACGGGCTTCATGGCAGCGGGCTCATCGTGAAGAACCCGCCCTTCGTGCTCGAAAGCGAGATGAACGCGATCATGCCGGAACTGGTGCGCCTGCTCGGTCGTTCACCGAAAGCGACGTGGCGCTACGAACGGCTGACGGCGGAATAGCCGCATCCCGAATCGCGGCCACCGGCACCCGGATTTCTTGACCCTGTCGTCAAATCCGGCAATCCTGCCGGCCAGCGGCGAATCCCCGCGCAAGGGCACGGGCCAACCCGACAAAAGCGAGATCGACGATCATGTGGAAAATCCTGACAGCCGCGATTGCAGTGCTGGCCGCGACGCCGGCCACCGTGTCGGCCTATACGGGCGCCTATTCCGGCGGCTACCTGCCGGGCTATTTCCAGGCGATGTTCCAGACCTTTCCCGGCTGCTCCAACGGTTCGGTGAAGGCGCGCATCATCCAGAATTTCAACTGGGCGGACCGGGTGACCTTCTACCGCGGCATCTCGATCAATTCGATCGACTACGAAAGCGAGCGCGCCATTGAATCCTTCGGGCCGAATCCGATCGACCGGCGCTACTGCAAGGGCCGCGCCTGGCTGTCAAACGGCAAGCCGCACACGGTCTATTACCGCATCGAGCGCGGCATGGGGCTCGCCGGCACCGGCTACAAGGTGGAATTCTGCCTGCCGGGCTACGACCCGTGGCGCGTCTATAACGGCCATTGCCGAGTGCTCCGGCGCTAGTTCCCAACGCAGTTCACGGTCAACCTTTCTCCAGGAGGACATGATGGTCTTCGGAAGCGTTCCGTCCATTCCGGCCGCGCGCCATGAGCGTTCGAGCGGCGTCGCCGACGACATCGATTTCGAGATCAAAGGCCTCGAAATGCAGTTCGTTGAGATCGAGCTGGACCCGGGTGAATCCGCGGTCGCTGAAGCAGGCTCCATGATGTTCAAGGATCCCGACATCGAGATGACCTCGGTGTTCGGCGACGGCTCGAAGCAGTCCGGCGGGCTGTTCGACATGCTGGTCGGCGCGGGCAAGCGCCTGGTGACCGGCGAGAGCCTGTTCACCACCGTCTTCACCCATCATGGCGACGGCAAGGCGCGGGTCGGTTTTGCCGCGCCCTATCCGGGCCATGTCCTGGCAATCAAGCTCGACGAGCTGGGCGGCAGGCTGGTCTGCCAGAAGGATGCCTTCCTGTGCGCCGCCAAGGGCGTGTCGCTGTCGGTTTTCTTCCAGCGGCGCATCATGACAGGGCTGTTCGGCGGCGAGGGCTTCATCATGCAGTCGCTGGAGGGCGACGGCTGGGTGTTCGTCCATGTCGGTGGCACGACGACCGAGCGCACGCTGGGACCCGGCGAGGAACTGCATGTCGACACGGGCTGCGTGGCGGCGTTCACCGGCGACATCGATTTCGACCTGGTGCGCGCCGGCTCGATCAAGTCGATGATCTTCGGCGGTGAAGGCGTGTTCTTCGCTCGTCTGACGGGGCCGGGCAAGGTTTGGATCCAGTCCCTGCCCTTCTCGCGGCTGGCCGGACGCATGCTTGCAGCCGCACCGCAGGGCGGCGGCCGCGACAAGGGCGAAGGCTCCGTGCTCGGCACGCTGGGCGACATCATCGGCGGCGACAACGGCTGAGGCGCCGCCGCCGCCCGATGTTTGTGCGAACCTGAAATTCTCTAGAACTTGAAGCCGACGCCGACCTTAAGCGAATGGCCGCTAAGGCCGATATCGGGCGAACCTGCGGCGCCGAGCGAATAGCCCCGTTCCTTCAGGTCGGTGTAGTCGTACTCGATACGGCCGGTGATTTCCTGGGTGAGCTGGGTTTCGATGCCCGCACCGATCTGCCAGCCGAGCAGGACGTTGCTGTCCTTGGCGGTCGACGTCGAGACATTGACGTCGCTGCCGGCCACGCCGGCCAGGCCGTAGATCATGGAATTCTCGAAGGCATAGCCCATGCGGCCCCGCAGAGAGGCTTCCCAGTCCTGGTCGACGCTTACGCCGCCGAATGTGTGGTCAGCGCCCGACAGGCCGAGCGTGCCCTCGACGCCGGCGACCCAGCTCGGCGAGAGCTGGTAGTTGTAGCCGCCATAGACACCGCCAGCCAGGCCGTCGATGCTGTCGACGTCCGGCAGCGATCCCGACACGGCGGCGCTGAGCGATTTGTAGCCGCCATAGACGCCGATATACGGACCGGTCCACAGATAGCTGCCGGCGACCGGCTGAATGGCCGGCGGCTCGGGCGAGGAATAGTCATCGACGATATCGGCGGCACGCGCGGATGGCGTGGCGATGGTGAAGGCAACGGCGATTGCGACACACGCAGCGCCTGCCCGGAAGTGAAGATACGCGTTACTCATGATCCTCGACATGGTCATTCAAGACTCCTTGCCGGACGGTTAACGAAAGCTCACCATCCGTGTCCCCGTACGCGATCGGCCCCAAAAACCGACCGCACCAAGTCCCTCAGCCGCACGCTCCGAAGGTAGCGGGCGAATGTGGCCCGCTCCTTGAAGAAACAAGGCGAAGCCGTGACGAATTGGGGAGGTTTTGTGGCGCCGTTAATCTTTGGGGCCGCCAAAGGTAAAGATCGCCGGGCGAAGGCCGGTGCGCGCGGTCTTCCAATTCGCCCGGCCGTCTTTATATAGTCGTAAAACCCGCACGTTACCGCGCCCGCCTGCGGTCACTCCAATGTACCGCCTGCGGCAAGACGCGGTCAGCAAAGGCAACATGATCGACCTCCTGCTTCTCATCGCCGGGCTGGCCATTCTGTTCGTCGGCGGCGATATCCTCATTCGCGGCGCGGTCGGGGTGGCCGAAAGGCTGCATGTTCCCCCGCTCGTGATCGGACTGACCATCGTGGCGATGGGTACCTCCGCGCCGGAACTGATGGTCTCGTTCAAGGCTGCGCTTGCCGGGGCCGGCGGGATCGCCATCGGCAATGTGATCGGCTCCAACCTCGCCAATGTCATGCTGGTGCTGGCAGTGCCTTCGCTGATCCGGCCCACGCCGTGCCGCGAGAGCGGCATCGGCCGCAACCTCGCGGTGATGGTGGCGATCACCGTGGTTTTCATGGTCACGCTCGCCGACGGGGTGCTGAGCCGGGGCGACGGCCTGATCCTGCTGATCATGCTCGCCCTGTTCCTGTTCGACCAGTTCCGCGCCGCCCGCAAGCACCGCCGCGCCAAACGGGAATCGCACGACTATGCCGGCGAGATCGGCAAGGCGCCGGCCTCCACACTGCTCATCGCCGCCATGCTGATCGGCGGACTGATCGCCCTTCCCTTCGGCGCCGATCTGACGGTGCGTGGCGCCTCGGCGATCGCGACACGCCTCGGCGTGCCGCAGGAAGTGATCGGGCTGACGATCGTCGGTATCGGCACCTCGCTGCCGGAGGTCGCCGCCAGCCTGCTCGCCGTGATGCGCAACCATTCCTCGGTCGCACTCGGCAATGTCGTCGGCTCCAACATCTTCAATATCGGCCTGATCATGGGAGCGACGGGTACTGCCGTGTCGGTGCCGGTCGTCGACCACATCATCCGGATCGACATGTGGGTGATGCTGGCCGCCGCGCTGCTGATCGCGGCGTTCGCGAAATTCGGCGTCGTCATCGGCCGCAAGCTCGCCACGGCCATGCTCGTCATCTACGCGGCCTATGTCTGTCTGCTGTTTGCGACGTGAACCGGAGCGAGGCGGGATACCCCATGACAAAGGCACCACGCACCGCGCTCATCACCGGCTCGGCCAAACGCATCGGGGCTGCGGTCGCCCGCGACCTCGCCGCGCACGGGTTTGCCGTCGCGGTTCATTACAATGCTTCCCGGGATTTGGCCGAAGAACTCGTCGGCGACATCCGGAACGCGGGCGGCAAGGCGGAAGCGTTTCCGGCCGACCTGACCGACACCGAGCAGACCGCCGGCCTGCTCGATACGGTGCGTGCGGCGATGGGGCCGGTCGACCTTCTGGTCAACAATGCCTCGATCTTCCTGAAGGACAGCGCCAGAGCGTTCGACCCGGCCGTCTGGGAGCTGCATTTCGCCATGCATGCGCGCGCGCCGGTGCAGCTTGCCGGCGCCTTCGCCGCGCAGGAGGAGATCGACAACGGGTTGATCGTCAACATGATCGACCAGCGGGTGTGGAAGCCCAATCCGGAATTTTATTCCTACACGCTGTCGAAATCGACGCTGTGGGAGGCGACGCGCACGCTCGCCCAGGCGCTGGCACCGAAAATCCGGGTCAATGCGATCGGTCCTGGTCCTGCGATCCGCTCGGAACGTCAGGAGGAGTCAGATTTCGCACGCCAGATCGACGGTCTCCTGTTGAAACGCGGCCCCGGCATGGATGAATTCGGCGCGACGGTGCGCTATTTCTACGATACCCCCTCGCTGACCGGCCAGATGATCGCGCTCGACGGCGGTCAGCATCTGGCCTGGGAAACGCCCGATATCGCCGGGATTCCCGAATAGGCCGGCTACGCAGGCCATCTGACAGGCCAGAACGGGGCGAGGAGAGACTGACGAGCCCATGCCCCCTGAAGACAAGCCCGCTGACGATAAGGACAATCCGCAGAGCCCGGCCGGCGAGCAGGCAGCGGCCGGCAATGGCGCGGCGACGCCCGCCGCGCTGTCGGGCAGCGCCGATTCCTTCGCATGGGAGGAGACGGCGACGCGCGCCGACGGTCTGACCGGCGTCGAGCTGATCGGCGCATTCGTCAAGCGGCTACCCAATTCGCCCGGCGTCTACCGCATGTTCAATGCGGGTGGCGACGTGCTCTATGTCGGCAAGGCGCGCAGCCTGAAGAAGCGCGTGGCCTCCTACGCCAAATCGGGCGGACACTCCAACCGCATCGCGAGGATGATCCGCGAGACGGCGGCGATGGAGTTCCTGCGCACGCATACCGAAACGGAAGCGCTGCTGCTCGAGGCCAATCTGATCAAGCGGCTGCGGCCCCGCTTCAACGTGCTGCTGCGCGACGACAAGAGCTTCCCCTACATCGTAGTGACCGACGAACATGTGGCGCCCGGCATCTTCAAGCATCGCGGTGCGCGCACGAAGAAGCGGACCTATTTCGGCCCCTTCGCCTCGGCAACGGCAGTTTCGCGCACGATCAACGCGCTGCAGAAGGCGTTTCTGGTCAGGAGCTGTTCGGACTCGGTCTATGAAAGCCGTACGCGGCCCTGCCTGCTCTACCAGATCAAGCGCTGCTCGGCGCCGTGTACGGGAGAGATCAGCCTGGAGGCCTATGCGGGTCTGGTGGGCGAAGCGAAGAAATTCCTGTCGGGCAAGTCGACCGAAATCCGCGACCGGCTCGGCGAGCGCATGGAGGCGGCTTCCGAAGCGCTCGACTTCGAGACGGCGGCGATCTATCGCGACCGCCTCGCAGCACTTTCGCACGTTCAGGGCCATCAGGGCATCAATCCACATGGCGTCGAGGACGCCGACGTCTTCGCGGTGTCCCAGCAGGGCGGGCAAAGCTGCATTCAGGTCTTCTTCTTCCGCACTGGCCAGAACTGGGGCAACCGCGCCTATTTCCCGCGCGCCGACAAATCCTACGAGGCCGGCGAGGTGCTGGGCGCCTTCCTGACCCAGTTCTACGACGACAAGCCCTGCCCGCGCCTGATCGCGCTGTCGCACGAGGTCGAGGAAAAGGCGCTGCTCGAGGAGGCGCTGACGCTGAAGGCCGCGCACAAGGTCGAGATCACCGTGCCGCAGCGCGGCGCAAAGAAGGAGATGGTCGACCATGCCAGCCTCAACGCGCGCGAGGCGCTGGGGCGGCGGCTGGCCGAGACCTCGTCGCAGGCCAAGCTGCTGGAAGGCGTGGCGGAAGCCTTCGACCTGGAAAGCCCGCCGCGGCGCATCGAGGTCTACGACAATTCGCACATCATGGGCACCAATGCGGTCGGCGGCATGATCGTCGCCGGGCCGGAGGGCTTCGCCAAGAACCATTACCGCAAGTTCAACATCCGCTCCGAGGACCTCGTGCCGGGCGACGATTACGGCATGATGCGCGAGGTGCTGAAGCGGCGCTTCTCGCGGCTGATGAAGGAAGCCGGGCCGAAGGACGAATCGGACAGCGAGGCGGAAACGCATGACAGCGGCCTGCCGTCATGGCCCGACCTGCTGCTGATCGATGGCGGGCTTGGCCAGCTCAATGCGGCGCGCGAGGTCATGGTGGAACTGGGGTTGGAGGGTACCGTGCCGATGGTCGGCATCGCCAAGGGGCCGGACCGCGATGCGGGCCGCGAGAAATTCTTCATCCACGGCCGGCAGTCCTTCATGCTGGCCGAGCGCGACCCGGTACTTTATTTCGTGCAGCGCCTGCGCGACGAGGCGCACCGCTTCGCCATCGGCTCGCACCGGGCGCGGCGCAAGAAGGAAATGGTCAAGAACCCGCTCGACGAGGTCGCCGGTATCGGCCCTTCAAGAAAACGGGCGCTCCTGATGCATTTCGGTACGGCCAAGGCGGTGAGCCGCGCAGCGCTCGCCGATCTGACCGCCGTCGAGGGCATTTCCGAGCAGATGGCGCGTTTGATCTACGATCATTTCCACGAGAAGGGCTGATGCGACGCGAAAAAGCTTCCAAGTGGCGCGCTGGCGATTGCAAAATGGTCCGAAACCGGATTGTTTGCGGGGCATGACGATGGCAACCGGCAAGACCACCGAATCCAAGATTTCCAAATCCAGCGCGCACTGGGCGGCGCTGCCGAACCTGCTCACCTATGCCAGGATCGTCGCGGTGCCGCTGGTGGCGCTGTGCTTCTACTTCGAAGGCAGGCTGCAATCGTCGGATTTCGCGCGCTGGTGGGCGCTCGGCATCTTCATTGCGGCAAGCATCACCGATTTCTTCGACGGCTATCTGGCGCGCATCTGGCAGCAGACCTCGACCATCGGCCGCATGCTCGATCCGATCGCCGACAAGCTTCTGGTTGCGACATGCCTGCTCCTGCTCGCCGCCGATACCGACCGGACCATCGCCGGCTGGTCGCTGTGGGCGGCGATCATCATCCTGTGCCGCGAGATCCTGGTCTCGGGCCTGCGCGAATATCTCGCCGAGCTGAAGGTCTCTGTGCCGGTGACCCGTATCGCCAAATGGAAGACAACGCTGCAGATGGTCGCCATCGGCTTTCTTCTGGCCGGCCCCGCCGGCGACAAGATCCTGCCCTATACGACGCAGTTCGGCATTGCCCTGTTGTGGGTCGCGGCGATCATCACGCTCTATACGGGCTATGATTATTTCCGCGCCGGCCTGAAACATGTGATGGACTGACGGAAGCGCGTCGATGAAGCTCGTCTATTTCTCCTGGATCCGCGAACATCTCGGCATGGCCGAGGAGGACGTCTCGCCGCCCGATGAAGTCGGCACGGTCAGCGATCTGCTCGACTGGCTGGCGACACGCAGCGAGGCCTTCGCGAAAGTACTCGAGCACGACAAGGTGATCCGCGTCGCCGTCGATCATGTGCATGTGCCAGACCATGCGGTGCCCATCGACGGTGCGCAGGAAATCGCGCTGTTTCCGCCGATGACCGGCGGCTGAGCCGCCATGGCGATCGAGCCGGACATCCGCATCCAGCGGGAGGATTTCGACATCGCCGCCGAGACGGCGCGCCTGACGCAGGGCCGGCGCGATATCGGCGCGGTCGTGACCTTCACCGGGCTGTGCCGCGACGAGGACGGCCGGCTCGCCGCGCTCGAACTGGAACACTACCCCGGCATGGCGGAAGACGAGATCACGCGGATCGCAAACGAAGCGATCGCGCGCTGGCCGTTGACCGGGCTGACCGCGATCCACCGCCATGGTCGTATCGCGCCCGGCGAGAACATCGTGCTGGTCATCGCCGCCTCCAGCCATCGCCAGGCCGCCTTCGAGGCGGCGAGCTTCGTCATGGATTTCCTGAAGACCAGCGCGCCGTTCTGGAAGAAGGAGCACCCGGCCGACGGGTCGCCCGGAGGCTGGGTTGAGGCGAAGGACGCTGACGACGCGGCGACGCTGCGCTGGCGCAAGAGCGCCGAACCTTCCGCATAACGCCGAATTCGGCTATCGTTTCCTTCTCCGGGGCGTATTGAAGCTACGATGGGAGGGAATGATGATCGGTCGATCTATTCCACTGATCGCCGCCCCGGTTCTCGCCACGAGCCTGTTCGCACCGGCCAGTGCGCAATCCGTGCTGGGGCGTTCGCTCGAAATGAACATGCAGGTCGCCGCGAAGCTCTGTTCGTCGACGAAGTGCAACAGCCGCACCGTTCCGCTCACCGGCCGGCTCTATATCAGCAGGGACGGCACGATCTTCGACTATGTCGGCAGCGCGTCCGGCAATGTGCTTCGGCAGGGCGATTCATTCACCCAGAACAACAGTTCCGGCGCCCTGCGCGGCAGGGTGCGGAACGGCAAATACTATCTGTCCGCCCACGACAATGCGGTCGTCAACGGCCGCAGCCTGCCAGTTTCCATCACCTTCATCATCTCGGTTTCCGGCAATCGATGCCATGTCGCCGTGACCAGCAAGATGCCGAAGGAACTGAAGTTCTCCTACTCGACTCAAACGACCTATTGCAGGGCGCACCGGGGCAACATCTTCGCCAAACAATAGCCCGAATATGGAAGGCAGGTCGGCGCACAAAAAACCGGCCGCATCCAGAAGGACACGGCCGGCCATTTATTCATGTATTTGTCGGCCTGTGTCAGCCGACGATTTCGGACTTAACCGACGATTTCGGTCTGGGAGAACCAGTAGGCGATCTCCTCGGCCGCCGTTTCCGGTGCGTCGGAACCGTGGACCGAGTTCTCGCCGATCGACTCGGCAAAGAGCTTGCGGATCGTGCCGTCTGCGGCTTCCGCCGGATTGGTCGCGCCCATGACTTCGCGGTTTTTCGCGATAGCATTCTCGCCCTCGAGCACCTGAACGATGGTCGGACCCGACGACATGAATTCGGTCAGTTCGGCGAAAAAGGGACGCTCCCTGTGGACCGCGTAGAAGCCCTCTGCCTCGCGCAGGCTCATCCATACGCGCTTGGAAGCCACGACGCGCAGGCCGGCCTCCTCCAGTTTCGCCGTGATCGCGCCGGTCAGATTGCGTTTGGTCGCATCGGGCTTGATCATCGAGAAGGTACGTTCGACGGCCATGTCTCACCTGTCATGTTGGGAAAAGCGGAAGAATTCGGCGGCTGTATAGCCGCATGCCCGTGGGGCCGCAAGGGCGGTTGAGCCGGCAGGGCAATGCCGGATGCGGCAAATGCATCCGGCGAAACGGTCTTGCATGACGCGCGCGGGAGTGGAACCCTTCGCGCGGCGTGGGCGTACCAGGTGAGTCGGAGCAAACAGGCGGCGCGTTTTCCGCGGGCCTTTCCGGATGAACCTCCTTTCGGATCGACATTCTTCGATCGGTGTCCGCGCCCATTGCGGTCACGCTCGAGGCGGAAAGATGCACAATCACTACACGATGTTCGCAGCCTATAATGGCTGGGCGAACGACAGGCTGTTCCAGTCGGCGGCGGCGTTGACGGCCGAGGAATACAAGCGGGACGTCGGAGCCTTCTTCCATTCGATGCGCGGGACGCTCAACCATCTGCTGGTCGCCGACCGCATCTGGATGCATCGCTTCACCGGCGAAGGCGAGCGGCCCGCCGCACTGGACGCCATCCTGTACGATACGCTGGACTCCCTGCATGTCGCCAGGAAGGCGGAGGACCGACGCATTTCGCGCTACATCGACAGGCTGGAAGCGCATGACCTCGTGCGCATGCTGAGCTACACGCCGATGAAATCCTCAAACGCAACGGTCCAGCATCTCTCATCGGCGCTGAGCCATTTCTTCAATCACCAGACGCATCACCGCGGCCAGGCCCACACGATCCTGTCAATACTAGGCAGGGAACCGCCCTCGCTCGATATCGCGTTCTTCCTGCGCGAGGAGGCTGGAAAACGCTTTGCCTAGCGGCAAGGCATTCAACCTTTTTTACATTCGTTAAATGACATGTATTTGCCCATTAAACTTTTAACGGACTCCTTCTTCTTTTGAAAATCATGGCATAGATCAAACGATCCTCGACATATTCTATCCGGAACCAGCGTTCACGTTCCTTGTTGTTCATGCGTCACCACATGCAACGAAGGAGAGAAACGATGAATGTACTGTCACACAGCATCACTCGAACATTCGCCCTGTGCCTGTTCGCGGGCGTGGCAGCAACGCCGGTCGCCGCCCAGAGCCTGGGCGATACGGTCGGCGGTGTCGTTGACGGCGCCCTTGGTTCCGTCTCGGGGTCCTCCGACGGCATCTCGGCCTCGGTCGGCGATTCCGGCACTGGCGCCACGGCATCCGTGGACGGCGGCGACGTCGATGCCTCCGTCAACGTCCTGTCATCAACTGTCGACGCGGATGCGAACCTCTCGACCGATGACGGGCTCAACGGCGACGTCAATCTGGGCCTCCTCGGCGGCACCACGGATGGCCTGCTCGGCGACACCGAAGCCGACGCGCAGATCGGCGTGGAGGGTCTCGCGAATATCGGGCTCAACCAGGACGGCACCAATACCGCGCTCAGCCTCGGCGACGATTCCGAAAGCACGGGTGTCTCCGTCGACGTTCCGGGCATCGGCACCGTCGACATCGGGCTGCCCGATGACGGCCTTCTGCCGGGTGCGCCTGGCGACATCACCGAGACATCGGCCAACGAAGCGCTTGCCTCGGCCTCGAATGCCGAAATGGCGGAGCTCAAGCTGACCTGCCGCCGCGTGCTTTCCAATCCGGTGTCCTTCGACAGCGATATCATCGGTCTGTGCAAGATGGTTCGCGCCGCCAAACGCTAATGCGCATGGCAATCGAAGTTCATTACCGGGCCGGCCTTGCATGAGGCTGGCCCGTTACTTTGCGTGCCCTCACACGGTTCATCAGTGCTTCGATCACAAACTGTTTCAACAGCAACCAATTTCAAAAATTGAATCCAGACCGAATCCAGATGGCGATTCTGCTATAATTCATAACTATTAAATACATTAAAAGCAGCGCGAAGGATGCTCACTTTGTATAAAATTACATACAATAATAAATGATATATTTTCATATAAGCCACTCGTTTTATTCACCTGCCTTTTAACAGCCAAAATTTCACTGTCAGGTTTTAAACTTCAATTTTCGTTCCATTAATTTACTTTGTGTA
>JBHIWX010000039.1:0-35485 GCA_041987205.1 Rhizobiaceae bacterium | reverse complement strand
CTCGGCATCCACGCTTCGCCCACCTGCGTCATGATCTATGGCGACGGCTACAAGGACGCGCAGACGGATGGAGCCGGTGCGGTGGGCTATCTGATCGGCGAAGAGAACCGCGGCCTCGCCTGCATGTTCACCATGATGAACAATGCCCGTCTCAATGTCGGCACGCAGGGCGTGGCGATCGCCGAGGCCGCTTACCAGCACGCGCTGGCCTATGCGCATGACCGCCTGCAGGGCAAGGCGCCGGGCTCGAAATCGAAGGGCATGAGCCCCATCGTCGAGCATCCGGACGTCCAGCGCATGCTGGCGACCATGAAGGGCCATGTCTCGGCGGCCCGCGCCATCTGCTATGCCTGCGCCCACGCCATCGACATGAGCCATGTCGCCGAAGGCGAGGCGGCGCAGGGCTGGGCCGAGCGCGCCGGCCTGCTCACCCCGCTCGCCAAGGCGTTCTCAACCGACATCGGCGTCGAGGTCGCCTCGCTGGGCGTGCAAATCCATGGCGGTATGGGCTTCATCGAGGAAACCGGCGCGGCGCAATTCCTGCGCGATGCGCGCATCAATCCGATCTATGAGGGCACCAACGGCATTCAGGCGATCGATCTGGTAACCCGCAAGCTGCCGCTATCGGGCGGTCTCGCGGTGAGGGCATATCTTGCCGAACTTCGCGACATCGCCTCGACCGTGCGTACCGCGAACCGACCGGATTTCGGCGATACCGCCGCCCTGCTCGACGAGGCGATTGAAACGGTGTCGGAAACGACCGACTGGCTGCTCGAAGCGCTGGGCGATGGGCGCATGGAAGAAGCGCTTGCCGGCGCCACACCCTATCTGCGCCAGTTCGCGCTTGCAGCCGGTGGCGCCTATCTGGCGAAGGCCGGCCTCGCCGACACGGAGGCCGGGCGTGCCGGGCTGGCGCGCTTCTTTGCCGAGAATTTCCTGGGTGAATGCGCTGCACTGAAGACCCGCGTGACCAAGGGGGCCGACAGTCTGATGGCGGTTCGCGGCCTGCTGGAAACCGCCTGATCCGGTCAGGGGATCAAACCCGCCAAAGGGAGGAAGACATGGACGAGCATATCGAAACGGCCTCTGCCGACGGCGTCATGACGATCCGCATGAACCGGCCGGACAAGAAGAACGCGCTGACATCGGCCATGTATGCTGCGCTTGCGGAGGCGCTCGACAAGGCCGCCGTGCACAAGGATATCCGCGCGTCGGTGATCCTCGGCGTGCCCGGCGCGTTCAGTGCCGGCAACGACATCGCCGACTTCCTGCAGGTCGCCATGTCGGGCAAGCGCGGTTCGATGGCCGTCTTCGACTTTCTCGAACGCATCATCATGGCGCCCAAGCCGGTGATCGCCGGCGTCGACGGGCTCGCCATCGGCATCGGCACGACCATGCTCATGCATTGCGATTACGTCGTTGCCTCGGACGAAAGCCGTTTCCGCACGCCTTTCGTCGATCTGGGCGTCGTGCCAGAGGCTGGCTCCAGCCTGGCCGCGCCTCGCCTGATGGGCCACCATCGCGCCTTCGCGCTGCTGGCGCTTGGCGAGGAACTGTCGCCCGACGATGCCCGCTCGGCCGGCCTCGTCAACCGTGTCGTCGCGTCGGCCGAGGTAGAGGCGACGGCGCTGGACGTGGCCCGTGCGCTCGCCGCCAAGCCGCCCGAGGCGCTGGCGATCACGCGCCGGCTCGTGCGTGGCGACCGCTCGGACATTCTGGCTCGCATGCGCGAGGAAGCAGAACTGTTCGGCGAGCGCCTGAACTCCGAGGAAGCGCGCGCCGCCTTCCTCTCCTTCATGAACAAGAGCCAGAAGAAGGCATCCTGACCCGGCGTCAGGTGTCGAGCGGCCCGCCTGGCAGCGGCAGATTGCTATTGTTGATGACGACGATCGGCTCCTGACGGTCGTCGACGCGCACGAAGAGCAGCTTGATCTCCCAGACGCCACCCTGGCGCTCCGCTACGGTATAGGCGGTCCCATTGGCGGTGGAGCCCTTCAGTGGGATCTGAAGCCGGGCGTGACCTGAACCGTTGGCGTTCAGCCCGATCGTGCCGGTGAGGAAGAAGCCGGTTTCGATCGGCTCGCCCAGCGCGGCGGTCACGGCCGGGCTCTTGCGGACCTCTTCCATCGTCATTCGGTAGGCTTCACTGTTCTTCATCGATGCGAGGATCGTGACGAAAAAGCCGCCGAAGAAGACGATGACGCCGAACCAGACGATGACGCCGGCAATCGCCCATTTGCGCTGGGTCGAGCGGAAATGCGCCTCGTCGCGCCATAGCCGCGCATTCCACGCCCAGCGGCTGCCCTTGGCGCCGAGCACGAACATCATCACGATGTTGACCAGCGGGATGAGGCACAACAGCGCGATCCACACACTGTTGCCGATGCCCCAGATCCAGTTGAGCATGAAGGCGCCCCAATTCCAGCGATTGAGGTGCGCCGGTATCTCGGATGACGCCTGCGTTTCGCCCTGTTCCTGAATCGGCATGGTGCCCCGTCTCCGCCTGGTGATTTTTCTGTTCGGTTGATCCTGCACGGATCGGTTTAGCGCTGCAACAGCGCAACCGCCTCGACATGCGGGGTGAAGACGAACTGGTCGAGCGGCGTCACCGAGACGATGTGGTAGCCGCCTGCTACCAGCGTCGTCAGATCCCGCGCCAGCGTGACGGGATTGCACGAGACGGCGGCGATCCGTGCGACGTCCGATCCGGCCAGCTCCCGAGCCTGCGCCTCCGCCCCGGCGCGCGGCGGATCGAAGACCACGCCGTCGAATGTTGCCAATTCGCTGACCTGCATCGGGCGGCGGAACAGGTCGCGCCTTTCATGCGTGACCCGCTTCAGCGCACCGCCGGTCTGCCGCCATGCCCGTTCCAGCGCCTCGAGCGCTGCGCCGTCCGTTTCCACGGCGTGAGCCTCGCTTGATGCCGCCAGCCGCAGCGTGAAGGCACCGAACCCGCTGAACAGGTCGGCGACCCGCTTGCATTCGCTCAGATGGCCGGTCACCAGACCGGCCATCGCGTCCTCGGCAGACGACACGGCCTGCGCGAAACCGCCGGGCGGCGGAACGACCGCAACTTCGCCGCAGGTCAGCACCGGCGCCTGGAACTGGGCGAGGGTTTCGCCATTGAGCGACAGCCGGGCGAAACCATGCTCGCCAGCATATGCAATCGCCCGGTCGAGCGATTTGGGCGACAGCTTGCCCTCCGTCTCCACCGCGAGGTCGAGGCCACCCCCTGTTGCCAGCACGGTGAGCTTCATGATGCCCTTCGCCGGCGCCAGCACATGGCAGAGCCCGCGTAGTGCATCCAGCTTGCCGGAGATGGCCGGCACCATGACGGGGCATTCGACAAGGTCGATGACACGGTTCGTGTCACGTTCCTGAAAGCCGAACACGGTGGCCGGTTTCGGTCCGGCTGCCGTTCGCACGGCGCTGAAGACCGCACGCCGACGCGAGGCGATCGGAAAATGAACGAGCGGCGCGACGTCCGTCTCGAGCCCCGCGCGGGCCAGCGCCTCGACGACAAGACCGCGCTTCCAGACGCGATAGGCCTCGGTCTCGAAATGCTGCAGGCGGCACCCGCCGCAGGTGCCGAAATGCCGGCAGAACGGTTCCTGCCGCTGCGCGGACGCCTCGACGATGCGTTCGATCCGCGCGCGCTTCCCGCCCTTGCCGAAAAGCGCGACGGTCTCGCCGGGCAGTGCGAAGGGCACGTGGAGCGGGCCGTCCGCCGCCGCCGCGATGCCGTCGCCCTGTCTTCCTAGGCTTTCGATGGTCACGGTCCTGTTCACGCCGTCCTGTCCTTCACCGCCGCGGCAATGAACTCGCGGTTGCCTTCGCCGCCTTCGATCGGGGAGGGGAGAAAATGGGTGAGCCGCCAGCCCGGCTGTGCACCGATCCAGTCCGCGACCTGGCGCGCGGTTTCCTCGGCGATCCTGTGATCGCGGACAAGGCCACCCTTGCCGATATGGTCGCGACCGACCTCGAATTGCGGCTTGACCAGAAACACGCCAAAGGCGCCTTGCATAGCCAGATCGAGCGCGGCAGGCAGGGCAAGCTTCAGCGAGATGAAACTGACATCGGCCACGACAAAGCCGATTTCGGCGTCCGGCAGATGCTCGCGCGCAAGATCGCGCGCATTGAGGTCCTCGATGCTGGTAACGCGTTTGTCCTCCGACAGCGACGGATCGAGCTGACCATGCCCGACATCGATGGCGAACACATGCGCTGCTCCGGCCTCCAGCAGCACTTGCGTGAAGCCGCCGGTTGAGGCCCCGATGTCGAGCGCGGTCCTGCCGGCGGGCGAATATCCCGTTGCTTCAAGCCCCGCCTTCAGCTTCAGCGCCGCGCGCGAGACATAGCGCGCTGCCGCGTCGGCAATCTCGATGGCCTCGGTGTCGGAGACCGAGGCGGAGGTGCGCGTGACGACGCGGCCACCGACCGTCACGCAGCCGCGCCGGATCGCGTCGGCCGCGCGCGAGCGGCTGGCGTAATGGCCGGTGTCGACGAGAAACTGGTCGAGGCGTTTTTTCGAAGCGGCGTCCATGCGCATTCGGTGCGTTTCATGTTCCGGGGAGAACTGCCCCTTGAAGCGCACTACTGCGCTGCCACCGCGCGGAAGGCAAGCGGCGTCAGTTCACGATCAGCCGCGAATTGAGCCATGGCATGCGCCGCGATTCCACCGGATGTCCATTGTCCGAATCGACCGCGGCCCCCGTCGGCCTGGTATTCGAACCGGTGACGATGGGGTCGACGCCCGGAGGGACCTGCGATGTCCCGCCGGTAATGATCGGATCCACACCCGGTGGCAGCTTCTTGGCGGTTCCCGTGACGATCGGATCGACGCCGGGCGGCGGACCGTCGGTTGAGCCGGTCAGGAACGGATCGACCCCGGCCGGAAGCACGTCGTTGCTGACCACCGGCGGCAGTGCTTCGCCGGCGCGGGGCAGCACGAAGATGCGCGTCGCCGGCTTCGGCCTCTGCTTCGGGCGTGCATAGGATTCGTGCACGGTCTCCTGACCTATTTCCGTCTCGTGCCCGAACGAACCGCGCAGGTCGCCGAGCTTGCCGGAAACCTGCCGAGCAGCCCATTGCTCGATCTTTCGATCATGATCCGGCCAGCTTTGGGCGGTTGCCGATCCGGCGATCGCGAGCGATCCGCCAAGGATCAGCGCGCGCGCGACGAGCGCCGCCGGATTCCAGTCCCTCTTTGCCATTTCTGTCCCCCAGATGTCGGAGGACATCATCCCACGGGATGCTTAGCGAAGCGCAAAGGAACATGGTTAAGCGGTAGTGAAGTCGAGATGCTGCCTAGAAGCAGCTTGCGACGACGGCGGCAAGGCGGGTCAGGTAGATCGTGTCGCCGAATGCCATCCAACTCCAGGCGGCGAGGCCGATCACCGTGCCGAAGACCGCCGCGACTGCAAGATGGGCGACGGGAAACGCCTTGCCGGCGTCCGCTTCGGTGACGGCGGTTTCGGGCGGCGCGCTATCCACGGTCAGCCAGCCGGCGAAGCTTTTCGATCGCCGTCTCCGTGTTCTCGCCATAGGCGATGGTGCCGGAGAAGGACCCGTCGCCATGCATCAGATAGACCGAGGCGGTGTGGTCCATGGTGTAGTCGCCATCTTCGAGCGGCACCTTGCGGGCAAACACCTTGTAGGCCTTCTTGATCTCCTCGATCTGATCCGGCGTGCCGGTGAGACCGGTAATGCGCGGATCGAACGAGGTCAGATACTCGGCCAGAAATTCGCCGGTGTCGCGTTCGGGGTCGACGGTCACGAAATAGATGTCGACAGTCTCGTTGTCCTTGTCCAGTTCCTTGAGCCAACCACTCGCTTCCCACAGCGTCGTCGGGCAGACCTCCGGGCAATGGGTGAACCCGAAGAACATCGCATAGGGCTTGCCCGCCAGATCCTTCTCGGTGAAGGCGCTGCCGTCGGTGCGTGCCAGCGTGAACGGCCCGCCGATCTTGGCGCCGACCATCTCGGAAACATTGCCGCCCATGCGCTCTGAAATCAGCGCGAAGGCAACCGCTGCACACAATATGGCGACGAGCACCCAGGCGGTTATGCGCACGGTCTTCATCTGGATCGGGTGTCCTGTCCTATTCCGGGTCGAGCGGTTCTGTGCCCGCCGCCTTGCCGTCGGCGGTCTGCCGGATCTTCTCGACCTTGGCCTCGGCCGCGCCGAGCAGTTTCTGGCAATGGTCGCGCAATTTCTCGCCGCGCTCGTAAAAGCCGATGGAGGCCTCCAGAGCGACATTGCCCTGTTCCAGGCTCTCGACGATCTTTTCCAGTTCCTGCAGCGCCTGCTCGAAGCTCATGCTTGCGATATCGGCGTTGGCGTCGCTTTCGGCCATGTCATGTCCTCGTTATTCGTTGGATGCCGCGCCGGGCCCCGATCCGCCGGCTCAGCCCGACATCAGACGCCCGACATGCGCGGCGGCTGAATCGGCCAGCCCGCGCAGATCGTAGCCGCCCTCGAGCAGGCTGACCACCCGGTTGTCGCAATAGCGGTTGGCGAGATCCATGATCTCCGCCGTCGCCCAGTCGTAATCGGCCGCCGTCAGTTCGAGACCTGCAAGCGGGTCACGGAAATGCGCGTCGAACCCGGCCGAAATGAGGATCAGGTCGGGCGCGAAATTGTCGACCGCCGGGAGGACGCGGCTGCGGAAGGCTTCCTTGAACTCCCGGCCGCCATCGCCATGCCGCAGCGGCGCGTTGAAGATGTTGCCGGCCCCCGTCTCGGCGAGCGCCCCGGTGCCGGGATAAAGCGGCATCTGGTGCGTCGAGGCGAACAGCACGGTCTTGTCGTCCCAGAAGATGTCCTGCGTGCCATTGCCGTGATGAACGTCGAAATCGATGATCGCCACGCGTTCCGCCGCATGCTGCTTCTGCGCGTAGCGCGCCGCCACGGCGACGGTGTTGATCAGGCAGAAGCCCATCGCCGTATTCTTCTCGGCGTGGTGGCCGGGCGGGCGTACCGCGGCGAAGGCATTGTCCGCCTGCTTGTTGAAGACGGCGTCGACAGCATCGATCGCGGCACCCGTAGCATGAAGCACGGCCTCCCAGCTCCCCGGGCTCGCGGCCGTGTCTGCGTCGATGGGGGCGAGGCCCTCCTCGGGAATGAGCGAGCGCACGCGCTTCACATAGTCGGCCGGATGGGCAAGCTCGAACCACGCCGGATCGGCGGCCGGCGCCGAGACACGATCGAGCATCATGAAGCGCTCATCGGTCAGTGCCTCCTCGACCGCGCGCAGCCGGTCGGGCCGCTCGGGGTGGCCCGGCGGATTGAGATGTTCGAGGCAGGACGAATGATAATAGTAACGTGTGGTCAACACAGGCTCCTCCCGGCGAATGTGGGGATAGCACCGATCGCGGTCAACTGCGATGCTTGCGCGCAGTTTCGTGCCGTCACCGGCCGACCTCGTACACGGCCCCGTTTTCGGTTCCCACGGTCAATTTGGCCGATGGGTCGGAACCGGTGACCGCGATCGCCTTGTCGATCGGCGATGGGAGGGACGCTACCGCCAGCGCATCGACGCGGCCATTGGCAAAGCGCATCACGCGCAATTGCCTGCGGTCGGCCGAGGGCAGGGCGAGGTCCATCCGGCCGTCCCCGTCGAAATCGGCCACGGTGGAAAGGCGAAGCTCGGTCGAGCCGATGACATGGTTGGAAAAACCGTTCACCGTGCCGCTGGTCTCGATCTTCCCGCCGGCATAGCGCGCCAGTGCCAGCTTGCCGCCGATATGCGGCGTGACGACGAAGGCGATCTCCGGCGTCGACGCGCCGGTGAACCGCGCAATGCCCGCAATGTTGAGCCAGCGGAATGGCTTGCCGATGAACCGGGTCGAGGCCTTCCTGACAAGCGTGTCGCCGTTCAGTCCGAAAATGGTGATCGCGGCGCCGGCGAGCAGCGAGGAGCGGATCGTCACGACTTCCGAGCGACCGTCGCCGTCGAGGTCCGCTATGCGCGGATAGAGATCCTCGAACACCTCGATTTCGTCGAGCCGATAGGTGAAGGTTCGCCCGTCCGCGCGCTGCACCACCAGCGCGCCGCCCTCGGTGTCGTCACCCAGAATGCCGTGCCGGTAGCGTCGCGTTGGCTGGCTGTACCAGGCCCTGACGATACCGCCCGCCTCTGGGCCGGTCGCGGTCAGCATGTTCGCGATGCCGCTTGGTGCGGGGATCATGTCCTGCGCGACGATTTCGGGCGGCACTTCCGGTTTCGAGACCTGCGTTGCCCGCCAGCGTTCCGTCGCATGCGCGGTGCACGGCAAGGCGAACAGCAGAAGGAAGATCGCGGCGAGCCGCATGGCGTTTCCCGGTATTATTCGAACAGGATGGTCCTGGCGATCTGGATGCCGAAGCCCTCGAGGCCGACATAATGGCGTTCGCGCGATGCCAGCACCTCGATCGACTCGATGCCAAGATCGCGCAGGATTTGCGCCCCCAGCCCGATCTCGACCCATTCATTGCGCCGGTCGCGAGCTTCGGAATGCTCTTCCTCGCCGAGCGATGCCTGCGCGCGCCGGCCGACATGGGCGACGCCCACCGACCCCTCGCGCAGATAGACGATGACGCCGCGTCCCGTCTCGGCGATTTGCTTCATCGCCCGTGAAAGCGTGTCGGATGCGCCGAAGGCGTCGTCCAGCACCGATTCGATCTGGAGGCGTACCGGCACGTTGTGGCCGTCACGCACATCGCCATAGATGACGGCCAGATGGTGCATCGGGTCCCACGGCGTCTTGTAGGTGATCGCCGTCGCGGGGCCGGCCAGCGTCATCACGCGCGCCTCGCTGATCCGCTCGATGAGGCTTTCGGAACGCTGGCGATAGGCGATGAGTTCGGCGACCGAAACCTGCATCAGCCCGTGCCGCGCGGCGAACTCCGAGACTTCGGGGCCGCGCATCACCGTGCCGTTCTCGTTCATCAGTTCCGAGATCACGCCCACCGGTGGCAGGCCGGCGAGCCGGCAAAGATCGACCGCGGCTTCGGTGTGACCTGAACGCATCAGCACGCCGCCCTCGCGTGCGACCAGCGGAAAGACATGGCCGGGCCGAACGAAATCGACGGCGCCGATATTGGGATTGGCGAGCGCGCGTACCGTTGAATTGCGCTCTTCGGCCGAGATGCCGGTCGTCGTGTCGTGCTTGTAGTCGACCGAGACGGTGAACGCGGTCGCGTGCGGTGCGTCGTTTTCGGCGACCATGGGCGAAAGGTTGAGCCGCCTCGCATCCTCGCCGGTCATCGGGGCACAGACGATGCCGGAAGTGTGCCGGATGATGAAGGCCATCTTTTCCGGCGTGCAGTGCACGGCGGCGACGATCAGATCGCCTTCGTTCTCGCGGTCGTCGTCATCGGTGACGACGACGATCTCGCCTGCTTCGAAGGCGCGGATGGCGGCAACCACCTTTGGCTGGTCGAATCCCATCTGGATTTCCTCAATGGCGAACGGTTCAGACGCGTCCCGTCTGGCCGCGATGCAACAGATAATGGTCGGCGATGGCACAGGCGACCATGGCCTCGCCGATCGGCACGGCGCGGATGCCGACACACGGATCGTGCCGGCCCTTTGTCGAGACGTCGACTTCCTCGCCCTTCGCCGTGATCGAGTGGCGCGGCGTCAGGATCGATGACGTTGGCTTGACCGCGAAGCGCGCCACCACGGGCTGGCCAGTCGAAATCCCGCCCAGGATGCCGCCGGCATGGTTCGTCTGAAAGACCGGCTGGCCGTCATTGCCCATACGAATTTCGTCGGCGTTTTCCTCGCCGGTCAATGCGGCGGCGCCGAAGCCCTCGCCGATCTCCACACCCTTCACCGCGTTGATCGACATCAGGTGCCCGGCAATGTCCTGGTCGAGCTTGGCGTAGATCGGCGCGCCGAGCCCGGCCGGTATGCCTTCCGCCACGATCTCGACCACCGCGCCGACCGAGGAACCCGCCTTGCGGATGGCCGACAGATAGTCGGCCCATTCCGCCGCCGCCTCTGCATCCGGGCAGAAGAAATCGTTGCGGTCGATTTCGGCCCAGTCCCAGCGGTCGCGGTCGATGCGCTTGTCGCCGATCTGGACCAGCGCGCCGCGCACGGTCATCTGCGGCAGCACCTTGCGTGCAATGGCGCCGGCGGCGACTCGCGCGGCCGTCTCGCGCGCCGACGAACGCCCGCCGCCGCGATAGTCGCGAAGCCCGTATTTGACGTCATAGGTGTAGTCGGCATGGCCCGGCCGGTAGCGGTCGCGGATCTCGCCGTAATCCTTCGAGCGCTGGTCCGTGTTGCGGATCAGCATCGAGATCGGCGTGCCCGTTGTCGTCAGCAGTTCCGGATTGTCTTCGCCTGCCATGACGCCAGACAGGATCTCGACCGCGTCGGGTTCCTGGCGCTGCGTCGTGAATTTCGACTGGCCCGGACGGCGCTTGTCGAGAAAGGCCTGCACTTCGGCGAGCGTAAACGTCAGGCCCGGCGGGCACCCGTCGACGACGCATCCAAGCGCAGGCCCGTGGCTCTCGCCCCAGGTCGTCACGCGAAACAGATGGCCGAACGTGTTGAATGACATGGCGGTTCTAATAGGATCGAGCAGGGGCGGGGTCAAACGAATTGCGGGAGACAGTCCGTACAGCGCTTCGTAAGGGCAAGGCCTCTCAGATCAGGGTCTCGTGGCCGTGCCGCCAGACAAACACCTTGTCCTGCGGAAAGACATAGGACGCCGCTTCGTCCGGGTCGAGGTCGAGGAAATACTGGCGCAGCACGCGCCCGACCACGCCATGGGCGCAGACGAAACTGTCGGTCTCGATCGTCTCGAGCCAGGCGAGGATGCGCTCGAGCACCATGGCATGGCTTTCGCCTTCGGGCGGCGCGAAGCTCCACCGCGCCGCTTTCCGCCGGCGATGAATGTCCGGAGATTTCTGTTTCATCTCCGGCAGGGTCATGCCTTCGAACGTGCCGTAGGAAGCCTCGATCAGCCGCTCGTCGACCCGGTAGTCTTCCGGGTCGAGCCCCATTTCGGCGCGGATGATTTCCATCGTCTCGCGGGCGCGCCCGAGCGGGCTGCTCAGGAAGGGAATGCCTTCCGCCGTGCCCAGCACGCGCGCTAGCCGCTTGCCATTGTCATGCGCCTGCGCCCGGCCGGTCGCGTTGAGCGGGATGTCCTGGCGGCCTTGGAAACGCAGCTCGGCGTTCCAGTCGGTCTGCCCGTGCCGGACGTAGTAGATCGTGGGGCTGCCCATGATATGCCTGTCCGATAAAATGCTGGTCCGATGCAGGAAGGTCGGAGCGGACGAAACGTCGCGAAGCGGTCTATTCGTCCTTGATGACGGAGATGTCCGGCGCGTCGACGGCCTTCATGCCGATCGTGTGGTAACCGGCATCGACATGGTGAACTTCCCCGGTCACGCCGCGTCCCATGTCGCAGAGCAGGTAAAGCGCCGAATCGCCCACTTCTTCGATGGTCGAGTTGCGACGCAGCGGCGAATTGTACTCGTTCCACTTCAGGATGTAGCGGAAGTCACCGATGCCGGAAGCTGCCAGCGTCTTGATCGGCCCGGCCGAGATCGCGTTGACGCGAATGCCCTGCTTGCCCAGATCGGCCGCCAGATACTTGACCGAGGCCTCGAGCGCTGCCTTGGCGACGCCCATGACATTGTAGTGCGGCATTACTTTTTCGGCGCCGTAATAGGTCAGCGTCAGGATCGAGCCGCCATTGGTCATCAGCTTTTCGGCGCGCTGGGTCACCGCCGTAAGCGAATAGACCGAAATGTCCATCGTCTTGCGGAAGTTTTCCGCGCTCGTCTCGACATAGCGCCCGGTCAGTTCGTCCTTGTCGGAGAACGCCACGGCATGAACCAGAAAGTCGAGCGAACCCCATTCCTTCGAGATCGTGTCGAACACCGCGTCGATCGTGGCCGGCTCGGTGACGTCGCAATGACCGGCGACCATCGCACCAAGTTCGCCCGCCAGCGGCTCGACGCGCTTTCTGAGCGCGTCGCCCTGATAGGTTAGCGCGAGGCTGGCGCCCGCATTGGCACAGGCCTGCGCGATCCCCCATGCGATGGACCGCTTGTTGGCCACGCCCATGATCAGGCCCTTCTTGCCGGCCATCAGTCCGTTGCCCACCGCCATGCCATGCTCCGCGACGATTTATGAGAATTGTTCGCGCCGGATATGGCACAACACATCCCCGCCCGCAAGCAGAGCCGGGCAGTCGTGAAAGGCGCAATTTCGCACGTCCGGGCCGGCTATGCCGGCGTTTCCGGGCGATTATTGCGGATCGGCGGATGCGGTTTTCAACAGGGCGGTGATTTCATCGCGCCTGTCTTCGGGAAGCATGATTGCCGTGGTGATCAGTAGATCGCCATGGCCGCCGCCCTTTTTCGGCAGACCCTTGCCCTTCAGGCGGAACACCTTGCCCGAATTGGTCCAGGCCGGGATGTTGAGCGCGATCCTGCCATCGAGCGTTTCGACCGTCAGCTTGCCGCCATGAACGGCGGTTTCCAGCGGCAGTTCGGCGTTCGCCCGCAAATCGCTGTCGACGACCTCGAAACGTGGATGCCGCTTGAAGGTCAGCGTGACCAGAGCATCGCCGGGCTTCATGCCGGGCTGTTTCTGGCCCTGGCCGGCAAGGCGCACGACCTGTCCATCCTTCGCGCCGGCCGGGATCGAGAATGAAAGCTGCTTGCCGTCGGGCAGATGCACGCTGGCCTTGCCGCGCGCCAGATCGTCGACACTCACCGCTGCCTTGAGCTTGATGTCGCCGGAGGGTTGTGGGCCGCGTCCGTGTGCCGAAAAGCCGCCACCCGGACCGGCTTGCCGCGCGCCGGCGCCGCCAAACGACGAGCCGAAGATCTGGCCCAGAATGTCTTCGGCGCCCGAAAAGCCGGCATCGCCGAACGGCGCGCCGGCCTGGCCGCGGCGTCCGCCGCGCCCCGGGCCCTGGCTGGTGCGGAATTCGAAACCCTCGAAGGGCGAGCCGCCGGCAAAGCCCTCGAAGCCGGCGAACTTTTCCTTGCCCTCGGCATCGATCTCGCCGGCGTCGAACTTCCGGCGCTTTTCCTTGTCGCCCACGATTTCGTAGGCCTGGTTGGCCTCGGAGAACTTCTCCTGGGCTTTCGGGTCGTTCTTGTTCGAGTCGGGGTGATACCGCTTGGCAAGCTTGCGAAAGGCGGACTTGATCTCCTTTTCGCTCGCCGTTTTGGGCACCCCGAGCACGGAATAGGGATCACGCATGGATCGCCCCCATGAATCGGGCGGCCGCGCAGGACCTGACGGTCGGTGCGGCGGGCCGGCATTTGACTGACACTGGTATCCGCTCGCCGCACGGCAGCTGTAGCTACCGCGCATGCTGCGGATTCGTTGTCATCTATATGGGAAATTTCTGCGCCCGATTCCACTCCCGGCATCCTCCGAGAGGCGGTCGGGGGCGCGATTGCGCGCTATTTCTTGTCGCGCAGGAACCAGGAAAGCACCCAGAAGCCCTTCTTCAGCTCGCAGGTCTCGCCATTGTAGAGCGAGATGCCCATGAAGCTGTCGACCGTGGTCTGAAACTTCTTGCATTTCTGGCCATGCCCGCCGACAAATTTGTCGATGGCCATGATGGTGCCGCGATTGCCCGTGTCGGGGTTCGACCAGGCAAGCATGTTGCCGTTGTCGGATTCGGCGACGGCATTCTTGATCAGCTCGGCGTCGGTGCTGTCGATGCCTTCAGCCTTGACCGGCTTGGTGACCGATGACGTGATCACCGCGGGCTCGCTTTCCAGCGAGGCCATGGAACTGTTGAGCGAGCAGGCGCTGAGCGAGATCGCGGCCGCACACGCCACGCCAAGCGAGGCGAGCTTGCGAATCCTTGCGGTTCCGGCTTCGGTCATGGGGGCGGCGGTTCGATCTTGCACGCGATTGTCGGCGCGCACTCTTGAAGGACCGGACGCCCAGGGGTATGGCGACGGTAAGTCTCGCATTGTCAGCCCTAATCGATACACAGGACGGCTACTTGCATGAATGATGCTCCCACAGCGTTAAAAAAGAGTGACCGGGTCCTCACGGAACCGATGAAAACTTTCGCCGATTGGCTCCAACATGCTGAAAAGACTGAGCCCAACGATCCGACGGCCATGGCGCTGGCGACCGTAGACGCCGACGGGCTGCCGAATGTGCGCATGGTGCTCATGCGCCGTTTCGACGATCAGGGCATCGTCTTCTTCACCAACTTCGATAGTCAGAAAGGGGGCGAAATTCTGACCAGCCACAAGGCTGCGACATGTTTTCACTGGAAGAGCCAGCGCAAATCCGTGCGTTTCCGCGGGCTGGTCGAGGAAGTGACGGCCGAGGAGGCCGACGACTATTTCAACTCGCGTGCTCGCGGCAGCCGCATCGGTGCCTGGGCATCGAAACAGTCGCGCCCGCTCGAAAGCCGTTTCGCGCTTGAAAAGGAGGTGGCGAAATACGCCGCCAAGTTCGGCGTCGGCGACATTCCGCGCCCCGACTACTGGTCGGGCTTCCGCATTCGCCCGCTCTCGGTCGAGTTCTGGTCGGACGGCAAGTTCCGCCTGCACGACCGCCTGCGCTATGACCGCGAGACGCTCGACGGCGAATGGACTCTGACGCGGCTTTATCCCTAGTGACGAAATCCCGAGTGATGCAGTCCCGAGCGACGTAAAAAAGGGCGGCCGAAGCCGCCCTTTTCTTCCAAGAGGTTTGGTTCGCCTTAAAGCGTGATGCGGAACTTCGCGAACCCGTTCTCGCCTTCGCCGGCATCCTCGATCTTCACGCCTTCGACTTCTGAGGCGAATTCGCGGCCCTTCGGCCCGGTCTCGAAGATGACCGTGGTGCCTTCCATCGGCTTGAAGTTCCAGTTGGCGTCGGCAGAGGGATTGATCGTGCCCTGGTCGACGATGTAGCGCACGATCACGTCGCGATTGGTGTCGGGCGCGACCAGAATCACGACGCTTTCGTTGATGCCCGGGAAATTGCCGCCGCCGCCGGCGCGGTAATTGTTGGTGGCGACGACGAATTTCTGCGCCGGATCGATCGGCTTGCCGTCATACATCAGGTCGACGATGCGGCTGGCGCCTTCATTGGCGATCTCGCCCTTCGACGTGTATTTCGCCGGCTGGGAGAGATCGATCTTGTAGGTCACGCCGTCGATCACGTCGAAATTGTAGGACGGGAAGTCGGGATTGATCAGCACCTGATCGGCCTTGCCCGGCTCGATCTGGTTGAAGATGCCCGCCGACATTTCCAGCCATTCCTTCACCGTCGCGCCGGTAATCGCCACCGCGCGCACCGTGTTGGGATAGAGATAGAGGTCGGAAACGTTCTTGATCGCGATCGTGCCGGTCGGAACGTCGGTATAGTATTCCGGGCCGCCGCGTCCGCCGGCCTTGAAGGGGGCTGCCGCCGAAAGCACCGGCAGGTCCTTGTACTCGCCGTCCTTCAGGAGGTCGGAGACGTACCAGGTCTGTGCCTTGGAGACGATCTGCACCGACGGATCGTCGGCGACCAGCGCGAAATAGGAATAGAGCGGTGCCGAGGTTTCGCCGACCGGCGCGCGGACATAGGCCAACGTCGCCTCGTGCTCCGTCTTCACGGCCTCCTCGACCGCCGCGACGCTCTCGACCAGCGGATTGACCTTGCGCTCGACGCGCTCGTAGATCGGCCGCGCCTCGGAAGATGCGGAGACAACCTTCCACGCATTGCCGTCCTGCTCGATCAGCAGGTCGATCATGCCCAGATGCGAACCCCAGAACCCGCCCATGACGGCGGGCTTGCCCATCAGCGTTCCCTTGTCCGCGTCGACGCCGGCCAGCCCCTCAAACGGCTTGCCGGGGAAGACCAGATGCTGGTGACCGGTGAAGACCGCATCGATGCCTTCCACGCCGGCCAGGAACAGCGAGGCGTTTTCCATGCCCTCGCTCTGGTTGGCGTCGATGCCCGAATGCGACAGCGCCACGACGATGTCGGCGCCTTCCTCCTTCATTTGCGGCACCCAGGCCTTGGCGGCTTCGACAATGTCGCGGGTCATGACATTGCCCGTCAGATGGCGCGAATCCCACACCATGATCTGCGGTGGCACGAAGCCGATGAAGCCGACATTGACCTGATGCTCGGCGCCGTCGCCATCCTTCACGGTCTTCTTCACGATCGTGTAGGGCTTCAGCCAGAGGTCATCATCGCGCGGATTCGCGGCGAGCGTGCCCTTGGCGAGGTTGGCGCACACGATCGGGAAATTGGCGCCCGCATTGACCTTGTCCATGAAGGACAGGCCGTAATTGAATTCGTGATTGCCGAGCGTGCCGCAATCGTAGTTCAGCACGTTCATCGCCTGGATCACGGGGTGCATGTCGCCTTCCTTCATGCCCCGCTCATAGGCGACCCAGTCGCCCATCGGATTGCCCTGAAGGTAGTCGCCATTGTCGACCAGCATGGAATTGGTGGCTTCCGAACGGATCGAGTTGACGATGGAGGCGGTGCGCGCGAGCCCCATCGTATCGTTCGGCTTGTCGGCGTAATAGTCGTAGGGCAGGACGGCGACATGGATGTCCGTCGTTTCCATGATCCTCAGATGCGCCTGGCCGGCCGCCGCGCGTGCCGAGAAGGGGTGCAGCATGACGAGGGCCGAACCGGCGGCCGCGCCTGCCAGAAAACCGCGTCGGGAAATTTCGTTCCTGCCGAAAAAACGGATCGGGGGATTGTTGCGCATGCGGATCATGACGACCTCCTGCCGGCTTTTGCCTGTCCTGTTGGGCACTCAAAACGCGCCGGTCACAACTCCCGGCGCATCGCTCGCAGCACGCTTAGATCGCCGCGATGACACCACGATGAACCGGTTTCGGCAGCTTGTCATCAGCCATTTTTTGACCGGGTGGAAAACTTTTCGTGTGGCTTTAAGCCCGCGTCGTCCGCGCCTTTCTCCGTAATGCCGCCGGGTCGCCCGCTTGTCGCCGGATTTGGGCCATCGCCGCGCCGGCATTGCGCGTCAGACCGAAACTGTTGCAAACATGAGGGACAAGGCCATGAATGGCGCGATCATCATCATGACCATTCTGGGCTGCGCGCAGGGTGAACTGACCTGCGAACACGTCCGCACCGTCGAGACGACCTTTGCCGACCGTGCCATGTGCGAGGCGCGAAGCGAGGCAGAATTGCTGAAATCGGCCGGGGCGGACTATCCGACCATGATTGCCCTGTGCGAACCGCTGCCCGTGATGACCGCGGGCGCGCCGCCTGCAATCATCGACGGGCAAATGCCGGCCGGCGAGCCGAAAATCGTCTACTCGGAATTCGACACTGACGAGCGCCCGAACCCGCTGCATCGCACGGTCACGGCGATGCGCAAGGCGGTGACGGGCACGAAGCAGGTGTTCGTCAAGGGCTGGCAGGTGTTGACCGGCAAGTGACACCGCGACGACCCGCCGATCCTGCTCGGACGCTATGTCGCCGAAGATGCGGGAAGCCCCGCCGGCGTTACTCCGACTTCTCGACCGTGATCTCGTTGCCGCCGGGAAGCTGCAGCGACACGGATTCCTTGTTCTGCTCATTGTAGATGTACATCGCACCCGCGCCGATCACGAGCGCGGCGATGACGATAAGGACGGTTTTGAGCGCGGAACTGCCGCTTGCGGTGGTCATGATGGCCTCATTTCTGAAAATTCGGTCGTCGTGACATCGAAAACGCGCGGCGTTGGATTCGGTTCCCGAAGCAGGAAAATATTTGTCGTAAAGAAACGCGACTATGCGCCGGTCCCGCCGACGGTCACGGCGTTCATGCGCAGCGTCGGCTGGCCGACGCCCACCGGCACGCCCTGTCCGTTCTTGCCGCACATGCCGACGCCGCGGTCGAGTTCCATGTCGTTGCCGATCATGGTGATGCGCTTCATCGCTTCCGGCCCGTTGCCGATCAGATTGGCACCCTTGATAGGTTCGGCGACCTTGCCGTCGCGGATGCGGTAGGCTTCCGTGCAGTTGAACACGAACTTGCCCGAGGTGATGTCGACCTGGCCGCCGCCGAAGGACACCGCATAGATGCCGTCCTTCAAAGAGGCGATGATCTCGCCGGGTTCCTCGGTGCCGCCCAGCATGTAGGTGTTGGTCATGCGCGGCATCGGTTCATGCGCATAGGATTGCCGCCGCCCGTTGCCGGTAGGCTTCATGCCCATCAGCCGCGCGTTCTGGCGGTCCTGCATGTAACCGACGAGCTTGCCGTCCTCGATCAGCACATTGTAGCCCGAAGGCGTGCCCTCGTCGTCGACGGTCAGCGAACCGCGACGCTCGGCAATGGTGCCGTCATCGACAACGGTGACGCCCTTCGCCGCGACCTGCTCGCCCATCAGGCCGGCAAAGGCGGAGGTCTTCTTGCGATTGAAATCGCCTTCCAGACCGTGACCGACGGCCTCGTGCAGCATCACGCCCGGCCAACCCGAACCCAGCACGACGTCGAACGTGCCCGCCGGCGCCGGCACGGCCTCGAGATTGACCAGTGCCTGGCGCAGTGCCTCATCGACGGCATGCTTCCAGTTTTCTTCCGTGATGAATTCGCCGAAGCCCTTGCGGCCGCCCATGCCGTAGGAGCCGGTCTCCTGGCGATCGCCTTCTCCGGCGACGAGTGAAACGTTGACGCGCACCAGCGGACGGATGTCGCGCACCAGCCTGCCGTCGGCGCGCAGGATTTCGACCATCTGCCAGTTCGCGGCGAGCGAGGCCGACACTTGCCGCACGCGACTGTCCTTTGCCCGCGCATAGGCATCGATATTTTCCAGAAGCTTTACCTTGTCCTCAAAGGAAGGCGTGCCGATCGGGTTCACGTCGCCATAAAGCTTCACATTGGTGCCCTGCGGCCCTGCCGCATAGCTGCCGCCATGACCGGAACGCACGGCGGACACAGCGTCGGTGGCGCGCTTGAGCGCGGCGAGCGACAATTCGCCCGAATGGGCATAGGCGGAGATGTCGCCCGTCACCGCGCGCAGCCCGAAGCCCTGTTCGGTCGAGAAATTGCCGGCCTTCAGCCTGCCATTGTCGAAGACGAGCCCTTCGGACTGGACATATTCGGCGAAGAGTTCGCCGTCCTCGCAGCCTGCCAGCGCCTCGCCAAGCGTCTTCTCCAACACCTCCTTGGGTGCGTCGAACTGGTCGAGGAGGCTGGTTTCGAGGGTCATTGCAGGACTTCCGTATTCGTTGAGGACAGGTTCGACCCTAATCTAGAGCCTTTTGCGCCGATTGCGAGGCGGGTTTTGTTTCGCCGTCCCGTGCGGCGCCTGCCGGTACGCCATGGCCGGAGACATTGGCGCCGGCGCGCCTGTCGAGGGCGAGCATCGGCAGGAGTGCGGCAAACGAAAAACCCGCCACGCAGTAGAAGGCAAACTGGAAATCCTGAAGTCGCAGCCCACCGCCATGGAAGGCGAGGCTCGCCTCGACCGCCATGCCGGCGATCGCAACGCCAAGCGCCAGCGAGACCTGCTGAAAAACCGAGTTGAAGGCGGTCGGAGCACCTGTCTGTTCGTCGCCGACATCGGCAAAGGACAGCGCGTTGAGGCCGGTGAACATCATCGAGCGCGAGAAGCCGGAAATCAGCAGCACGGCATAGATGAAGGCGATCGGCAGCGCGGGCGAGAAGAAGCCCATGGCGACCAGCAGGGCCGAGGTAATGGCGATGGAGCCGATCAGGACCTGCCGGAAGCCGAAGCGCGCATAGACCGCGGCGGTCGCGAACTTTACGGCGATGGCGCCGATTGCGCCGACGAAGGTGACCAGGCCTGAATTGAAGGCCGACATGCCGAACCCGATCTGCAGCATCAGCGGCAGCAGGAATGGTGTCGCGCCGAGCCCGAGCCGCACCAGAAAGCCCGTCACGATGGTCGCGCGAAAGGTGCGGATCTTGAACAGGCCAAGGTCGAGCACGGGTTTGTCCGCGCGCAGGGCGTGACGAATGTAGAGGACAGTCGCGGCGATGCCGATAACGACGGCGACCGCGCCGACGACGGGCGGCAGCGCCGGCAGGCTGATAACCGACAGGCCGAAGACGATGCCCGAGGCGGAAAGCGCCGAAAGCAGCAGGCCCCTTGCATCTAGCCGGCCGTTCTCGCGGCCTGGCAATTCGGGCAGGAAGCGCCGCGACAGGATGATCCCGGCAATGCCGATCGGCAGGTTGACGAGGAAGATCCAGTGCCAGCTCACAAAGGTGGTGAGGAAGCCGCCGACGACCGGGCCGACCATCGGCCCCATCAGCGCCGGCACCGAAAGCCAGGCCATGGCCGAGACGAGGTCACGCCGCTCGGTTGCGCGCACCAGGACGAGGCGGGCGACCGGTGTCATCATCGACCCGCCCATGCCCTGGATGAAACGCGCGCCGACAAAGGCCGCGAGCGAATCGGCGACCGCGCAAAGCAGCGAACCGAAGGTGAAGATCGCGATGGCGATCATGAAGACGCGCCTGCCGCCGAACCGGTCGGCGACCCAGCCGGAAGCCGGAATGAAGATGGCGAGTGCGACGAGATAGGTGGTGAAGGCGAGCTTGAGCGCGATCGGGCTGGTGCCGATATCGGCGGCGATCGCGGGCAGCGATGTCGCGATCACCGTGGAGTCCATCATCTCCATGAAGAGCGCGACCGCCAGGATGAGCGGGACGATACGGTTCAAGGCTTCATCGGAGGGGTCGTGGGCAAAACGCCATGCTTATCCGGCAAGCCGGGCCGCTTTGCAACCGTCTCGGATGGATGATCGCGGCCGAGGGCGACATCATTGCCCGGCTTTGTTGTCCGGCTTTCGAATGGAGCCGGACAGTGTCTACGAGGCGTCAGGGTATCTTGTCGTAGCCCTCGGCGAAGCCCTCGAGGTCGACCGGGATGCCGATGCCTTCCTCCGGCGTCTGAAAGACGATGAAGGTGGCGATCTTGCCGGTCTTGAGCGCGCCGACGAGCTTCTCGTCGAGGATCACCTCGGCATAGCAGCCATCCTGGAAGCAGCGCACGAAATAGGCCCGGCCGATGTCCTGCCCGTCGATGTTCAGGCCGAGCCCGTTGGGCAGCAGCACGCCAAGCGGCGCCAGCACGCGCAGGATTTCCGACTGGCGGTCGGCGGTCCTGAGCACGACTACGGAAAGCCCGACTTCCGGCCGGTCTTCCGCAACGACATTCTGCATCAGCGCGCACTGTTCCGACGACGCGCCCGGCGGCGTGTCGCAGACCATATTCCAGGCGCCATGCGTCGAGGTGACGGAACCCTGCGCGAAGGCGGTCGCGGGTGCGGCGGTAAGCGAGGCGGCAAGCAGGCCGATTGCGCCCAGTCGCGTGAAAAGCCGCGCCGAAACAGGCGCACGCCTGCAATCGCGCGTGAAAAAGCTGAGGAATGAAACCGGTATTCGCATCGTTTTTCCCGAATCAACCCCTCATAGTGCTAATGGTCCCGACCACATGGTGCAATTGCCAATGCGGTTTCGCGGGGCGGATGTCGCGACCAATAGGGTAAAAGCAGGCCTTTTTGGGGCTGCGGCGACCATTCGCATCCACGCCCTGGCAAGCTCCCGTGCAAAAATGCCGCACAAACCGCGACGGGCTGGCCGTTGCGGGGCGGAAGCGGTTATGGTTTGACAAACGCCATTGCAGGTGGATTCTGCTGTCCGCCGACAGAGGAGAACGATGGTGAAGAAATTCACGGCATTTGCAGCGATTGCGGGATTGTTCAGCATACTGGCGGGAACGGCCCATGCCGACCAGCCAAGGCCCTGGGAAATCTGGCATCAGGCGCCGGCCAGCGACATCATGGCGCGTATCGAATGGTTCGATTTCTATACGCTCTGGTTCATCATTCCCATCACCATCCTGGTGATGGTGCTGCTGCTCTACGTGATGCTGCGGTTCAACAGGCGCGCCAACCCGGTCGCTTCCAGGACCAGCCACAATTCGGCCATCGAGGTCATCTGGACGGTCGTCCCGATCATCGTCCTCGTCTTCATCGCCTTCCCCTCCTTCAATCTGCTCCAGCGCCAGCTCGCCCCCGAGGAAGAGCCGGCGATGACGGTCAAGGCGACCGGCTACCAGTGGTACTGGGGTTATGAATACCAGGACGACAGCGGCATCTCCTTCGATTCGCTGATGCTCCAGGAAGACGAGCGTGCCGACGCCGGCAAGGAAGACAAGGCGGTCTATCCGCGCCTGCTCGCCGTCAACAATGAAGTGGTCGTGCCTGTCGACACCATGGTCCGCGTCCTCGTCGCGGGTGCCGACGTCATTCACTCCTTTGCCCTGCCGGCGTTCGGCATCAAGATCGACGCCATTCCCGGGCGCATCAACGAGACCTGGTTCAAGGCCGAGCGTGAAGGCCTCTATTACGGCCAGTGCTCCGAGCTTTGCGGCCGCGACCATGCCTTCATGCCGATCGCGATCCGTGTCGTCTCGTCGGAACAGTACGAGAGCTGGAAAACGCAGGCAGCCAATGATCTGGAAGGCGCCAACGCAGCTCTGATGGCTCAAATCGAGCGCGATCGCGCCATTCGCGTCGCTGGCAACTAATTGCCGCGCGCAACTCAGGAATTCTAAGGAGACAGGAAATGGCAGGTTCAGCGGCCCACGAGGCACACGATCACAAGCCCCCGTTTTTCCGTCGTTGGTTCTTGTCGACCAACCACAAGGACATCGGAACGCTCTATCTCATCTTCGCGATCTGCATGGGCATCCTCGGCGGTTTCCTCTCCGTCATGATGCGCATGGAGTTGCAGGAACCGGGGATGCAGATTTTCTCCAATCCCCACACCTTCAACGTCTTCACCACCGCGCACGGCCTGATCATGATCTTCTTCATGGTAATGCCCGCGCTGATCGGCGGTTTCGGCAACTGGATCGTGCCGCTGATGATCGGCGCGCCGGACATGGCCTTCCCGCGCATGAACAACATCTCGTTCTGGCTCCTGCCGCCGGCGATCATCCTGCTGGTGCTTTCGATGTTCGTCGAAGGCCCGGCCGGCTCGACCGGCGTGGGTGGTGGCTGGACGATCTATCCGCCGCTGTCGACCTCCGGCCAGCCCGGACCTGCCATGGATCTGGCGATCCTGGCGCTGCACATCGCCGGTGCCTCCTCCATCCTCGGCGCGATCAACTTCATCACCACCATCTTCAACATGCGCGCACCGGGCATGACGCTCTTCAAGATGCCGCTGTTCGCATGGTCGGTGCTGATCACCGCCTTCCTGCTGCTGCTGTCGCTCCCGGTTCTGGCCGGCGGCATCACCATGCTGCTCACCGACCGCAATTTCGGCACGACCTTCTTCACCCCTGAAGGCGGCGGCGACCCGATCCTGTTCCAGCATCTGTTCTGGTTCTTCGGTCACCCCGAGGTCTACATCCTGATCCTGCCGGGCTTCGGCATCATCAGCCACATCGTGTCGACCTTCTCCAACAAGCCGATCTTCGGCTACATGGGCATGGCGCTCGCCATGATCGCCATCGGCGCGGTCGGCTTCATCGTGTGGGCGCACCACATGTACACGGTCGGTCTGTCGCTCAACACGCAGCGCTACTTCGTCTTCGCCACCATGGTGATCGCGGTGCCGACCGGCGTGAAGATCTTTTCGTGGATCGCCACCATGTGGGGCGGCTCGATCACCTTCCGCACCCCGATGCTGTGGGCGATCGGCTTCATCTTCCTGTTCACCGTCGGCGGCGTGACGGGCGTGCAGCTCGCCAATGCCGGTCTCGACCGCGCCTTCCACGACACCTACTACGTCGTGGCGCACTTCCACTACGTGCTGTCGCTGGGCGCCGTCTTCGCCATCTTCGCCGGCTGGTACTACTGGTTCCCGAAGATGACCGGCTACATGTACAATTCGCTGATCGCCAAGAGCCATTTCTGGCTGACCTTCATCGGCGTCAATCTGGTCTTCTTCCCGCAGCACTTCCTCGGGCTCGCCGGCATGCCGCGCCGCTATGTCGACTATCCCGATGCGTTCGCGGGCTGGAACTACGTATCCTCGATCGGTTCCTACATCTCGGCCTTCGCCGTGCTGATCTTCATCATCGGCGTCGTCGAGGCCTTCATGAAGAAGCGCGTGGCCGAGGGCAATCCGTGGGGCGAGGGCGCCACCACGCTGGAATGGCAGCTGCCTTCGCCGCCGCCCTTCCACCAGTGGGAAACCCTGCCGCGGATCAAGTAGTCACTGAAATCATGGCGTCGCCGGCTCTGATAGCCGGCGGCGGCCTTTTGTACCGAGGATGAACGCCGACATGGCGATGGCCGAAGACAGGACAGCACTGGAAAGCGCCGCCGGGGAAATCTCCCTGGCGATGCCGCGCGACTATTTCGTGCTGCTCAAGCCGCGCGTCATGTCGCTCGTCATCTTCACCGGCTTCGTCGGCCTCTATCTCGCCGCGGGCAATGTGCAGGGTGGCATCAATCCGGTCATCGCCGCCATTGCCATGCTGTGCATCGCCATCGGTGCCGGGGCTTCCGGCGCGCTCAACATGTGGTTCGACGCCGATATCGACGCCGTGATGAGCCGCACCGCCGGCCGTCCGGTCCCGTCCGGGCGCATCGTCCCGCGCGAGGCGCTCGCCTTCGGCATCGTGCTGTCGGCCTTTTCCGTCGTCACGCTCGGCCTGCTCGTCAATCTCCTGTCGGCCGTGCTGCTCGCCTTCACCATCTTTTACTACGCCGTGTTCTACACGATGTGGCTGAAGCGCCATACGCCGCAGAACATTGTCATCGGCGGTGCCGCAGGCGCGCTGCCGCCGGTGATCGGCTGGGCCGCCGCGACCGGCACGCTTGGCATCGAGCCGCTGGTGCTGTTCGCCATCATCTTCCTGTGGACCCCGCCGCATTTCTGGGCGCTGGCCCTGTTCCGGTCGGACGATTACGAACGCGCCGGGGTGCCGATGATGCCCAATGTGCGCGGCAACGCCTCGACCCAGCGCCAGATCCTCGCCTATGCGGTGATCCTTGCGATCACCGGCGCGCTTCCCTGGGCGATCGGTTTCGCCGGTTCCGCCTATGGCGCGGTCTCCGTTCTGCTCGGGCTGGAATTCGTGCGCCGCGCCTTCCTCGTCTGGCGCATGGACGCCAAGGACGAAACGATGGTGCCCGCCAAAAAACTGTTCGCCTTCTCGATCCTCTATCTCTTCATGCTGTTCGCCACGCTGCTCGCGGAAGCGTTCGTGATGCGCCATTTCGTGGGCGCGTGAGGGAGGCGGCATGGCAAAGGGCGAGGAACTGGAACGAGTCGAACTCACCGAGGCACAGAAGCGCGCGCGGCGCAGCCGCAACATCGCGATTGCGCTGGTGCTCGCCGCCTTCGTGGTGATCGTTTATGTCGGCACCTGGGCCAAGCTCGGCGCCAACATGTTCAACCGGGCCCTCTGAGGCGCTGCTGCAACCATGACCGAGAACGACCAACAGAACGAGACAGCAAAGACCGAAGCTACCGGTGCATCGAAGCCACGCGGCGGCAGACGCCTTTCGGCCAACATGACGGTCGCCGTCATCTGCATCGCCGCGGTCGGCGGCATGATCGGCGCGTCCTATGCCTCCGTTCCGCTCTATCGTCTGTTCTGCCAGGTCACCGGCTATGGCGGCACGACCCGCACGGCGGTCAATTCCGAAGGCATCCAGGTCATCGACCGCGAGGTCACCGTTCGCTTCGACGCCAATGTTTCGCCGGCGCTCAATCTGAAATTCACGCCCGTGCAACGCTCGGTCACGCTCAAGCTCGGCGAGGTCAGGCAAATCTCCTATACGGCGGAAAACACCACCGACAAGACGATTTACGGCACCGCGACCTTCAACGTGACGCCGCAGCAGGTTGGTGCCTATTTCAACAAGCTTGAATGCTTCTGCTTCACCGAAACGGTGGTCAAGCCCGGCGAGAAGCTGGACATGCCCGTGGTCTTCTTCGTCGACCCCGAACTGGTCGACGCCGAGGAGACCCGCGACATCCACACGGTGACGCTTTCCTATACCTTCTTTCCGGCTCCCGAGGAGGACAGGCCGGTCGAGACCACGCGCACGACCGTCGTGAAGGACGGTTCGGTGGGCGGATAAGATCAACGCGCCGGCTCGGGGGACAAACGGGCTGCGGCAACGATAACAGGAGATCATGATGGCCGACGCGCACAAGGCAAACCACGACTATCATCTCGTCGATCCGAGCCCCTGGCCGCTGATCGGTTCGATCAGCGCGCTGGTCACGGCCATTGGCGGCATCGGTTACATGCGCTGGCTGAACGAGGACAGCTTCTCCATCGGCAGCCTCGATCTGGCGACGCCCTGGCTGTTCTTTATCGGCCTGATCGGCATTCTCTACACCATGTTCTCCTGGTGGGCAGACACCGTGAAGGAAGCCAATGCCGGCTTCCATACCCGGGTCGTTGGCATTCACCTGCGCTACGGCATGATCCTGTTCATCGCCTCGGAGGTGATGTTCTTCGTCGCCTGGTTCTGGGCGTTCTTCGACGCCAGCCTGTTCCCGAATGAAGTCCATCAGGTCGCCCGCGCCGAATACACCGGCGGTCAGTGGCCTCCTGCCGGCATCGAGGTGCTCGATCCCTTCCACCTGCCGCTGTTCAATACCATCATCCTGCTGCTCTCCGGCACCACGGTGACCTGGGCGCACCATGCGCTGCTGGAAAACCAGCGCGGCATGCTCAACTTCATGCTGGCACTGACGGTCGCGCTCGGCATCCTGTTCTCCGGCGTCCAGGCCTATGAGTACGCCCATGCGCCGTTCGCCTTCTCCGATTCGATCTACGGCGCGACCTTCTTCATGGCGACGGGCTTCCACGGCTTTCACGTCATCGTCGGTACGATCTTCCTGATCGTCTGCCTGCTGCGCGCCATGGCCGGCCAGTTCACCCCGAAGCAGCATTTCGGCTTCGAGGCGGCCGCCTGGTACTGGCACTTCGTCGACGTTGTCTGGCTGTTCCTGTTCTGCTGCATCTATGTCTGGGCTTCCTGGGGCGCGCCGATCGCGCACTGAACCGGAAGCATCTGACGGACGAAAAAGGGGGAGGGCGGTCCGGCAACGGACCGCCTTCTTCGTTGGGGCAATATCGCAGGGCACCATCGCCCGCCGGGAAAGCCGGGAAAGGATCAAACGATGTCCAGCCATCAGCACCACGACAAGGCGATCTGGCCGCCGGTCTCGCCCATGCAGGCCGGTCTGAAAGGCGCTTGCCCCCGTTGCGGTCAGGGCCGGCTCTACAAGGGCATGCTCACGCCGGCGGAGCGATGCGCCAATTGCGGCCTGGACTACACCTTCATCGATTCCGGCGACGGGCCGGCCGTCTTCGTCATCCTCATCCTTGGCTTCCTCGTGCTTGGCCTCGCACTCGCCTTCGACGCGGCGTTGTCCCCGCCGATCTGGGTCCATGTCATCATCTGGATCCCGATGATCGTCGCGGCGAGCATCTGGTCGCTGCGCTTCGCCAAGGCCTACATGATCGCGCTGCAGTTTCAGCACTCCGCCAGGGAGGGCGTGCTGGAGTGAAACGCTCGTCCTTCTGGCTGGTGCTGGTCTGCATTCTCGCCGCCACGACCGTTCTCGTCCTCCTCGGCAACTGGCAGGTGCGCCGCCTCGCCTGGAAGGAGGCGTTGATTGCCTCCGTCGAATCGCGCCGTGAGGCCGCACCCGTGCCGCTGGAGGAGATGATCGCGTTTTGGCAGCGCGACCGAGATGTCGACTATCGCCCGGTGACGCTTTCCGGCAAGTACGACCATAATCGTGAGGCTTATTTCTACACCACCAGCGACGGCACGGTGGGCTGGGACGTACTGACGCCGCTCAAGCTCGCAGACGGTCGCCATGCCATCGTCAATCGCGGTTTCGTGCCGGACGCCATGCGCGATCCCCGGACTCGATCGGCCGGCCAGATTGACGGCGTGGTCGAGGTAACCGGTCTTGCCCGCAATCCCCTGTTCGAAAAGCCCAACAGCTTCGTCCCCGACAACGACCCCGCCAAACGCCAGTTTTTCTGGAAGGATTTTACCGGCCTCGCCGAAACCATGGACCTGAATCAGGACGAAACGCTCGTCCCCTTCATCGTCGATGCCGGCCCGTCCGAGGTGCCCGGGGGCTATCCGAAAGGCGGTGCCACGCTGGTCGAATTCCCCAACAACCACCTGCAATACGCGATCACCTGGTACGGGCTGGCGCTCGCCTGTGTCGGTGTCGGCAGCTTTTTCCTCTATTCGCGCCGCCGGAAGGCCTGAGCGCGGTGCCGGGGCTTGACAGGCGCCGCCACGCTACCTCTATTCCCCGCATGCTCGATCACCCCTCCCACTCCAAGACCAGGACCGTAACGCTCCGCCTGTGCGGCCCGCGTGGCTTTTGCGCCGGGGTCGACCGCGCGATCCAGATCGTCGTCCTGGCGCTGAAGAAATACGGCGCGCCGGTCTATGTCCGCCACGAGATCGTGCACAATCGCTATGTCGTCGAGGGGCTGGAGGCGCGCGGCGCCATCTTCGTCAAGGAGCTCGACGAGATCCCCGATTCCGGCCAGCCAGTGATCTTCTCGGCCCATGGCGTGCCGAAATCCGTGCCGGCCGAGGCAGAGCGCCTCAACCTCGTCTATCTCGACGCCACCTGTCCGCTGGTCTCCAAGGTCCACAAGCAGGCCCAGCGCCATCTGCGCCACGGCCGCCATGTGCTGCTCGTCGGCCATGCCGGCCACCCGGAGGTGATCGGCACGATGGGGCAATTGCCGAAGGGCTCGGTCACGCTGATCGAAACGGTCGAGGACGCCGACGGCTTCGATGCGGCGGGCCGCGACCTCGGCTACGTCACCCAGACCACGCTGTCCGTCGACGACACCCGCGACATCCTGGAGCGGCTGACCCAGCGCTTTCCCGCACTGGAGGCCCCGGCGGCAGAATCGATCTGCTACGCCACCACCAACCGGCAGGAGGCCGTGCGGCTGGCTGCGGCGGACGCCGATCATTTCCTCATCGTCGGCGCGCCCAATTCGTCGAATTCGCAGCGCCTCGTCGAGGTCGCCCGCCGCGCCGGCGCCAGACAGTCGGCCCTGGTGCAGACCGCGCGTGACATTCCTTGGGACGAGATCGGCGCAGCCGGGGAGACAGACATCGTCGTCGGCCTCTCAGCCGGTGCCTCGGCACCCGAAATCCTGGTCGAGGAAATCATCGCCGCCTTCCGCGAGCGCTTCGACACCACGATCGAGCTTGCCGAAACCGCGCAGGAAACCGAGATATTCCCTGTCATGCGCGCGCTGCGTGACGTGCCGCTCGAAAAGGCGGACATGGCCTTTCTCAACGGCTAGCAGGGGCAGACATTTTGGCCGTCTATACCGACATTCGCGACGATCAGCTCGAAGCCTGGCTGGGTCTTTATGATCTCGGCGGCCTGCACGCCTTCAAGGGTATTGCAGAGGGCGTCGAGAACTCCAACTTCCTGCTGACCACCGATCAGGCGAGCTTCATCCTGACGCTCTACGAAAAGCGCGTCGAGGCCGCAGACCTGCCCTTCTTCCTCGGCCTGATGGAACATCTGGCTGATCGGGGCATCAATTGCCCGCGTCCGGTGCGCATGAAGTCGGGCGAGTTCCTCGGCGCGCTTGCCGGTCGTCCGGCGGCGATCGTCACCTATCTCGACGGCGTATCCGTGCGGCGCCCGTTGCCGGCCCATTGCCGCCAGGTCGGCGACGTGCTGGCCGCCATGCATCTGGCCGGCGAGGGGTTCGAGCTGACGCGGCGCAACGCGCTGTCGCTGCCCGACTGGCGGCCGCTCTTCGAAAAATCCGGAGAGCGTGCCGACGAGATCGAGAAGGGGCTGGCGGATCTGATCCGGAGTGAGCTCGACTTTCTCGAAGGTGCATGGCCGTCGGGCCTGCCGGCTGGCATCGTCCATGCCGATCTGTTCCGCGACAATGTCTTCTTCCTCAAGGACGAGTTGTCCGGCGTCTTCGATTTCTATTTCGCCTGCAACGATCTGTTCGCCTATGACGTCGCCGTCTGCATGAACGCCTGGTGCTTCGAGCCGGACTGGTCGTTCAACGTCACCAAGGCGCGCGCGCTGCTGGAGGGCTACACCGCGAGGCGGCCGCTCGGTGCCGACGAGTTCGAGGCGCTGCCGGTGCTCAGCCGAGGTTCGGCGCTGCGCTTCCTGCTCACCCGTCTCTACGACTGGCTGAACGTGCCGCCCGGCGCGCTGGTAACCCCGCACGACCCCCGCGAATATCTTGCCAAGCTGCGCTTCCATCAGGGCATCGGCAATGCCGGCGCCTATGGTCTCGATCCGGCCGGACATGTCGCGGAAGCGGAGCAGGAATGAGTGATACCATCGATATCTGGACCGACGGCGCCTGCTCGGGCAATCCCGGGCCGGGCGGCTGGGGCGTGCTCATGCGCTATAACGGCCATCAAAAGGAATTGTCCGGCGGCGAGGCGGAGACGACCAACAACCGCATGGAACTGATGGCTGCGATCCGCGCGCTCGGCGCGCTGAAGAAGATCAGCCGCGACTACAAGGTGCACATCCACACCGACTCGCAATATGTGCGCGGCGGGGTGACCGGCTGGATCCACAACTGGAAGCGCAATGGCTGGAAGACAGCGGCGAAGAAGCCGGTCAAGAACGAGGATCTGTGGCGCGAACTCGATGAGGCTACGAAGGCGCACGCCATCGAATGGCATTGGGTAAAGGGGCACGCCGGCCATCCCGAAAACGAGAAGGCCGACGAACTCGCCCGTGCCGGCATGGCGCCCTTCCAGAAGAAGCGGCGCAAGCCGGCCGACTGAGCTTCAGAGCTGCTCGAGAATGGTCGCCGCGCCGGAAACTTCCACGCCGCGCGATTCCTCGATGTTGAGCTCCTTGACCACGCCGTCCTCGACGATCATCGAATAGCGCTTCGAGCGCGGTCCCATGCCGGCAATCGTCAGATCCTGCCCCAGGCCGATCGCATCGGTGAACTCCGCGCTGCCGTCGGCCAGCACGAGGAGCTTGCCCTTGGCCTTGGTGTTCTGCGCCCAGGCATCCATGACCCAGACGTCGTTGACGGAAACAACGGCGATCTCGTCGATGCCCTTGCCCTTGATCGTGTCGAAATGCTCGAGGAAGCCGGGCAGATGGTTCATGTGGCAGGTGGGCGTGAAGGCTCCGGGAACGGCAAACAGGACGACTTTCTTGCCGGCGAAGACCTGCTCGGTCGTCATTTCGTCCGGGCCGTCATTCGTCATGATCTTGAACTTGCTGTTAGGCAGTTTTTCGCCGACCGAAATCGTCATGGTAATTCTCCGTTGGAGTGCCCCGGTATCGGGCGTGTTTGCAGGAAAAAGATTGGTCCGCCGGGATGTTGGCGGGAATGGACACCAGAAGTTATAGCGGCGACCTTGTCGAAATCGAGTGCTGCCCGTGATTTTTCACGTCGCGCTTTTTTCTGAGCCACTATTACTGGCTCCTATTCCGGCGCCAACCTTTGCTCGATACCCGCGCCATTGCTGACCAGGGTGAAACGCAGCTCGGTGTGCCGGGGTTCGGCGTCGGCGGGCAGGTGCGACAGGTCGAGGCTGAAGCGCGCGCTGCCGCCCTCGCGGGAAACAAGTTTCGCGGGCAGCAGACGCCAGCTCGACGGTCCCTCGACGAACAGGTCGGCCTTGCCTTCGGTGTCGGGCAGCGTGGCGGAAATCTCGATCGCATCGCCCGAAACCGTCGCCTTGTCGACGCGGAAGGTGTCCTTCGGCGCGCCGGGCAGCGCCAGTATGGCTTTCGCCACGGCCTGCTCGGCCAGCGGATCGGACACCATGAGGTCGCTTGTGGGCAGTTCGAACGCGGCCGTCGCCGGAATGCAGATCTCCTCGCACACACCTGCGAGCAGGTTGAGCCGGATCGCGCCATCCGATGCAAAATCCGTCACCATGCCTTCGAAGGTGAACATGACCCGGTCGTGATAGCCGACGAATTCCGAATCCTTCAGAACGACATGTTCGGGTACGGGAAAGCCGATCTCGCCGGCGGCGAAATGGCGAGAGCCGGAGAAATCGAATTGCGGCGGAATGCCGGAAGCGCCGGGTTCTCGCCAATAGGTCTTCCAGCCCTTGTCGAGCTGGAACTCGATAACACCGGAAACCTGGTTCGTCGACGGGTTGAGCGTGGCGACCAGCCTTGCCTTGCCGCCGCCCAGATCTTCCCATTGGGTACTGGCAGCGCGCGCCGATCCCGGCACGAAAGCCAGCGCCATGGCGAGCATGGCGGCAACCGCCGGAAAAGCGGAAATTGAAAATGCGGGCATGAACTTGAACGAATATGACATGGGTTCCAGTTAGGACGTTGCCGGTGTTTCGGCGAGAGGGCTAGCGAACAATTGGTGTCATATTTTGGTGAGCCGTCCGTAATTGCGTTCGACCGGAGCGATGGTGATATGGTCTGATGGGTGCCGGGCCGGTCAAGCAAGCCTAAGGCATCTCCGGGTTCAGGGCCGGATGGAATGAGCAGGGATAGCATGGACGACAAGACGGACAGCCTGGAGGGCCAGTTTCTGATCGCGATGCCCGGCATGGGCGATCCGCGTTTCGAGCGCACGGTGATCTTCCTGTGCGCGCACTCGAACGACGGGGCGATGGGCTTCGTCGTCAACCAGGTCATGGAACGCCCCTCGCTGCCGGACTTCATGCGCCAGCTTTCGATCATCTCCGATGACGAGGACGACATCATTTCCGATGAACTGGAGCAGATGCCGCTGCACACCGGCGGGCCGGTCGAGCCGGGCAGGGGCTTTGTGCTGCATTCGCCGGATTTCCATCTCGAGACGACGGTCCGCATCGACGAGCAGGTCTCGCTCACCGCGACGCTTGAAATCCTGCGCGCGATCGCGACGGGTCGCGGACCGGAACGTGCCATGCTGGCGCTGGGCTATTCCGGCTGGGCCAGCGGGCAGCTGGAAGAAGAAATCGCCGCCAATGGCTGGCTGACCTCCCCGGCGGATGCGACCCTGGTCTTCGACCGCGGCGACGACACCAAATACGAGCGTGCCCTGCGCAATCTCGGCATCGACCCCAGCTTCCTGTCGGCCGAAGCCGGGCATGCATAGTTGGCCTCCGCCGGGACGGTCAGGCCCGCCCTACGCCGAGAAAATTCAGCTTCGTGTAAACTCGCAAGCGCGAAGCGCAGGAGCGAAGAGCGACCGTCGCTACTGCGACGCGCCCGCGCAGGCCAGCGGCGGAGCCGCGCACGGCCGTGAGCGAAATTATTGCCCCGCCAGGCGATATTCTTCCGCGACCAGATTGCCGGCCTCTTCCGGGCCCATCGCCTCGCCGAACAGGAAACCCTGGCCATATTCGCAGCCTAGCTCGAACAGCTCGACGGCGTCGGCCTCGTATTCCAGCCCCTCGGCGATGACCCGCTGGTCCAGCCCATGCGCCATGGCGATGATCGAGCGGATGACGATCGAGCGCTCGGCCTTTTCGCGAGCCTGGATGAAGCTCTTGTCGATCTTGATCGTGTCGAAGGGGAAGCGCATCACATAGGCGAGGTTGGAATAGCCGGTGCCGAAATCGTCCATCGACAGGCCGACGCCAAGTGCCTTGATCTGGTTGAGTACCTCGGCCGAACTTTCCGGATTCTCCATCACCAGCCCCTCGGTCAGTTCGATGCGCATTCGGTCGGGTGCGAGGCTCGTACGCGTCAGGACGTTGCGGATGTCGGCGACGATGTCGTGGCGCAGAACCTCCCGGCTGGAGATATTGACCGAGATGAAGATGTCGGGATCATCGCTGCGCTCGACGATGCGCTTGAAATCGCGCGCCGCCGTCGTGAGCACGTGACGTCCGATATCGTTGATCAGGCCGGAACGCTCCGCCATCGGCACGAAATCGGCCGGCGAGACCGTGCCGAGCTTGGGATGCTGCCAGCGTACCAGCGCCTCGAAACCCGCAATGGTGCGGTCGTCCAGATGGACGATCGGCTGGTAAAGCACTGAAATCTGGTTGCGCGCGATCGCTTCCTTGAGCTCTTCAAGCAGGACGGTGACCTCGTCCTTGCCGACCCTGAAGGCCGGGCGGAACGGCTCGATCCGGTTTCCACCGAACCGCTTGGCGTGCAGCATGGCGAGTTCCGCGTCGCGCAGCACGTCGCTCGCCTCGCGATGGTCGGTGGTCCAGGTCGCGATGCCGATCGAGGCGGTTAGTTCGATCTCCTCGCCCGCGAACTGGACGGGTGCTTTCAGCGTACGTCGCAGCAGGTCGGCGAAGGCGGCGATCTTGTCGGCCGAGGTTTCCGAGACCAGCAGCACGGCGAACTGGTCGCCACCAAGCCGCGCCAGGCAGTCGCCCTCGCGCAGAAGCCGCGAGAAGCGCCGCGCCACGGTGAGCAGGATCGTGTCGCCGACACCGAAACCGAGCCGCGCGTTCAACTCGCGGAAATGGTCGATATTGATGTGGAAGATGGACGGGCGCGGCGTCGCATTCTTGCGCGCCATGGTGATGACCGTGTCGAGTCGGCTGACCAGCAATTGCCGATTCTCGAGCCCGGTCAGGTTGTCGTGCACGCTGTCGTGCAGCAGCCTTTCCTCGGCGTTCTTGGCGTCGGTGACGTCGGATAGCGTGCCCACGCAGCGTATCACCTCGCCATCGGCGCCGAGAAGGGGCCGGCCGCGCAGCGCGAACCAGTGATAGGCCCCGCCGTCGCTGCGTACCCGGAAGGTCTGCGAAATTCGGCCACGCCTGTGCTCGACCAACGCGTCGAGCGTGGTGCGGAATCGGTCGCGGTCATTGGGATGCAGCACGTTCATCCAGTGGTTCACCGACCCGTTGAGGGCGCGTTCCCCAAGCGACAGGATCTGCGCCGCCTCCGGCCCGGTATGGATGTAGTCGCGCGTCACGTCCCAGTCCCAGACGATATAGCCCGAACCGGTGAGCGCCAGCGCCTGCCGCTCCACGTCGCTGACGAGGCCTTCGGCCAGCGCGCCGCCGGCGAAGGCGTGCTGCATCACGGTGAAGCCGAGCAGCATGACCAGCAGCACCAGCCCGCCCGAAAGCGCCGGCTGGATGATGTCGTTGGAGATTTGCCCGGTCACGGTCAGCCAGCCGCCGAACAGCCAGGCCAGCATCAGGATCCAGGTCGGGATCAGCATCACCGCGCGGTCGTAGCGGTGCAGCGACTGGTAGAGGATGAGGCCGGCGCCGGCCAAGCCCGTCGCGGCAAAGGAAATCCGGGCGATGCCCGCCGCCACGTCCGGCAGCGCCACCGCCACGCCGATGATGACGACCAGCGACAAGAGCCACGCCATCGCCACGGTGGAGAAATGCGAGTGCCAGCGATTGAGGTTGAGATAGGCGTAGAGGAAGATCACCAGCGCAGCCGACAGGAACACTTCCGTGCCCGCGCGCCAGATCGGCAGGTTGGAGGTGGTGATCGAGATCACCCGGTCCCAGAAGCCGAAATCGACACAGACATAGGCAAGCACGCCCCAGGCGAGCGCCGCCGTGGCCGGCAGCACGGCCGTTCCCTTGACGACGAAGAGGATGGTCAGGAACACGGCGAGCAGGCCGGAAATGCCGAGCACGATGCC
>JBHIWX010000038.1:0-36094 GCA_041987205.1 Rhizobiaceae bacterium | reverse complement strand
CCGAGGCCGCCGAGCACACGTCGGACGAGCAGCGCGAGGACGCGGGGACCGTCGTCGGGCAGGTCGGCGGCGACCTCGCCGGCATGGCGGCCTCCGACGGCAAAGCGCTGGCCACGCCGGCGGTCCTGCACGACACCGTTGCCGCCTTCGTCCGCGCCGATCATCCGCTGGCGGGACGTGCGGAGGTCGCGCTGCAAGACCTTGCGGACCGCGACTGGGCACTGCCGCCTATCGCCACCCCCGTCATGCGCGAATGGCTGCGCCGCTTCCATGGCCGGGACCTCGAGCCGAGGCAGCCCGCGCTGACTTCCCGGTCGGTGCAGGTGCTAAAATCCGCCGTGCTCGGCCAGGACATGCTGTGCTGGATGCCGGTGCCGCTGCTGCGCGAGGAACTGGCCGCCGGCACCATGGCACGTGTCCCGTGCGCGGAACTCGAATGGCGCCGCAATTTCCGGATCTATCGCCGGCGGCAGGGGCTGATGACACCTTCCGCCACCATCCTCGTCGAGAACATGCGCCGGATCGGAGAAGAAAACGCCCACGAACTCCTGTGAGTTCGCGGGCGCGTAAGTCGCGACAGGGGCAGGGCGATCAGGCCGCGCGTGCCGCCTTGAGCTGGTCGTTCGCCCATTCGGCATTGGTGCGGATGCCGCCGAGCGGGAAGAAATGGACCTGCGAGATCAGGCTGTCCGGATTGGCCGCCTTGTGGTCGGCCAGCGCCGACAGCACCTCGGTCGGCTCATAGGGCAGCATCAGCTTGGTCACGTCGGTCGCGCGCTTCTGCAGCACTTTCAGGGACGGGCCGACACCGCAGGCCATGGCGAACTTGATCAGCGTCTGCAGCTTGGCCGGGCCGGCCGCACCGACATGGATCGGCAGCGTGATGCCGTTCGCGGCGATGCGCTCGGCCCAGGCGATCACCGGCTTGGCGTCGAAGGCGAACTGCGTGGCAAGCGCCATCTCGATGCCGGTGCGCTCGGCGAAGGCCTGTTTCCAGGCGAGCGCCTCGTCGACCAGGCGGGTTGAGCCGTCGGCATCGATATCCTTGTTGCCTTCCGGGTGGCCGGCGACATGCAGCCGCTTGTAGCCTGCCCTCTCGAACACACCGCTCTCCAGCAACTGCATGGAGGAGTGATAGGCGCCGACCGGCTTGTCGACGCCACCGGCGAGCACCAGCGCCTGCTCGACACCTGCTTCGTCGCGATAGCGCCCGGCCCAGTTCTCCAGCACCTGCTCGTTCTCGATGATGCGCGCGGGAAAGTGCGGCATGACCTCGAAACCATCGGCGCTCAGCCGTTTGGCCGTGTCGACCATCTCATCGATCGGCGTGCCCTCGATATGCGCGATATAAACTCGCGTACCGGTGGGCAGTAGCGCCTTGAAGTCCTCGACCTTGGCCGCCGTGCGCGGCATCACCTCGATCGAAAAGCCGGACACGAACTCTGCAAGCCTGGGGCTTTCGACATCTCGACTGCGGCGACCTGTGAAATTCAGCATGGCGGAACCGTCCTCCCGGATGAATACGTCATTCGTGTATACAAAGTTTTGACGGTGGGCTGCAACGCCTCTTTTCACGATTTCTCGGAAGCTTGAATAAATACAACAAAAACAACGTAATAGGATAATGTCGTTTTCAGAAATTGCGAGGTCGCAAACGCGAAAATTGGTCGCCTTCGCTGGGCTTGCATACAATGAAGTTGGATCGACGGCGCAGCTCTCCCGCGATGCTTTGCAACGGCGCGGCGCCATATAAGGCCGAGGATCAGGCCTTGCCGGAATTCAGTCGGGCAGCGAGGATTGCCGCGATCGCGTCCTTCAGATCGCCATCGGGAAGGGGCGCATCGAGCCTGCCCATCTCGTTCTGAACATTGGCGATTTCGTCGGCGAGCCTGCCATTGAGGCCGAGCGCGGCGACAGTGGCCGCGCTCTCGCGCATCTCCGCGGCGCGGCGCTTGCCGTGGCGTATCGTGCGCTCGAACTCGTAGTTGGCGAATTCAGGCCAGCCCAGACCTGCGAAGGAGGAGGACAGCGAGTCGAAAATGTCGTCGAAACAGCCGGAGGCCTGCGCCGCCAGCAGCGCCTCCACGGTGATGGCTTCCAGCCCCTTCACGAACAACGAGCGCACCATCTTGATCGCCGTGGCGCGGCCGACTTCGTCTCCAACGATACGAAAGGAGAAGTCCAGCCGCTCGAGCGTTTCAAGCAAGTTTGCAGAGACGGCACCGGCGACGAGCACCGGTGTGCGGTGAGCGCGCGGATGCACCGGCGCCATCACGGCCATGTCGAGATAGGTCGCGCCGGCCTGTTCGACCAGCGCGGCGCTTTCGCGTTTGCGGTCCGGCGAGACGGAGTTGATGTCGATGACGGTCCGGCCGGCCGACAGATGCGGCGCGAGCGCCTCGATCGCGACAAGGCTCTGGTCGGCCGTCACCGCCGAGATGATCCAGTCGGCGTTCGCAACCCCCGCGCATTCTTCGGCGATCGCGACGCCGCGCCGTTCCATCTCGCCGCGCATGGCCGGCGCCGTCGCTCCATTGTCGAGCAGGATGTCGTAGGCGGCGAAGGCCAGCGAGGCGTCGCGTACGTGCAGGCTCTCCTGAAACGCGCGGGCAGCTTCCCCGAAACCGATAAAGCCAATGATCATGCGGTCACCTCCGCGCCGCCGGATAACCCGGCATCGGGCGCGTCCGTTTGATGATCCAAATCCCGGCCGGTTTCAAGGTTGGCGTGGTTCAGCGGCCGAACACCACCGTCTTGCGACCGTTGATCAGCACCCGGTCTTCCAGATGCAGTGCCACGGCCCGCGCCAGCACGCGCCGCTCGATGTCGCGCCCCTTGGTCACGAGGTCGTCCGGCGTGTCGGCATGGCTCACATGCTCCACGTCCTGAGAGATGATCGGGCCTTCGTCGAGGTCTTCCGTGACGTAATGCGCGGTGGCGCCGATCATCTTCACGCCGCGCTCATGCGCCTGGTGATAGGGCTTCGCGCCCTTGAAGCCGGGCAGGAAGGAATGGTGGATGTTGATGCAGCGTCCGGAGAGATAGGCGGAGAAATCGTCCGACAGAATCTGCATGTAGCGGGCCAGCACGATGAGTTCGGCACCGGTCTGCTCGATCACCTCCTTGATCTGCGCTTCCTGCTGCGCCTTGGTATCCTTCGTGATCGGCAGGTGATGGTAGGGCAGGCCCTCATGCAGTGTAAGGTTCAGCGCCTCGGCGGGATGGTTCGAGACGATCCCCACGCAATCCATGTTCAGTTCACCGATCCGCATCCTGTAGAGCAGGTCGCCCATGCAGTGATCGAACTTGGAGACGAGGATGAGCACCTTGCGCCGGGCATCGGCCGGGCGAAGCGACCAGTCGAACCCGAACTTCGCGACATCCTCGCCGAAACCCTGCTCGAACGCAGCCACGTCGCCGTCCATCGAAAACGCCACGCGCATGAAGAACTTGCCGGTTTCGGGATCGTCGAACTGCGCGGCCTCGGTGATGTTGCCGCCATTGGCGGCAAGCCGCGAGGCCACCGCCGCGACGATACCGGGACGGTTTTCGCAGCGAAGGGTCAGGATGTGGTCGTTCATCATGTCTCCGGGAGGTTTTGGAAGATCGTGGGCTTTCAAGAAAACGGGCGCCGCCTTGCGACGACGCCCGCGATTGTTATCCCTTGCCTCGCGTTTAGGCGAGGGCGTTGATGCGTCACGCGCCTTTCTTGTTGCGCCAGCTGTCCGCATAGTTCTCGCGGGCTTCGGCGGCATAGGGCGTCGGGGCGACGCGTACGCGGATCTCGGTCTGCTTGTGCTTCTCGGTCGAGGTCTTCTGGGTCGATTCCGGCTCGCCCCAGACCAATGTGAGCACTTCCTCTTCCTGGATGTCGGTATCGACGACGCCGAGCGACAGGACGCGACGTTCGTTCCAGGTGTAGCCGTTGAACATGCTCATGCCGACTTGTCTGCCGTCCTTCATGATCATGTCGGCCGACGAGGAGGCATAGTTGGGCTGCGGGAAGTCGATCCACTTGTAGGGCGTGCCCTGCTCGAAGCCCGAGGCGATGACTTTCAGCACGTCGTCCGGGTTCCACTCGAAGGTGACCTTCTTGCGCTTCGGGCCTTCGGCCTTGATCTTCTCCAGCGCAGTCTTGCCGATGAAGTCATCCTTCTTCCAGCCGATATAGAAGTCGTAGCCCAGCTCGAACGGATTGACGTAGTAGTCCTCGATATTGTCGGAAACGAAGGAGCCACCGATCGAGCCCATGGCCTCATAGCTGTCCGGGCCGAGCCATTCGCGGTACTCGGCGAGCATGCCGTCGCCGGTATAGATGCCCGGCAGCGGCGAGGGAATCCAGCCCGACTCAAGCGTGTTGGTCGAATAGGCGCGCGAACCGCAGCGTACCAGGTCGACACCGGCGTCGCGCGCGGCCTGCAGGATCGTCGACAGCACGTAATGCTTGTCGGCGTAGGGACCCCAGATTTCCAGGCCCGGTGCGCCGGACATGCCGTGGCGCAGCGCTTGCACCTTCTTGTTGCCGACATTGATCCAGTCGACATGGAAGAACTTGATGTCGGGAACCGGCCCGCCATTCATCTTCTCGAAAATCTTCGGCGCTTCCGGCCCCTGGATCTGGAAGCGGTAATGGGTGCGCATCACGCGTTCGCCGTCGGGACGGCTGTCGGAGCGCGGATCGTGGATGATGCGGACCGACCATTTGCCAATGGCGGCGCAGAATTTCAGCCAGTTGGCCGTCGGTGCGCGGCCAACCAGGATGAACTTGTCCTCGCGCTCGCGGAAGATGATGTGGTCGCCGATGACATGGCCGTTCGGCGTGACCGGCACGAAGTGCTTGGCGCGATTGAGATCGAAATTGCCGAAGGAATTGATGCCGTGATGGGCCAGGAACTTCTCCGCGTCCGGGCCTTCGACGATCAGTTCGTCCATATGGTGCGTCTGGTCGAACAGCACGGCGGAATCGCGCCATGCGCGCTGCTCGTCACGCCAGTTGGTGAACTCCGGCGCGACGACAGGGTATACATACATCCCGATCTTCGAGTTGCGGAGCATCTCGACAGGATTGCCGGATTCCTTGATCACGGCGGCAAGTGATGCCTTTGACATTTGGCTTCCTCCCATTTTGCGAATGCATTGTGTATACATTCTCTGCCGGATATGGCGCAGCGTTGCAAGCAATTTTCGCGAGCGGCACGCCGCGTCGGACGCGTGCCGGCCGTTTACGGAAGCGATCGTCGCGTGAATAGCCTGTGCAGCCAGGAGATCGGGTCGTGGAAGGTGCGCGCCGTCAGTCGATCAGCAGGGCCAGACCGGGCATGCGCTCGATCAGGCTGCGGTCTTCACGCAGCACATGCTCAAGATTGCGACGTGCGGCGCGGGCATGTTCGCGTGCCAGGGCCTCCGCGCGCGAGCCTTCGCGGGCGGCGATCGCCGAAACGATGGCGCGGTGCTGTTCATGTGCCAGATTGAGCGAGCGGCGGAAGGCGTCGATGTCGGCGCGATCCGGCGAAAAGGCCGAAGGCGAGGCGAAGGGCAGGCGCGACACGCGCTCCACCTCGCGGCGGATAACCTCGCTGCCGGCAAGTCTGGCAAGTTCGGCATGAAACTGCGCATTCAGATCCGAATAGGCATCGAAATCGACGTCACCCGGCGTCACGCCGAAACATGCGTCGATGGCATGCACGATCTCGCGCATGCGCGCCATCGCCTCGGCGTCGACACCCCGCTCGGCGGCGAGCCTGGCAGCAGTGCCTTCGAGAACACCACGCAATTCGATTGCATCGACCACATCGGAGAAGCCGAAGGAACGCACGACGAACCCGCCGCTTCTTACCCGGTCGAGCAGGCCTTCCTCGGCAAGCCGCGACATCGCCTCGCGCACCGGCGTGCGGGAAATTTCCAGCTCCTCGGCGAGCGGCACTTCGAACAGGCGCGTTCCGCCCACCAGTTCGCCGCTGAGAATGCGCTTGCGCAACTCGATCAGCGCACGGGTGGCGTGGGTCTTGCCGTTCGTTTCGTTGAGCTGGTCCAAACCATCCTCCGGAACATTGCGGGCACGCATTTCAGGCGCGGCGCCACATTTTGCGATTGTATACACCAATCGCAACGGCGGCACCATTTCGCTATGCGAAAGGCTGTGGACCGCCACGCATGCGGGCGCGGATCAGATTTCGATCACCCGTTCGCTACCCGCATAGAGTTCCTCCACGAGGTCTGCCCGGTTGGCCAGCACGGCGCGCTGGTTGAGCGAACCCTTGTCGGTCTGTTCGCCGGCGTCCATCGACGGCGGCTCCTCGACCAGCAGGATGCGGCGGATGCGGGTTGAAGAGCCAGTGGCACTTTGCGCCATGTCGCGAAGCAATGCCGTGAAGCGCGTCCGGACGGCCGGATCGGCATAGAGCGAGGCCGGATCGTCGGTCTTTCCGGGATCGCCCGCCAGTTCCGCCAGGATGGCGTTGTTGGCGAAGACGAGCGCGCCGAGGTAGGGCCGGTCGGCGCCCGCGATCGCGGCATCGCGCACGATGTCGCCGAAATGGTCGACGAAGGCCGTCCGAAGCGCGCCGGTCGCGACCCAGGTGCCGGTATCGAGTTTGAAGTTCTCCGCCGTGCGCCCATCGAACATGAAGCCGGCCGCCGCGTTGCCGGGCTCGACGAAACGCACCGCGTCGCCGAAGCGGTAATAGCCTTCCTCGTCGAAGGCGGCTTGCGTCAGTTCCGGTGCGTTCCAGTAGCCGGGCGTGATGTTGGGACCCTTGACGCGGGCGTCGTACTTGCCGTCGACCGGTACCAGCTTGAGCGTGACGCCGGGGCAGGGCAGGCCGACATTGCCGGGCTTTTCCTGCGGCCATGTGCACATCAGCGTCGCCGGCGCCGTCTCCGTGGCGCCGAGCCCGGTGCCGATGACGATGCGCGTTCCGGTCTCCTCGACCGCCAACCGCTCCAGCGCGTCCCAGGTGTGCTGCGCCATGCTCGCGCCAGCATACCAGAGGATCTTGATGTCCTTGAAGAAGTTCGCACGCAACTGGGCGTCCCCTTCGAGGTGCGGGATCAGCGTCTCGAAGCCCTTGGGCACGTTGAAATACCAGGTCGGCGAGACTTCCCTCAGATTGCGAACGGTCTTGAGGATTTCGTGCGGCGTCGGTCGTCCGTCGTCGATGTAGAACGAGCCGCCATTGAACATCGTCATGAAGAACAGCTTGTTGCCGCCGGCGGTGTGATGCCACGGCGCCCAGTCGAGCAGGATCGGCGGTTCGTCCTTGAAGTAGCTGTAGACCTCGCGGACCATGATCTGGTTGGCGCAGATCATGCGATTGGTGTTGATCACCGCCTTTGGCGTGCCCGTCGAGCCCGATGTGAACAGGAATTTGGCGACCGTGTCGGGTGTGACCGCCGCATGTGCCTTGTCCACGGCGTCGCCGGCTTCCGTAGCCAGCGCATGAGCGAAAGCCTGCCGGCCCACCGGTGCGTGTTTCGAAAACAGGCGATGCGTGTCCGGGCTCGCGACGGCCTCGATTGCGGGCATGAAGGTCTCGGCGTCGTCGGCATAGACCATGCCCGGTCGGATCGCGGCGAATACGTCCTTCAGGCGGGCGTAATCCTGCGAGACGAGGCAATAGGCCGGCGAGATCGCGGCGCAGGGGATGCCGACATGGATCGCTGCCAGGGAAAGCAGCGCATGGTCGATACTGTTGCCCGACAGGATGGCAAGCGGGGCTTCATACGACAGGCCGTGGTCGAGAAGGTATTGTCCGAGCCGGCGCATGCCGTCGACGGCATCCGAATAGGTCAGTCTGCGCCACGCGCCGTTCGGGTCGCGCTCGGCAAAGAGCGTGCGGTCCGGCACCTTTTGGGCCTGTTCCAGCAGAACGTCGGTAATCCGCTCGGGATAGGGCGGTAATTCGAGTTGCTGCTCGACATAGAGGACGCCATCGTCCGTCTCACGCGTCGAAACACGCGGCTGCCAGAAATCGGCCTCGCGATGCGCGATAGTTTGGGCCGCTGCCGTACGTTGCATACCATTCACGACGCTCATCCTCTCCTCCCGGTCTCCGTCCGCTCGACCGTCCGGTCGTGATCGTCGGCCTTTCCGGCCTTGTCCGCAACCGGATTTGTCGCTTGGGCCTGGCGCAAGAATGGCTAGGTGCGTGTCCGTACTGACGAGGCCGTGACCGGTGAGCGCCTCATTGATGTATACATTGTGGACGCTTTGTCCGGCAATAGCCGGCACCATTGCGTATGCGCATGCCGGAGAACCTGACAACCTTGTTGCCGTATCCCTTTTGCGTGCAATACAGTCCGGCAGGGCCGCCGCGCACATTGCCGCATCCGCGACAAGGCGGCCTGATGACAGCTTGAACGCGCTATCTGTATACATTAAACCTGAGTTGCCGGTTGCCCAAACAGCTCGGCAACAAACGCAAACCTATCGGGAGGATGGCATGCTTGGAAGAATCGCAGCGGCCCTGACGCTCGGCGTCGGCCTTGTCTGGTCGGCCCAGGCCAGCGCTCAGGACACCGTCAAGATCGGCCTGATCATGGCCTATTCGGGTCCGTTCGCCGACACCGCGAACCAGATGCAGGCCGGCATCGACCTGTATATCGCCCAGCATGGCGACGAGGTCGCCGGCAAGAAGATCGAGATCATCAAGAAGGACACCGGCGGCCCGAAGGCCGACGAAGCCAAGCGTCTGGCCCAGGAACTCGTGGTGCGCGACGGCGTCGACATCCTCGCCGGCTTCACACTGACGCCCGAGGCGCTCGGCGCGGCCGGCGTTGCCGATCAGGGCAAGAAGTTCATGGTCGTCATGAACGCAGCGACCTCGGTCATCACCGAGAAGTCGCCGCTTATCGTGCGCACCTCGATGACCATTCCCCAGCTCAACACTGCCTTTGGCAAATGGGCATTCGAGAAGGCCGGCGTGAAGCAGGCCTACACGCTGGTCGCCGATTACGCGCCCGGCCATGACGCCGAAAAATCCTTCGCCAAGGGCTTTACCGATGCCGGCGGCACCATCGTCGGCGCCGATACCAGCCCGATGGGTCCGCCGGATTTCTCGGCCTTTGTCCAGCGCATCAAGGACGCATCGCCGGAAGCCGTCTTCGTCTTCATTCCCGGTGGCGCGCAGCCGCCCGCGCTCGGCAAGGCGCTTGCCCAGCGCGGCCTGACCCCACCCGATGTGAAGCTGCTGGCGCAGGGTGAACTGACCTTCCCCGAGGCGATCGAGTCCATGGGCGATACCGCAAGAGGCATCATCACCACCTTCAACTACACCATGGAGCGCGACGACCCGACGAACAACGCCTTCGTCGAGGCCTATCGCGCAGCCAATGGCGGCCGCAGCCCCGACATCTATTCCGTCGGCGGCTATGACGGCATGCACCTCATCTACGAGGCGCTGAAGAAGACCGGTGGCGACACCAGCGCCGAGGCCCTGGTGGAAGCGTCCAAGGGCATGTCGTGGGAAAGCCCGCGCGGCACGATGACGATCGACCCGGAAACGCGCGACGTCATCCAGTCGGTCTATATCCGCGAGGTCAAGGAAGTCGACGGCAAGCTCCAGAACGTTGTCATCGACGAGATCCCAGAGGTGAAGGATCCCCTGCACGGGATGGCCAACTAGCCTCCCGCCCGAGACAAGGCCTGCCGGCGACTGCCGGCAGGCACCTCCAACGAAGAATGGTTCCAGACCGTGATTGGAAACCTCGCGATCGTCCTGTTCGACGGGCTCGCCTTCGGGATGCTCCTGTTCGTCCTGTCGGTGGGACTTTCGGTCACGCTGGGGCTGATGAACTTCGTCAACCTGGCCCATGGCGCATTCGCCATGCTGGGCGGCTACGTGACGGTGGTCGTCACCCGCGAACTCGGATTGCCCTTCCTCTGGTCGCTGCCAGCCGCCTTTGTCTTCGCCGCACTGGTAAGTGTGGCCTTCGAGCGCACCCTGTTTCGTCGGCTCTACCGTTCCGGCGAACTCAACCAGGTCCTGTTCACCATCGGTCTGGTTTTCGTTGCCTCCGCCAGCGCGGCCTACATCTTCGGCACGGCGCAGCAGCCCATCCAGCTTCCCGAGTTCCTGCGCGGCGTGACCGAATTCGCCGGATTGCGCTTCGGCAGCTATCGCATCTTCCTGATCGTCGTCGCGCTCATAATCACCGGCCTGCTGGTGCTCGGCCTTGAATATACGCGCTTCGGTGCGCAGGTCCGCGCCGCCGTCGACAACCAGCGCGCCGCACAGGGCCTCGGCATCGACGTCGACACCATCTTCGCCGTCACCTTCGCGCTCGGCTCGGGCCTTGCCGGCCTTGGCGGGGCACTGGCGATCGAGATGGTCGGGCTCGATCCTTCCTTTGGTTTTCACTATTTGGTCTATGTGATGATCGTGGTGTCGGTCGGTGGTCTCGGCTCCATCGCCGGCTCTTTCGTCGCCGCCAGCCTGCTCGGCATCGCCGATGTCGCGGGCAAGTATTTCGTGCCCGATCTCGGCGCGTTCATGATTTACCTGATCATGGTGGCCGTCCTGTTCCTGCGCCCGCAGGGCCTGTTCGGAAAGCGGTAGATGGCCATGACGACACAGTCTTCACCCGCCTCTGATCCGCGCGCCATCGATCCGCGTGCCTGGCTCCGCCGGCAGGCGAGATGGTCCCCCTATGAGCTGGCCTTCTGGCTGGCCGCCTTCATTCCGTTCTGGTTCTTCCCCACCTATCTGACCCTTGCCAGCCAGATTGCGATCACAGCACTGTTCGCGGTCTCCGTCGACCTCGTGCTCGGCTATGCCGGCATCGTTACATTGGGTCACGCGATGTTCTTCGGGCTGGGCGCCTATTGCGCCGGTCTGCTGACCAAGACAGGCTGGGGCGAACCGCTGAGCGGCATGCTTGTGGCTGGCCTGTTTGCCGCGCTGGTCGGCTTTCTGGTCAGCTTCATGATCGTCCGCGTCCAGCATCTGGCGCTCCTGATGATCACGCTCGGCCTTGGACTGCTCACCGCCGAACTTGCCAACTCGCTGGGCTGGCTGACGGGCGGCACCGACGGGCTGCAGGGCGTCGACGTCTGGCCGATCTTCAATACCTTCGAGTTCGATCTGTGGGGCTATACGGCCTATGCCTACGCGCTCGCCGTGCTCTTCGTTGGCGTGGTCGCCGCACGGCGCATCGTCCATTCCTCCTTCGGCCTGTCGCTGCGCGGCGTACGCGAGAACCTTGCCCGCATGCCGGCGATCGGCTCGCCCTGGCGCCGCCATTTGCAGATCGTCTACGCGATCTCGGCCGGCATTGCCGGCATCGCCGGCGCGGTGCTCACCCAGACGACCGAGACCGTCTCGCTCGACTCGCTGAGCTTCCAGCGCTCGGCCGATGTCGTGGTCATGCTGATCCTCGGCGGCACCGGCCGGATCTACGGCGCCATTCTGGGCGCGGCCATCTTCATGATCGCCAGGGACCAGCTTTCCGACATGAACCCGCAATACTGGTATTTCTGGATCGGCGTCCTGCTGATGGTCGTCGTGCTGTTCATGCCGAAGGGCATTCTGGGCGGCCTGTCCAGCCTGTTGCGGAGGCTCGGCGGATGAGCGAAGCCGTCCTCGCAACCCAGTCCGTTCGCAAGAGCTTCGGTTCGCTGGAGGTCGCCCGCGACGTTTCGATCGAACTGCCGCGCGGCGCGCGCCACGCGCTGATCGGCCCGAACGGTGCGGGCAAGACGACGCTGATCAACCTGATCACCGGCCAACTTGCGCCCGACAGCGGACGCATCCTGCTCGAAGGCGTGGACATCACGCGTGCCCCGGTTGCCGCTCGCGTTCGCCGCGGTCTGACGCGCACCTTCCAGATCAACACGCTGTTCCCCGATCTCACGCCGCTGGAATCGGTGGTGATGGCGATCTGCGAACGCGAGGGAGAGGCCGCGCAGTTCTGGAGGCCGCTGACCGCCCATGGCTCGGCCATCGACGAGGCCCATGAAATCCTGACGCGCCTGCGCCTCGCCGACGACGCGACCCGCGCCACGCGCCATCTGCCCTACGGCAAGCAGCGGCTCCTCGAAATCGCGCTGGCGCTCGCCACCCGGCCCAAGGTGCTGCTGCTCGATGAACCGGCGGCTGGCGTGCCGAAGGACGAGAGCGCCATGCTGTTCTCGGTCATCGACGCGCTGCCGGAAGACATGACGATCCTGTTCATCGAGCACGACATGTCCATCGTCTTCACCTTCGCTTCGCGGATCACCGTTCTGGTCTCCGGCGGCGTGCTGCTCGAGGCCGAACCGGATGTCGTGAGAAGCGATCCGCGCGTGCGCGAAGTCTATCTGGGGTCGGCGCATGGCCACTGAACACGCCGGAACCCCGCTCCTCAGGCTCGACAATGTCCGCGCCGGCTATGGCGAGGCGGTCGTGCTCGACGGCGTGTCGCTCGAAGTGCCGCAAGGCGGCAGCCTTGCCGTGCTCGGCCGCAACGGCGTCGGCAAGACCACGCTGCTGCTCACCGTCATGGGTTTCGTCGACCTCATGCAGGGTTCGGTGCATTTTGAAGGCCGGGACATCTCCCGCATGCCGCCGCATAAGCGCGCCCGGCTCGGGCTCGGCTGGGTGCCGCAGGAGCGCGACATCTTTCCGTCCCTGACGGTCGAGGAAAACCTGACGGCCACCGCGCGCGTCGGCCACTGGGACCTCGAGCGCATCTACGCCCTGTTTCCGCGCCTCAAGGAACGCCGCGCCAACATGGGCAACCAGCTTTCAGGTGGCGAGCAGCAGATGCTCGCCATCGCGCGCACGCTGATGACCAACCCCGGCATCCTGATCCTCGACGAACCGCTCGAGGGCCTTGCCCCGATCATTGTCGAGGAGCTGATCGCCACGATCCGCGCCATGGCGAAGGAGGATGGCATGGCGCTGATCCTCGTCGAACAGCATGCCGAAGTTGCGCTCGGCCTGACCGACGACGCCATCGTCATCGAGCGCGGCGTCATCGCGCACGCCGCACCCTCGCAGGAATTGCTGAAGGATCAGGCGACGCTCGACCGCTATGTCGGCCTCAATCTGGAAGGCTGATCCAGGCCCCGCCGATCACGAAGGCCAATCGAAACGCTCTACTGAAAAGAGCTGCAAGGACGCGAACATGAACGAACATTGCTGCGATCTCGCCCATCTCGCCCATGTCGAGGTCTACACCGACCAGTTCGACAGGAGCCTGGATTTCTTCACCCGCGTCTTCGGGCTGAAGCTCTCGGGGCAGGAGGGCGACAGCGCCTATCTGCGCGGCTGGGACGATTACGAATTCCATTCCCTGAAGCTGACGAAGCACGAGACGACCGGCATCGGACACGTCGCCTATCGCTGCTCGTCACCCGAGGCGCTGGAGCGCCGCGTCAAGGCGATCGAGGCTTCGGACTTCAAGGTGATTGGCTGGGTCGAGGGCGATCTCGGCCATGGCCGCGCATTCCGGTTCGAGGACCCGTTCGGCCATGTCTTCGAGCTCTATTGGGAGACGGTCAAATACAAGGCGCCGCCGGAGGATGCCTCCGCCCTGAAGAACCTGTCCTCACGCTACCATGGCGTCGGGATCAGTCCGCGCCGCATCGACCACGTCAACCTGCTGGGCGAGGACGTGAAGGAGTTCAAGCGCTTCGTCGACACCTGTCTCGGCATCAGGGTGACCGAGTATATCCAGCTGGACAATGGCCGCATGGGCGGCTGCTGGTTCTCCTGCAACAACAAGACCTATGACCTCGTCTGTTCGGAGGAACGCGGCGGCGGGCAGGGCCGCCTGCATCACGTCACCTATGCCACCGACACGCGCGAGGACATCCTGCGCGCCGCCGATATCTATCTGGAGAACGGCATCCATATCGAAACCGGCCCGCACAAGCACGCGATCCAGGGCTCGTTCTTCCTCTATGCTTGGGAACCGGCCGGCAACCGCATCGAACTCGCCAATGCCGGTGCGCGCCTGATCCTCGATCCCGACTGGGAGCCGGTGGTCTGGACGGAAGCCGATCGCAAGAAGGGGCAGGCCTGGGGGCTCAAGACCATCGAGACCTTCCACACCCATGGCACACCGCCGGTACCGGGCAAGCCGGGCTCCTAGAGCGGCAAGGGGCACGGATGCCTCAGACCTGCCGGCGTGCCTCCTCGATCAGCCATGACCGGAAGGCCGAAAGCGCAGGCGACGCGTTCATCGTCTTCGGCGTGACCAGATAATAGCCGCCCTTGCTGACGATCGGTCGGTCGATGGCCGTGACGAGCTGACCGGCACGCAGTTCCGCTTCGGCGAGGAAGATCGGCAGCAGCGCGACGCCGAGCCCGGCGATGCAGGCTTGCGCGACGGTGGCGAACTGCTCGAAGGTCATTCCGCCCGCGCCGGTGAATTGCGCGCCGCTGGCCTCGAACCAGTCGGACCATGCGCCCTGACGCGATTTCATGTGCAGCAGCGGCAGCCGCCCGATATCCTCCGGCTTCGTGATTGCGTTGGCCTTCAGGAAGGCCGGGCTGCACATTGGCACCACTTCCTCGCGCATCAGCAGTGTCATTTCCGCGTCCGGCCATTGCTGCCTTCCGACATAGATCGAGGCGTCGAGCTCTTCCGAAGAGAAGTCGAAGGGATAAATGCGGCTGGCGAATCCGAGTGCGATATCGGGATGCTTTGCCACGAAGCCCGGCACCCGCGGCATCAGCCAACGCGTGCCGAAGGTCGGAGGGATCGCGATGTTCAGGCTGTTGCCATGCCGTTTGGTCATGGCGTCGAGCGATGCGGTCCGGATCTTCTCCAGCGCCTCGGCAACCGACGCATAATAGGCTTCGCCTGCGCCGGTCAGCACCGCGCCACGGCTGTTGCGCGCGAACAAGGGCGTGGCAAGCTGGGCTTCCAGCCCGGATATCTGGCGGCTGATGGCGCTCTGGGTGAGGGCCAGTTCCTGGGCGGCGGCGGAAAAGCTCCCGAGCCTTGCGACAGCCTCGAAGGCAGTCAGCGATGCGATGGAGGGTAGCAGGCGGCGTTGCGGTGAGGGCATATACTATGAATAAAACGCATGGCGGATCGCGTAAATATCAATTGTGGTGCGTCGCGTGATATGCAGATTCCGCAAAATACCCGGATAGCCAACAAGCAGAGCGAGCGAGAATCATGGCCGACAAGGACAACGCCTTCACCTGGGACGACCCCTTCCTGCTTGAGGAGCAGTTGAGCGAGGATGAGCGCATGGTCCGCGACGCCGCGGCCGATTTTTGCGCCGACAAGCTCATGCCGCGCGTCCAGAAGGCCTATCTCGAGGAAACGACCGATCCCGCGATCTTCCGCGAAATGGGCGAGGCGGGTCTGCTCGGCGTCACCGTGCCGGAGGAATATGGCGGGCTCGGCGCCAGCTACGTGGCCTATGGGCTGGTCGCGCGCGAGGTCGAGCGTGTCGATTCCGGTTATCGCTCGATGATGAGCGTCCAGTCCTCGCTCGTCATGTACCCGATCCAGGCCTATGGCTCCGAGGAGCAGCGCCGGAAATACCTTCCTAAGCTCGCTTCCGGCGAATGGATCGGCTGTTTCGGCCTGACCGAGCCCGATGCCGGTTCCGATCCGGGCGGCATGAAGACGCGTGCCGAAAAGACCGATGGCGGCTACCGCCTCACCGGCTCCAAGATGTGGATCTCCAACGCGCCGATTGCCGATGTCTTTGTGGTCTGGGCGAAATCGGCCGCCCACGACAACAAGATCGGTGGCTTCGTGCTGGAGAAAGGCATGAAAGGGCTTTCCGCGCCGAAGATCGACGGCAAGCTTTCGCTGCGCGCCTCGATCACCGGTGAGATCGTGATGGAGGGCGTCGAGGTCGGCGAGGATGCGCTGCTGCCGAACGCTTCGGGCCTGGGCGGTCCCTTCGGCTGCCTCAACCGCGCGCGCTACGGCATTTCATGGGGCGCGATGGGCGCGGCGGAAGCCTGCTGGCATCAGGCGCGCCAGTACGGTCTCGACCGCAAGCAGTTCGGCAAGCCGCTTGCCGGCACGCAGCTCTTCCAGAAGAAGCTCGCCGACATGCAGACCGAGATCGCGCTCGGCCTTCAGGGTTCATTGCGCGTTGGCAGGCTGATGGACGAGGGCAGAATGGCGCCCGAGATGATCTCCATCGTCAAGCGCAACAATTGCGGAAAGGCGCTCGATATTGCCCGCATGGCGCGCGACATGCATGGCGGCAACGGCATCCAGATCGACTATCACGTCATGCGCCACGCCCAGAACCTCGAGACCGTGAACACCTATGAGGGCACGCACGACGTCCACGCGCTGATCCTGGGGCGCGCCCAGACCGGCATCCAGGCGTTCTTCTGAGCGCAGCGAGGAAAACGGCCGTGAGCGATACGAAACCAGCCGAGCCGCCGCTCAAGGGGCTCAAGGTCGTGGAGATCGCCCGCGTGCTCGCGGGGCCGTGGATCGGGCAGACGCTGTCCGATCTCGGCGCCGAGGTGATCAAGGTCGAAAGCCCGTCGGGCGACGAAACGCGCCAGTGGGGGCCGCCCTTCGTCGAACTCGATGGCGGCCGCAGCGCGGCCTACTACACGGCGTGCAATCGCGGCAAGCGCTCTGTTGTCGCCGATTTCGCGACGCAGGAGGGCCGCGAACTGGTGCGCGAACTGGCCCGTGACGCCGACGTGTTCGTCGAGAACTTCAAGGTCGGCGGGTTGAGGAAGTTCGGCCTTGACTATGAGAGCCTGAACGCGCTCAACCCGCGTCTCGTCTATTGCTCTGTGACAGGCTTCGGCCAGGACGGCCCCTATGCCCACCGTGCCGGCTATGATTATCTGATCCAGGGCCTGAGCGGTTTCATGCAGCTGACCGGCGAACCCGACGGCGCGCCGCAGAAGGCGGGTGTGGCCATCGCCGATATCTTTACCGGCCTTTACGGTGTCATCGCCATCCAGGCCGCACTAGCCCAGCGCGAGCGTACGGGCAGGGGCCAGCATGTCGACATGGCGTTGTTCGACTGCATGATGGCCGTGCTTGCCAACCAGGGCGCCAACTACATGGCGACCGGACGCGTACCTCCGCGACTGGGCAGCGGTCATCCCAACATTGTCCCCTACCAGACCTTCGACACTTCCGACGGCACGATCATCCTCGCCGTCGGCAATGATGGTCAGTTCGCCCGCCTGTGCAAGGTGCTGGGACGCGAGGACATTTCCGCCGATCCCCGTTTCGCCACCAACGAGGCGCGTGTTTCAAACCGCGGCGATGCAGTGCAGTTGCTAGCGGACATCTTGCGCCAATGGAAGCGCGACGAATTGCTGGCGAGGCTGGAAGAAGCCGGCGTGCCGGCCGGGCCGGTCAACACCATCGCCCAGGCGTTCGAAGATCCGCAATTCGTCTCGCGTGCCATGCGGGTCGACATCGACGGCATTGGCGGCCTGCGTACGCCCATCGTTTTTTCCGACGCCACGCTCGCGCTCGACCGACGCCCCCCAGGCCTTGGCGAGCACACCGTCGAGATTGGTGATGCACTGACACGCGACCGAGATGCGTGGCCGGCTCGGGATCAGGATTGATCCAGGCTTTGATAAACCACGGCCTGTCAACAGGATGCCCTTTAAAGCGGCCGAAACCATAGGTCGTGCCGCACACCTCCGGCTCAGGAGGATGACGATTCCGAATCCGACCAGGAAAATCCCGCGCGGCTCGCCAGCCGGAGGAGCTCGGCGAGATTCTGAACCTGGAGTTTACGCATGATGTTGGCGCGGTGAACCTCGACCGTACGCTGCGAAATGCCGAGTGCCTCGGCGATCATTCGACTGGACGCGCCCGAGAACACCCGCGCCAGAATTTCGCTTTCACGCGCCGTGAGCGATTTGAGCCTCGACTCCGCTTCCTCGCGCAAGGACGCCACTTCGTGTGCCTTCTCGCTTCGAGCCAGCGCCCTGACGACGGCCTTGACCAGCTCGTCGTTTTCGAACGGTTTCTCGATGAAGTCGAAGGCGCCGAGTTTCATTGCCTGGATCGCCACCGAGACGTTCGCGAACGCGGTCACGATGATGACCGGCAACGCCTCGAATCGCGCGGCGAGCCATCGCTGAACCTCCAGCCCGTTGAGGTCCGGTAGTCTGAGGTCGAGGACGACACAACCGCCATCGGTGATCTCTTCGCTCATGAATGCGCGCGCCGTGGCAAACGTCCTGACCTCAAGATCGTTCGCCTCGAGGCGGATTTTGAGCGAGTCGCTTAGATCCTTGTCGTCGTCGACGATATAGACCGGACCGGGCTGGTGCATGTTCAGACATGTCTCCTTCTAGAGGATGGTACAAGTGCATCCTCGTTTCCGTTTCGGAAAGAAGTTGGAGATATGCAGCGCCGCGACGCGGCTCGGATGGTGCGCTCCCGGCGATCCTTGCCTCGCGGTGCGCCGGGGCCTGCTGGTCGCGGGGATCTGACGAACGCGCGCGAAATATCGCGCAGGCGACGCAGGACGGAAGTCCTGTCACGCTTGCCCGATCGTGCGTCGCCGCAGTGCATCGGAATCACAAAACAGGCTAAACCGGAAACCGGTTTCGCCCATATGTCAAAAAGGCCCACGCTACCTCTCCTGAGGCGTGCCTTGGTTTCCACCCTGGGATGTCACGCTTTTCCATCGCCAAACTCCGTTGAGACTGGCGAGCTATGCAATCATTTCACGCAATAACAATTAGGTAACTTCATGTCGTGAAGGCCCCACGCCCTCCCGCACGACGTTGACTACAGGATTCGCGTTTTGACCCCTTACAACAACCGAGTGCTGTCCCAAGCATCCAATGAGAACAGTTTGCATAACAATCTGTTACACGTCAACATTGAAACATCGGGCACCAGGGTTGAGTGCGTTGACAAGGTGGGCGGCCGTTCGTGGAACTGCCCTGTCGAGGGGCGGGATCGGACCTGTTGCAGGGATGCCGGACGGGCGATCTCGCCCTTGTGTTTCCTGACTCAATCCAGATCGACGATCGCCTCGCCGGTCATCGAGGCCGATATCGGACGGTCCTGCGGGAGTTCGGCGAATGTGCCTGTCTCCTGGCTCTTCTGCATGTGCATGCCTCCCGCCAGTACGGCCCTGACAGGGTCGAGCCGGGGCAGCATCGCCCGACCGGCATCCTGGACTCCGGCCGCGAGTGCAAGTCCGATCAGGGCGACGATCAGTGAGTACTCCACCGCGACCTGCCCCGATCGATGGGCCGGGAACGCACGCATGGCACAAGACAGTTTTCTGCGGAACCGAGGGAGCGAACGAAACGAAACGATCCCGTCGAGTTGATATGAGACCATACCCTCAAAGAGCATATCTCGTGCGCAAGGGCGAGTTAAAAAGGTTAAAAACGGAAAAGTTTAATCAACATAGTTCAATGTAAATACAAAATTGGCAGACTTTTGTATCATATGCGCCATTATTATTAAATTAACAAAAGAATAATGGAGGTGGTCAAGGCCAATACGATCAAAATCGTAAAAGTGATATTCGAGGTGGCTGGTGTGAAGCGGTGCGCGCCGGAGCTTTCTGATACGTGTTAATACATAGATGTAACTACGAATTGAGCACCTGACTCCATGCTCGTAGTCTCAGATTCATCAGGCGAATCAAGGCTTGGTTTAGCGCGGATGTTGGCGATTGCAGGGGTGATGTTTACAGCGAGCAGGGTTGGCGCTTACGGGTGTCGAGACCCTTTGTGGTCCGGGGTATGGCGAGCGTGTTCGTCTTGTACGAACAACTATTATTTGGCGGACCGGGATGGATTGTGATCCGAGCCGTCGAGCGGAACTGTTCTGGAAAACCGATTCAGGGTTTCGCCTGATCCATGTCGAAGGAGCGGCGGCGGATATTTTCGGACTTCCGCCGCAGGAACTGCTCGGAATGACATTGTGGGACCTCGCCGGCAACGACCGCGAGGCGCCGAAATGGCATGAATGGCGTAGAAATCACTTTCTTTTACGTGCCTATCAAAGCCTGAAGTTGAACTTCGTCAACGCCGCGCACCAACCCAGATGGATATCGGTCAGCGGCCGACCATGTTTCAGCAATACAGGCAGTCTGCACGGATACGAGGGAAACCTCGTCGATATCACCGCGACGCAGTGGCCTGTCCTTGATGTCGCCAGCCGTCTGGCGCGCGCAGACGCCATCAAGTCCATCAACAGGCTGGCGATTTCGGGCGTGCCGGAACGCGAACTGTTTGAATCCACCGCCGCCTCGATCGCGGACGCGCTCGGCGCGGCTCTGGTTTGTATCGCCCGATCCGCCGCAGGAGGCGAACTGGTTCCAGCTTCCTTCCACGGTTTGCCGGTCGGCTACCATCCCGACGAGATGGTCCCGCTAGAACGCTTGAGGCCCTTCAGGAAGGCATTGCGCTCCGGAGAGGTGGTTCAGTTCGAGCCGGGAGAAGCAGACTTCCTTATCGGGAGAAGCGGAACCGAACGCGCAGGCCTCGTCATTTCGGTCGACGAGGTGGAGGGGCAGCCGGGATTGATTTGTGCCTTCTTCGAACAGATGCCGTCGCGGGAAGCCGATATCGAATTCCTGCGGGTCATCGCATCGGTATTCGCCTCGGCGCGCGCACAAAATCGATCGGGGAAGCGCTTGCGCATGTGGGAGCGGGCACTCGCTGAAGTCGATCGGGGAATCCACATCTCGGAGATGGATCCGGCGGGCAACTACGCGCATTTCGTCAATCAGGCTTTCGAGAAGATGACCGGCTATTCCGCTGACGAAATGCGTTCGCTGACACCGGATATGCTGTTCGAGCCGGAATGCATGGAAAGTGCTGATGACGGCGGCGATCCCGACGCGGTCAGGCTTGTGCGCATCCGACGCCGCGACGGGAAAGGGCTGTGGCTGGATCTTTCGACGTCAACGATCAATGTAGGCGATGCCGACGAGGCGTACCGGATAAGGGTCCTTTCGGACGCGACCGAGCGGCTGGATCTGCTGGAACGACTTCACAGCGTCGAGAAGGACAGACTGATCGGCCAACTGGCGGGCGGCGTCGCGCATGATTTCAACAATCTGCTGACCGTGGTCACGGGCAACGCCGAAATACTCGCTGAAGAGCATGATTTTCCGCAACTCAAGGCCTCGGCCGAGCTGATCCTTGAATCGGCGGAACGCTGCGCGGCGATGGTGCGCAGGCTGATCGAATTCGCGCGAAACCGGAAACTCAAGCCCGAAATCTTTGTGCTGTCCGATGCGATCGGTGCGCTCTCCGGTTTCATCGAGCGGATGGTGGGTCACGATATTGCGGTCCGTGTGGACGCCAGTGGCAGTAGCAAGGTTCTGGCGGATCGCGGCCTGTTGGAGTCGGCCGTTCTCAACCTTGCCGTCAATGCGCGCGATGCCATGCCGAAGGGTGGCGAACTGTCGATCGAAGCCGGCGTTCGAGGCGGAGAAACAGCGGCCGGAATACCTCCCTCGGAGGTGGAGCGCTATGTCCAGGTCGTCGTTCGCGACACCGGCCATGGCATGTCGGAAGAAACCAGATCCCGTATTCTCGAGCCGTTTTTCACGACCAAGCAGCAGGACAGGGGTACCGGGTTGGGGCTGCCTCTGGTCCAGGCGTTCGCGCGACAGTTCGGGGGGCGCCTCGTGATCGAGAGCGCACCTGGTGAAGGGACCACCTTGCGCCTGTTCCTCAGGCGCGCCGCGCCGCGCCCAGGTCGCAAACGTCATCCGCGCATGCTGCCCGAAGCTAACCATCCTGAAGAGGCGTGAAGATCGCTCAAGTCGTGATCAGGCTGCAAGCGCAGGAAGATTGAAGGCAAGGAAACATGGGGCATGGAAACTTTCGGGTCTGTTTCTGCGCATCGCGCACATTGGCCATCAATGAAGCGGACGAGGGCTGATGGAAAACAGTGAATCGCGAGTGGCCGAGGGGCTCGACCTCCTGGTGATCGAGGACGACCGGATGATTTGCCAGACCATTCGCACCGGATGGCCCGTGCCGACAGACCGCCTCCGCTTCGTCACCACCTACAAGCAGTCGCTCGGGCTGATCCACAGCCCGGAGCTCAACTATTTCGATGGCGTGATCGTCGACGTCCATCTTCCGGATGGCGACGGGATGACCATTCTGCGCACGATCCGCAACAATACGGACGTGCCGATCGTGCTGATCTCCGGTTCGGGCAACGCCGATACGCGGGCCGATGCCATCAGCCTGGGTGCCGACGACTATGTGATGAAACCGTTTTCGGTGCGCGAACTGCAGGCCCGCGTGACGCGTCTGGTCAATGTGCGGGCCGAGAAAGCCGGGCAGTCCGGCAGGTTGACCTTCAGGCTGGGCGAGGTCGTATGCGACCTGCAAGGCAGAACCCTGTCAGTGCAGGACGAACGGATTTCGCTCACCGATACCGAGGCCCGCCTGCTGGAACTGCTGTTCAAGAACGTCAACCGCATCTGCTCGAAATCCTTTCTCTACAAGAATGCTCTGTTTCGCGAGCACGATCCCAACGACAAGACGCTGGACGTCTATTTGAGCAGGATACGCAACAAGGTTCGGCAGCTCGACGAAGAGGGCGTCGAATGGATCCAGACCGTACGAGGGTCGGGTTACCGTATCGCGGAACTGTCGTGACGATCGAACGGTCGAATTCGACCTGCCGGAAAGGCAGGCACGCCAGCCGCGCGAAGCCGGACTGGCCAATGCCGTGATCGAACACCGGTTGCGGGACGGCGAACGGCTCCTGACGCAGACCGACGTCACCGTCCTTTCAGGGAACTGAGCGGTACTAGACGGATTCCCGTTCCACCAGCGGACATTCGACCTTGATCTGGGTCGGGCCGGTCATCAGGCCGCCGGCGGCGTCGATCAACAGCTCCGCGGCTATCTCGCCCATCTCGAAATGCGGCAGCAACAGCGTGGTTAGCGGCGGGCGGGTGAACTGTGCGATCTCGCGATCGTCGAATCCGACGACGGACACGTCTTCCGGCACCTTGCGACCCACTTCCTTGAGCGCGTCGAAACAGCCGACCGCCATCATGTCATTGGCGCAGAATATGCCGTCCGGCGGGTTGTCGAGTGCCATCAGTTCGCGCGTCATCTCGTAGCCCGACGACGGCTCCCAGTTGCCCGGCTTCACGAGTTCGGGGTCGAAGGGAAGGTCGTTGCTCGAAAGCGCCTGTCGATAGCCCTTCAGGCGGTCGCGGCTCGCCTCGAGCCCTTCCTGCCCGTTGATCATGGCGATGCGCCGGCGCCCGGCCCGCACAAGCCTTTCGGTGGCGGCGCGCCCTCCGACCAGTTCTCCGGGCAGGACTGATGGCAGTCGGCGCTTGGCGTCATGGCAGTTGAGCAGCACCGTGCGGTGTTCCAGCAGCACGGGTGAGGGCTCCACGCGCCGCGTCAGCACCGTGCCGTAGATCACGCCCAGAAGCTGGTCGCCGATCTGGGCCAGGATGGTCGCGTCTGCTTCCGCGTCGCCGCGCGAGATCGACAGGCTGACATTGATGCCATATTCGAGCGCCTTCTCGCGCGCGCCGTCGAAGGCCATGGCCATCCACGGATCGGTCGCGATCTCGTCGGCGAGGAAGGCGATCACGCTCTGATCCACCGGCGCGCGGCGCTGGCCGCGTCGGATCAGCCTGTAGCCGAGTTCGTCCGCCGCCTTCCGCACCTTTTCGCGCGTGGCATCGCTCAGCCGCACGCCGGGGCTTTCGTTGAGGACGAGGGAAACCGTGGCCTGTGACACCCCCGCCAGGGATGCGACGTCCATCATTGTCGGCTTGAGCCGCACACCGCCCCCCGGTCCGTTACCTGTCAATTTCGCCACCGTCTGCACCGTTCTCCATGCTGCATTGCGAAGCCGCCGAACTGCTACCCGCTACGCTGGCGGGCTGCAACTCCAATTGCCCGTGTTCGGCAGCGACAAAGCGTTTATTCCTGTCCCCGCAGCTTCTGGATGCGATCGAAAGCCACCGCGATCACGATGAAGCTGCCGATGAAGGCTCCCTGCCAGAAGGTCGATATGCCGAGCAGGATGAGCGAGTTGCGGATGACCTCGATGAGCAGCGCGCCGACCACCGCGCCGAAGGCCGTGCCTTCGCCGCCGGCGAGGTTGGCGCCGCCGATGACCGCTGCCGCGATCACGGTCAGTTCCATCGCGTTCCCCAGATTGGTGGTGACTCCGCCGAGCCAACCCGCCATCAGAATGCCGGTCAGCCCTGCCGTGAAAGCCGAGAACATGTAGACGGAAACCTTGACCATTGGCACCGGAATGCCGGTCAGGATCGCCGCATTCTCGTTACCGCCGATGGCGAAGACATGCTGCCCCCAGCGCGTCCACTTGAAGACGAAGCCCATGATGAAGGCGAGAACCGCCATCACGATGAGCGGATGCGGAATGCCGAACGTGCTGCCGCCGCCGACCCACAGCAGGATGTCGTGATCAGGGCCGAATTCGTAGATCATCTTGTTGTTGGAAAGGACCAGCGCCATCGAGCGCGCGAACGAAAGCATGCCCAGCGTGACCACGAAGGGTGGCATGCCGAGATAGGCGATGAGGATGCCGTTGACGAGTCCGACGATCAGTACCGCGCCGATCGCCGCCAGTGCACCGAGCCAGAACGGATAGCCTTCAGACATTACCAGGCCGACCACCACCGCCGAGAGCACCACGGAGGCCCCGACCGACAGATCGATCCCGCCCGATGCGATCACCGTCGTCATGCCGATCGCGATGATCGCGACAAATGCGAAATTGCGCGTAACGTTGAACAGATTGCGCTCGGTCGCGAAAGTGTCGGTGATCAGCGAGAGCGTGAGGCAGGCCAGAAATGCCGCCAGGAAAACCCAGAAGACCTGATAGCTCATGATCCGCGAGATGAAGGAGCGGTGCTGGCTCTGTTCGATAGCCTGTTGCAGTGTCGTGTTCATCATTCCCCCCTTACGCGGTTTCGATGGCGCCGGTAATCAGGCCGGTGACCTCTTCTGGCGAACTGTCGGCGGTCGCCTTGTGGGCGACCAGTTCGCCGCGCCGGAGCACCGCGATCCGGTCGGAGACCCCGAAGACGTCGGGCATGCGGTGACTGATCAGGATCACCGAAATCCCCCGGTCGCGCAGGCGACGGATGAGTTCGAGCACCTCCGCGACCTGTCGGACGGAGATCGCCGCTGTCGGCTCGTCCATCAGCACGACCTTGGCGTCAGCGAGCAGCGTGCGCGCGATGGCGACCGCCTGGCGCTGGCCGCCCGACATCTTGCGCACGAGATCGCGCGGCCGCGTTTCGGACTTCAGCTGCGCGAACAGTTCGCCTGCGCGCTTGTGCATGGACTTGTAGTCGATGATCCGTAGCGGCCCGACGCTGCGCCTCAGCTCACGGCCCAGATAGACATTCGAGGCCGCCGTCAGATTGTCGCAAAGCGCCAGGTCCTGATAGACGATCTCGATCCCGGCATCCTGCGCGTCGCGCGGATGATGGAAATCGCGCAACTGCCCGTCAAGATGGATCTCTCCCTCCGACGGCCTGAAATTGCCGGCGATGATCTTCACCAGCGTCGACTTGCCGGCACCGTTGTCCCCCATCAGCCCCAGCACTTCGCCGTCCCCGATCGTCAGCGACACGCCGTTCAGCGCACGTATCGCCCCGAAATGTTTGCCGACACCCGTCAGCTTCAATCGTTCGGCCACGTCTTCTCCTCCCGTTCGTCGCGTTCTCCCTCCACCAGAGAAATAGTTGACTAATGATTATTAGTAAATATTATCATTCATGAATTCGGGAGGATTAATGAAGCTGCTCGTCACGGGGGCAACGGGGAAGGTTGGCAGCAACTTCCTTCCAGCCCTGCGCAACAATGACAGGTTCGGTGACTGCGAGGTCGTGGCGCTGTGCCACAATCGCACCATCGCGGAGGACGCAAGAACCCGCGTCGTTCGTGGCTCGCTCGCCGACCAGCAGGTTGTCGACAGGGCGATGGACGGCGTCAGCCATGTTCTCCACATGGCGGCGGTCAAGGAATCGCCCGACCTCGTCATGGATGTGCCGGTCAAGGGCATGTTCCATCTTCTCGAGGCCTTCCGCGCATCGCCGACCGCGCGCCAGTTCATCCTGATCGGGGGGGACTGCTCCGTCGGCCATGCCTTCCAGTCCTATGATGGTCCGGTGACTGAGGCTTCGCCGCGCCGTGCCTATCCGGGCTGTTACGCGCTGACCAAGGTCATCGAGGAGGTGATGCTGGAGCAGTACCAGTTCCAGTACGGCCTCAACGGTTGCTGCCTGCGCGCACCCTGGATCATGGAAAAGGACGATTTCCGCCATGCGCTGGCTTTCGGGGACAGCCAGTTCGGCGGCCCGGCCTGGACCGAATACCTCTCTGGCGAAGCGGTCGAGGACCTCTCCGGCAAGCAGGTCGTGCCCTTGATGTATGACGGCGAGGGCCGTCCGCTGAGACGAAATTTCGTGCATGTTTCCGACCTCGCCGCCGCGATCCTGGCGGCGCTCGACAATCCCGACGCCGAGCGCCAGCTATTCAACATCGCGATGGACGAACCTGTCGATTATGGCCGTGTCGCCGAATACCTGAAAGCCACGCGAGGCTATTCGGCGGTTGAAATCCACACCAACCTTTTCAGCAACTGGCTCGATAACGCCAAGGCACGGCTGAAACTCGACTGGCGACCGCTTTACGACCTCAGGTCGCTGATTGAGGAGGCGTGGAACTATGTGCGGGCTGAGGATGATCCGCGCAAAATATGGTATCCGGGCTGACCTCCCGGATGTCGATCTCAACCAAATGGGAGGAGTTGTGATGAAACGTATTGGTCTTTTGGTGTCAGCGGCCGCGATGGTTGCCCTGATGTCGGGCGCCGCAGGCGCGCAGGACAAGAAAACCCTGGCCATTGTGGTCAAGGGCCTCGACAACCCGTTCTTCGAGCAGATCAATCTGGGCTGCCAGAAGTGGATGTCGGAGAATGCCGACAGCGAATATGAGTGCCTCTACACCGGTCCCGCCTCTTCGGCGGATGAGGCCGGCGAGGTGCAGATCGTCGACGATCTCCTGACCAAGGGCGTCGCGGCGATCGCTATTTCGCCGTCCAACGCACCGGCGATGGCCAACCGCATTCGCCAGATCGCGCCTTCGGTGCCGGTCATGACCATCGACGCCGACTTCCTCGAGAAGGACCGCGATCTGCGCAAGACCTATCTGGGCACCGACAACTATCTGATGGGTGTCAAGATGGCCGAGCAGGCGTCCATGCTGAAGCCTGACGGCGGCACGGTCTGCCTGCAGCTCGGCAACGTCGCCGCGGACAACATCAACGCCCGCGCGCAGGGTTTCCGCGACACGGCGAGCGGCGAGAAGGGCATCGAGCGTCTGACCGGCCAGAATGGCTGGACGGAAATCGACGGCTGCCCGGTCTTCACCAACGACCAGGCGGACCTTGCCAACCAGCAGATGGCCGACACCTTTACCGCCAATCCGGATCTGGATGCCTTCGTCCTGATCGGCGGCTGGGCGCAGTTCGCGCCGCAGGCCTACACCCAGGTGACCGACCAGGTCATGGACAAGCTGAAGTCCAAGGATCTGATCATCATCGCCGGCGACACCCTGCCGCCGCAGACCAAGGCGTTCCGCGAGGGCCGCAGCCATGCGCAGGTCGGCCAGCGCCCGTTCGAGATGGGCTATCGCGCGCCTGACGTGATGATCCAGCTCATCAACGGCGAGAGCGTCGACGACCCGCTCTTCACCGGTCTGGATGTCTGCAATGGCGACGATGCGGGCTTCTGCAAGGACAACTGACCGGTTGCCCCAGTAACAATGACGGGCCGGGCCGCTTGCGGCCCGGTCTTCTTTTTGACGGGATTTCAAAGGCTTGAAAGGCAGGGACATGGCGGACGCGAAGCTGAGATGGGGCATACTTTCAACGGCGAAGATCGGCACCGAGAAGGTTATTCCCGCAATACAGGCCTCGCCCTCCTCGGATGTGCGGGCGATTGCCTCGCGCGATGGCGACCGTGCAGCCATGGCGGCCGCCGAGTTGGGCATTCCGACGTCTTACGGCAGTTATGAGGAATTGCTGGCCGATCCCGATATCGATGCGATCTACAACCCGCTGCCCAACCATCTGCATGTCGAATGGACGCTGGCCGCCGCGCGCGCCGGCAAGCATGTCCTTTGCGAAAAGCCGGTCGCGCTGAATGCGGCGGAAGCCGCCAGACTCCGCGAGTGCCCGCCGGGCATCACCATCGCCGAGGCATTCATGGTCCGCTACCATCCGCAATGGCTGCGCACGCGCGAGATCATCCGCTCGGGCGAACTCGGCGAGGTGCGGGCCGTGCGCGCCGTCTTTTCCTATTTCAACGACGATCCAAACGACGTTCGCAACAAGCCTGAAATCGGTGGCGGCGCGTTGATGGACATCGGCTGTTACCCCGTGACCGGCGGTCGTTTCTTTTTCGAGGCCGAGCCCGAGCGCGTGGTCGCGCTGATCGACCGCTGCCCGCGCTTCGGCACCGATCGCCAGGCCAGCGTGATCGCCGATTTTGGCGGTGGCCGGCAACTGGCCTTCACGGTGTCGACGCAACTTGTTGGCCATCAGTCGATCGAGATCATCGGAACCAGGGCGCGGGTAGAGATCGTGATCCCCTACAACGCCCCGCAGAACGAGGCGACCGCGATCCTGATCGACCAAGGATTGAGCTTCGACGGCCAGCTGTCACGCCGCGAAATCATCCCGCCCTGCGACCAGTACACCGAGCAGGCCGAGCGCTTTGCGCGCGCCGTGCTCGACGGCGGCAAGCTCCCCTACGGGGTAGAGGACGCCATTGCCTCGATGCGCATTCTCGATGCCCTGTTCGAGAGCGAGAAGACGCAGGGCTGGGTCGCCATCTGACCTGACAGCGGAGTTTCTGACGAATCTTCTGACAGTCCGCCGGTGCGCTCCTCGCTGCCGCCGGCGAATGACGCTCGCGCGCTTTCCGCAATGTCGCCAACCCTGTTAGGAGCTTGTCTGCGCCGCCCGGGAGTTACGGTGCGTGGAAAGCCGTCTTTTTTGGATTGATAATTAATCAATAATGATATTAGCTAATAACGCGTTGATAGACGCTTGGGCTGGGAGAGCCCAATTGGTTATCGGAGGAGGAGAGATGAAAATTCGAACCTTAGCAGGAGCGATTGCGCTTTCGGCCGTGCTCGGCACGAGCGCCGTCGCTCAGGACAAGCCGGAGATCGCGTTCGTGGTCAATGGCCCGTCGGACTTCTGGAAGATCATGGAAGCGGCCGTCGCCAAGGCACAAAAGGAAATGCCGGACGTGACGCTGTCGTTCCGCTATCCCGAACGCGCCGATGCCGCCGTGCAGCGCCGCATGATGGACGACCTTGTCGCGGCTGGCGTCGACGCCCTTGCCGTGTCGGTGGTCGATCCCCCGACATCGACCGATGCGATCAATTCGGTCGCCTCGCAGATTCCGTTCTTCACCTTCGATTCCGACGCCACTCAGTCGGATCGAATTGCCTATATCGGCTCGTCCAACGTTCAGCTCGGCAAGATGGCCGGCGAACTGATGAAGAAGGCGATGGACGGCAAGGAAGGCAAGTGCATGGGCTTCGTCGGGTTGCCCGGCGCGGACAATGCCAAGGAGCGTATCCAGGGCTACAACGAAGCCGTCGCCGGTACCGGTCTCGAACTGATCGACGTGCGTGGCGACGACATCGACCAGACCCGGGCACGCGCCAATGTCGACGACGTTCTGGTGGCCAATCCGGAAGTCAACTGCATGGTGGGTTTCTACTCCTACAACCCGCCGCGCATGTACGAGGCGCTGCGTGACGCCGGCAAGCTGGGCGAGATCACCGTCGTTGCCTTCGACGAGGATCCGATCACGCTTGGCGCCGTTGCCGAAGGCTCGTTCGCCGGTACGGTCGTCCAGCAGCCCTATGAATGGGGTTATCAGGGCTCGAAGCTGATCGCTGGCTTTCTCAAGGGTGACAAGTCGGGCATCCCGGATGATGGCATCATCATCATTCCGGGCCTGACGCTGACCCAGGACAACGTCAAGGCGTTCGAGGAAGACTTCAAGGCCAAGCTGGCCGGCAACTAGTTAGGAGACCTCCCGGTCCCTGCGGGAACGGCGCCGGACACAGCTTGTGCATGTTCGGCGCCGTTCCACCTTTCAAGATGCCTTGTCGGAAACAGATTGGCCGGCGCGCCCGAGACGGATCGGACGACGCGCCATCGGCGCAGAAGCGATGAATCCCGGATTTTCCATCAGCCTTTCGGGCATATCGAAATTCTATCCCGGCGTTGTCGCGCTGGACGATGTCAGCCTGCATGTCGGTGCCGGAGAGATCGTCGGTCTGGTCGGCGAGAACGGTGCTGGCAAGTCGACGATGATGAAGATCCTCGGCGGTTCGATCGAGCCCGATCGCGGCACGATCACCATCGACGGCGAGGAGCATGACGGGCTCACGCCGACGGAAGCGACCGAACTCGGCATCGCCTTCGTGCACCAGGAACTCAACCTGTTCGAGAATCTCGACGTCGCCGCCAATGTCTATATCGGCCGCGAACCCTTCCGCTATGGCCCGCTGCGCCTTGTGGACAACGCGAAACTGCATGCGGCGGTACAGCCATTGCTCGACCGGCTGGGCGCCACCTTCTCGCCCTCGACCCCGGTCGAGCGGCTGTCGCTTGCCCAGCGCCAGATGGTCGAGATCGCCAAGGTGTTGAGCATGGATGCGCGGCTGGTGATCTTTGACGAGCCGACCTCGTCGCTGCCGGTCGCCGAAACCGAGAAGCTTCTCGAGGTGATCGCCGGGCTTAAGGCGAATGGCATCGCCGTGATCTTCATCTCGCATCGCCTGCACGAGATCGTCGAGGCCTGCGACCGGGTGCTTGTCCTGCGCGACGGCCGGATGGTCGGAACGCTGGAGGGCGAGGCGATCAATCACGACGCCATGGTCAAGCTGATGGTCGGGCGCGACCTGAAAGTGTCCTACAAGCCGCCGACGCTCCCGCGTGGTGATGTGGTGCTTTCCGCGAGGGGGGTGAGGACCGGCACCTGGCCGCACAAGGAGATCGATCTCGACCTGCACAGCGGCGAGATCCTGGGCCTTGCCGGTCTGGTGGGTGCCGGGCGCACCGAACTGGCACGCGTACTGTTCGGCATCGACGGCGCGTTTGGTGGCGTCATCCATCTCGACGGCGAGGAGATCCATTTCGCCTCCTCGGCCGATGCGGTCAAGGCCGGTGTCTTCCTGGTGCCGGAAGACCGCAAGGGCGCCGGCCTGCTGCTTGACATGTCGATCGCCGAGAATGTCAGCCTGCCGAACCTGGCGGCTTATTCCCGAAACATGCTGGTCTCGCGTGAGCGCGAAATGGCGCGCGCGGAACGAAGCCGCGTCGAGCTCGACATTCGCGCGCCCGGCGTCTCGGTGCGGACCGGCGCGCTCTCGGGCGGCAACCAGCAGAAGGTGGTGCTCGCCAAATGGCTGGCCATGGACCCGAAGGTGATCATCTTCGATGAGCCGACACGTGGCATCGACATCGGGGCCAAGGCGGAAATCTACCGGCTGATGCGCGCGCTCACCGACAATGGCGTGGCGGTGCTCGTCATCTCCTCCGACATGGAGGAAGTGATCGGCGTGTCCGACCGGGTGGCCGTCATGCATGAGGGGCACATTTCCGGCATTCTGGACCGTGCGCAGTCCAGCGAGGAAAACATATTGAGGCTTGCGGTCGGCAAGAGGATCTGACCGGCCGCGCGGGGAGGGAAGCACATGCTGAAGAAGGATCTCGGGCTGCTGATGCTCATCATCGTGGTGGGTGCGGTGGTCGCGATCATCAACCCCCGCTTTCTGTCCACGATCAACATCGCCAACACGGCAAACCTTGTCGGCCTGTTCGGCATCTTCGCCATTGGCCAGGGCTTTGTGATCATCACCGGCGGCATCGAATTGTCCGTCGGTTCGATCATCGCTCTGCTTGGCGTGATCTTCGTCGACCTCATCGCCAATCAGGGCGTGGCCTGGCCGGTGGCAGGGCTGATCGTGATCGTGCTCGGCCTGCTGATGGGCCTCGTGCACGGCCTGCTCGTCACCAGGATGAAGTTGCAGCCCTTCGTGGTCACGCTGTGCGGGCTGCTGATCTATCGCGGCATCGCGCGCTTCTATACGGGCGACGGCACGGCGGGCTTCCCATTCGGCGTCAACTTTCCAACGCTCGAATGGCTGACTACAGGCCGCACCGATTTTGCATCACTTGTGACCGGCGGCGCGGTGCGCTCGATCCTGCTGCCGCATTCCTTCCTGTTCATGCTCGTGCTCGCGACGATCATGTGGTTCGTGCTGCATCGCTCGGTCTTCGGCCGACATCTCTATGCCGTCGGCAAGAACGAGGAAGCCGCGCGCTTTTCGGGCATCCGCACCACGCGGGTCATCGTTGCCGCCTACATCATCTGCGCCGTGCTGACCGCGATCGCATCGATCTTCTTCGCCATGTACACGCGCTCGATCCTGCCTTCCGGCCATGGCAGCTTTTACGAATTGTACGCCATCGCCGCGGCGGTGCTGGGTGGCTTCTCGCTGCGCGGCGGCGAGGGTTCCATCATCGGCGTGGTGCTGGGCGTGATCCTGCTGCAGGTGCTGCAGAATCTCGTCAATCTTCTGGGAATTCCGACGTCGCTCAATTTCGCGGTGATGGGTGGCGTCATCCTGCTCGGCGTGATCGCCGACAGCCAGTTCACGCAATACCGCGAACGCAAGCGTCAGAAGGCGGTGGCGGTCGGCGCGTCCGCGTCGGCATACGTGACCGGCCCCGGAGAGCCGGGCGTGGAAACGCGGGCCGGGACGCAAGCCTGACGCGGCACGTGAGCCGCCGGAGGGAGGGGAATGGCCGGAGAAAGCGGCATGAGCGGACTTGCGGTCCGCCATTGGGACAGGCTTTCCAATGGCGGCCTCGATTTCACCGAGCTCGGCCTGGGCACGGCGCCGCTCGGCAATCTCTATCGCGCGATCGGTGACGACGAGGCCCATGCCGTGCTCGAACGCGCCTGGGCGGGCGGGGTTCGCCATTTCGATACCGCGCCGCTCTACGGCTACGGTCTGGCCGAGACCCGCCTCAACCGATTCCTTCGCGACAAGCCGCGCGACGACTATGTGATTTCGACCAAGGTTGGCCGCCTGCTCAAGGCCGTGCCGCCCGAAAGGCGCGACGGCGTGGGCAGGTGGTTCGACGTGCCGAACCGTATCGAGGTCTATGACTACACCTATGACGGCCTGATGCGCTCCTTCGAGTTCTCGCTCGAACGGCTGGGCCTCGATCGTATCGACATTCTCTACATCCACGATCTCGACGTCTTCTCGCATGGCAGCCGCGAAGCGGTCGATGCGCGCATCGGGGAACTGATGCGCAGCGGCTATTTCGCCCTCATGAGCCTGCGCAGCCAGGGCGTGATCAAGGCGTTCGGCGCCGGCCTCAACGAATGGCAGGCCTGCCAGATGCTGGCGGAAAAGGGCGATTTCGACTTGTTCCTGTTGGCCGGACGCTACACGCTGCTCGAACAGGAAGCGCTGGAGAGCTTCCTGCCGCTTTGCCAGGCGCGCGGCATCGGTATCGTGATCGGCGGCCCCTACAATTCTGGCATCCTCGCAAGCGGACCGAAGATGGGTGCTCACTACAATTACGATCGCGCCCCCGACGAGATCGTCGCCCGGGTCACAGAGATCGAGGCCATCTGCGACGCGCATGGTGTGCGGATGATCGACGCGGCGTTCCGCTTTCCGCTGCTCCATCCCGCCATCGTTTCGGTCATTCCCGGCGGCCAGGGCATGGCCGAAATGGAATCGAATCTCACTGCGGCCGGCGCCGATATTCCCGACGCATTGTGGGCGGAACTGAAGCAGCGCGGCCTGATGCGCCCGGACGCGCCAACCGATCGAGGCAAGTGATGAAGACCGTCGACGCCCATCAGCACTACTGGGACCCGGCACGCGGAGACTATGGCTGGATTCCCGCCGGCGACCCGATCCTCGATCGCGTCTACCAGCCTGACGATCTGCGTGGGCATCTGGATGCCTGTTCGGTAGAGGCGACCGTGCTGGTCCAGGCCGCACCTTCCGTCGAGGAGACGGCCTATTTGCTCGACATCGCGGACCGGACAGATCACGTCGCCGGTGTTGTCGGCTGGATCGACTTCGAGGATCGTTCCCATCTCGACCATCTGCGCACTTTCGCCGGCAACGACAAGTTCCGCGGCGTGCGCCCGATGATCGAGAGCCTGCCCGACGATGACTGGATGCTGCGCGAGGACATTGGCTGGGCCTTCGAGGCGCTGGTCGAATTGGACCTGACCTTCGATGCGCTGGGCTTTCCCCGGCACCTTGGCTATTTCCTCACCCTATTGAAGCGCTATCCGGACATGCGGGTCGTCATCGACCATTGCATGAAGCCGCAACTGCGTGACCGCGATCGCGACCCTGGCCATTTCCGCTTCTGGGCCGACGGCATGGCGCGCCTGGCCGGCGAAACGAATGCCTGCTGCAAGCTCTCGGGAATCGTGACCGAAAGCGATGGCAGCTGGACCGTCGACATGTTGCGTCCCTACGCGTCCCATGTCCTCGACGTTTTCGGTCCCGACCGGGTGATGTGGGGCTCGGATTGGCCGGTCTGTCGGCTGGAGACGACCTACGAGGACTGGCATCGCATCGCCAGAGCGCTGACCGAGGATCTGGGCCCCGAAGCGATGGCGCGCATCTTCGCCGGCACGGCGACCGAGTTCTACAGGCTCCGCGTTTGATGCGTTTCAGGTATCGTCGACAGCTGTGCGGCGATTTTCCGGCGGCGAGAGGTTCGGAATTCCCTGGAGCGTTCCGCGATCCATGGGGTCGCGGGTCAGGCGGATCCTCAGCCTGTAGCGATTGGCCGGGTAGTGGCTTATCGAAAGCTGCGCCAGCTTGTTGCCGGGGAAGTATAGCATCGTCTTTGTTTCGAGCACGGGCGAGCCGACGGAAATGTTCAGCCGGGAGGCAATATTCGGATCGGCCAGTATCGCCTCTATCTCCTGCTCGACATGGCTGAACGCGTTCCCGAAATGTGATTCGAGTTTGTCATACACCGTCAGGCTGCCATCGAGGCTTTGCTCGACTTCATCATATTCCGGCTCGACATAAATCTCCGTGTAGCACAGCGGTTCGCTGCTTTCCTTTCGCCAGCGAAGATATTGAACACGAAGGCGTTTTTCCTGCGGGGAACAGCCGATGACCTCCGCCACATGCTCCGAGATGAGGACATGTTCGGTGGCCAGATGCACGCTCCGCGTATCGGCGATGTAGAGCGGCAGGTCATCCAGGGTCGAGACGACATTGACGAACGCGCCGACCTTCGTGTTGGAAACGACGACCGTCCGGGATCCCTGGCGGCGGGCAATGTATCCATCGTCCCTGACGATGCGTAATGCCTCGCGGACGGTGTTCCTGGAAACGCCGAACCTTTCCATCAATTCGCGCTCGGTTGGAAGAAGGTCGCCAACCGACCATGTGCCCGCCTGAATCTCCCCGATGAGTGTTTGAGCAATCTTCTTGTAGGCTTTCATCGGCGAAATCTTCCAGCTCTTGCTTGTCGCGAATCGTGGATGAATGACCGCCATGTCCTGACGTGGACGGTAGGTGAACAAGCGTCGGTTTTCAACTTTCACCAATATTGCATGAAGGTGCTCACGGGCCGAGACCGGCTGCTCCTGCCACTTTCGCGGCAAGGTCAGCTATTGCGGGTGTAGTGGCTTCTGCTTGCGAACAAAGCGCGCGGCGTTCGCCTGGCTGCCCGCCGTGTGCTGGATCAGGTCGGCATGGCGCATTTCAGCCCCTGCCCCGCCTGATGTCCTAGCGGGAAGCGCGATCCGGATGGGCAGCCTGGAACGCGGGTATCTGCTCGAGGTTTTCGAAGATCGCCCTGGTTTTCGGGAGCGGCTGCAAATCGACGCGCCAGCGGTTGGCATTGTAGATCTGCGGGACCAGGCACAGATCGGGCAAGGTGACCGTGTCCCCGAAACAGTAGAGGCCGCCCTCCAGCATCGCCTCGAAATCGGCGAGGCCGGAGGCGACGAAATGCTGCATCCAGGCTTCGGTGGTGATGCCTTCATTCGACATCGATCTGGCGTAACTGGCGACCCTGAGATTGCACACCGGAT
>JBHIWX010000037.1:0-36232 GCA_041987205.1 Rhizobiaceae bacterium | reverse complement strand
GTTCGTCTCGGCCGATCCCGGTGTCGATACGGCTGAAGAGCCGCGATTGCCGTCGACGACTAAGTCGGTGAGGCCGGCCGAAAGCCAGATGGCGAACAGTGTCACCCACGCCGTCAGCGCGAAGACGCTGGCGCCTGTCACACCGGCGCCGACGGCACAGCCTCCCGCCAGCATGCCACCGAAGCCCATCAGCGCGGCACCGGCCAGATAACGCCGCATCGCCATGCCGCTCTCGAAGCCCTGCAGCTTCAGTTCCCGTGTAACCAGCGCGGCGAGGAATGCGCCGGCGAAGACGCCGGGCACGAGGCCGACATCGTAATCGATCCCCGCGTCCGGTCCGCTGAGAAACAGCATCAGCGTGTCGGCCGAGGGTCCGGTCATGGTGACCGCCTCCATCTCCACCGGCGTGAACGCGATGCCCGACATGGTGCCGGTGAACCACCAGGCGAGCGGGATGGTCAGGCCGACGGCGAGCGCGGCGAAGGTGCGCCACCAGCCATTGCCGCGCCACACCGACAAGCCCAGCGCCAGCACGAGGGCGAGCGCCGACAGGGCGAGCGCTGTGGCGATGTCGAGGCTGAGGAAGTCGAGAAGGTTGTTGCCGCCGGTTGAGGCGGTGGTCAGCGTGGCGGCGACCGCTTCGCGCGCGGGTGACAGGAAGCCGTGCAGGCTTGCCTGTGCGACGACGGCGAAGACGAGGCCCGACATCAGCGCCCGGAGATTGCCCGTGGCCGCAAGCACCAGCAGGCGGCTGGCGCAGCCGCGTGCGAGGATCATGCCGGTGCCGAACATGAGCCCGCCGATGGCGGCGCCCGCGAGGCTTTGCGGCGAGGCGATCTGGCGCGCCTCGAGCGTGTTGATCGTTCCGGTGAAGGCAAGCGCAGCCGTGCCGGCAATTGCCGCACAGAAGACGATCAGCCAGACGGCCGTCTTGCCGGCGATCGATCCATGCGCGAATTCGATGACCGCCGAACGCAGGCAGAACCGGCTCTGCTGGGCGAACGCGCCGAAGATCAGGCCGACCACGCTGCCGCCCAGCGCCAGCGTCCAGTCTTCCCCGATCGCGTCGACGATGCCGACAAGCTCCATTGCGAACTCCCGCCAGGTTCCTGACCGCGACGTCCCGTCGCCGTGCAGCCGGTGTTAGGTTCGCCAGTGCCACCGCGACGCGCGAGCGACGTTGACCTGGGTCAAGACAAAAACATATATTTGAATAATTGAATGTATGGGGAGGAAAAATGCGCCATTCTGATCGTTATCTGTCGCGTCGCGACATGCTTTCGCTGGCGGGTGGAGCGGCGCTTGCCGCCGTCCTGCCGCGTCGGGCTGCCGCGCTCGGTTCGGTCGATCTTGGCGGCAAATCGCTGACCATCGTCAGCGACGGCAATCTGGTCCTGCCGCTTGATTTCGCCTTTCCCGAACCGCCGCGCGCCGAACTGACCGATATTCTGGCCGCACACGATCTGCCGACCGACGCACTCTATCCCGACTGCAATGTGACCATCCTGCGCGATGGCGAACGCACCGTGCTGTTCGATGTCGGCGCCGGTCCGAACTTCATGCCCACGGCGGGCAGCCTGCTCGACAACCTCGCCGAGACGGGTGTCGATCCGTCAGACGTCACGGATGTCGTCTTCACCCACGCCCATCCGGACCATCTGTGGGGACTGATCGACGATTTCGACGAACTCGTCTTCCCCGAGGCGGCCTATCACATGAGCCGGGTCGAGTGGGATTACTGGGCCGATGAGGACACGGTGAACCAGATGCCCGAGGCGCGGCGGACCTTCGCCGTCGGCGCGCGCAACCGGCTTCCCTTTCTTGAGGACCGCATCACCCTGTTCGCGCCGGGCGACGAAGTAGTGCCCGGCGTGGAGGCGATCGACACGGCTGGACATACGCCGGGTCACGTCTCCTTCGCGATCCATTCGGCAAGCGGAGCGGATGCCGACAGCGTGATCGTCACGGGCGACGCCATCACCAATGTCGCGGTTTCCTTCGAACGCCCTGAATGGCCGAGCGGCTCGGATCAGGATGTCGAGATGGGCATGAAGGCCCGCACTCGCCTGCTCGATCGTCTCACCGCCGGCCGTGCCGGGATTGTCGGTTTCCACCTGCCGCACCCGGGCATTGGCCGCGTCGAGCGCAAGGACGGCGCCTATCGTTTCGCTGCAACGTAGGTCGGAGGCTGCCTATTCCGCCGGTTCGCCCGATGTCCGCGGGCGGATCATCTGGCGCAGGAAGCCGAAGGGTGCGCCCTCGACGAGATAGCCGAGCCCGATGCGCGCGCCGAACAAGATCCCGATCATGGTCAGCGGCGCGGACAACGACATCACCGACACCGCGCTGACGCCCTGTCCGATCGTGCAGCCCAGCGCGAACACGCCACCCGTGCCCATCAGGAAGGCGCCGGCGAGATGCCGCGAGAGCTCGCGCGCGTCGTCGCATGCTTCCCAGCGCATGTCGTCGGCACGCCACGCCGCAAGTGCCGCGCCGATGACAACGCCGACGACCAGCCCGACGCCATAGTCCGGAAGGGCGCCGGTCACGGTGATCAGTTGCAGGATGGTGTCGCCGACCGGCGTCACGAAAGAACCGGCCTCCAATTGCACCTCGGCGAATAGCCTGCCGGAGAAATAGGAGGTGACGAGCCAGCCCGCCGCGATGCACAGCCCGATGACGGCACCGGCGGCGATTTTGCCATGGTCGCGCCGGAACGCGGCGCTGGCGAATATCCACGCGAGCGCACCGCCGCCGAGCAGCAGCGCCAGCGGAAACTCCAGCGCCATGCCGGTGAGGCGTGAAAGCAATGCGCCGATGGATTGGCTGGTCGCCGGCGCCAGATCGACCGACATCGGCTCGATGACACCGACACGGAAATGACCGGTGATGCCGCGCTGCGCCGCGATGGCGGCAAGGCCGATGCCGGTCAGCACGACCAGCGCCCGCAGGTTACCTCCGCCCAGACGAATGATGGCACCGAAGCCGCAGGTTCCCACCAGCGCCATGCCGATGCCGAACATCACGCCCCCGATCAGGCTGCCCGCGATCGGCAGGACCGGCATCAGGTAGAAACTCTCCGAAAGGTCGACGATGCCCAGGGCCGCCATGGTCTGGGTCGCCAGCAGCGCGACCGCGGCCGCCAGTGCCCAGGCGCGCAAGCCGTTGCTGTCCCCGGCGTACCAGAAGCGCTCGAGCGCCGACATGGTGCAGAAATGGTTGTGGCGCGCCACGAAACCCATGATCACGCCGACGAGCACACCGCAGGCGGCGAGCGCCCAGGCACTGTCCAGTCCGATCACGACATCCTCCTCCGCTGCGTGGCGGCGGAAACGCGTCGACAACCGAACGATCGGCTGATCGACCCTCAGCGATCCCGCGCCGCGTGGCTGTGCGGAAGCGTGCTAGGTTTTCGGGGCGGTTGCAAGTGGTCTTTGTTGCCGGGCTTTGCGCGAAGTGGAATCAGGCGTCCGGGTTGCGCACCGGCTTACAGAACAGTTCGTACAGCGTGGCGATCACCGAGGAGACTTCCTCGTCGGCGATGGAATAGTAGATCATGCGGCCGTCGCGGCGCGCATTCACCAGCCGGTCGAATCGGAGCCTGGCAAGTTGCTGCGAAACCGTCGCCTGCGGCATCGACAGGATTTCCTCCAGCTCGGAAACCGATTTCTCGCCCTCTGCCAGGATGCACAGGATCAGCAGCCGCGTCTCGTGCGACAGCGCCTTGAGCATGTCGCTCGCCTTGCGCGCCTGCGCCATGAGCGCTTCGGGATCGCTGGTATCGGGTAGGGATGTGAGCTGGGCCAGGGTCATGGGACGGTTCATCGCGGGTTCGCTGCTTCAACTGCCGGCAATCGATTCAGGGGCTCTGTATAGTATTGCAGTGCAGCATCATCAATCCTAGTGCTTCACGGCGTTTTTCTCGAGCATCTCGTCGAGCAGCACCCAGAAGAACTCGTCGCCGGGATAGCCGCGAAGCCGGCCGAGCTCCTTGCCGTTCTCGGCGAGTACGAAGGTCGGCGTCATCCGCTCCGGCCTGATCCCGGCGAGATCCTCCGGCCACGGCGCGTGAAGGTCGACCCGGCGCAACGGTGCGGCGCGACCTTCCGGCGTTTTGTGGTAGGCGACGCCGATTTCCGCATGCCAGCGCGCGCACCATGTGCAGCCGGCCTGCTCGATCATGATCAGTTCGACCGCACGCTCCTGCCCGGAAAGTGCGCCGGAAGGCGCGGCGAGGACGAGCAGGGCGGCAAGGACGCTGTGGACCGGCCATTTCATGGATGACGCCTGTTGGTTCGTTCGGTCTAGGGACCGCAACCCGATATCACAGTTGCAATATATAGCGAAAAACGCATATTTAAAACATCGGCGTTTCATTTTCCGGCGGCCCGGCGATCGGGCGCGACCGGCGCCGGTGGAGGAGAATGCATTTGCTCGATGTCGGTTTTGGCGGGGCTTTCCTTGCCGGGCTTCTGTCCTTCGTCTCGCCCTGCGTCCTGCCGATCGTGCCGCCCTACCTGGCCTATCTCGCCGGCATCAGTTTTTCGGAACTGGATTCCGACACGCTGGAGGCCGGCGTGGCACGGCGGATCGTTCTGTCCTCCCTTGCCTTCGTGCTCGGCTTCACCACCGTCTTCGTTGCCCTCGGTGCGACGGCGAGCGTCATCGGCCAGACGGTCGCACAATATTTCGACACGCTGTCGATCATTGCCGGCGTGATCATCATCATCATGGGCCTGCACTTCCTCGGCATCTTCCGGATCGGCCTGCTCTATCGCGAGGCCCGCGTCCAGGTGCGGACCAGCGGCGCGGGCATCGCGAGCGCCTATGTGATGGGCCTCGCCTTCGCTTTCGGCTGGACGCCCTGCGTCGGCCCGGTTCTCGCCGCCATTCTGTTCGTCGCCGGCGCCGAGGACACGGCCATGCGCGGCGCCGCCCTGCTGGCTGCCTATTCGCTCGGCATCGGCATACCCTTCATGCTGGCGGGCATCTTTGCCAGCCGCTTCATTTCGCTGGCCAACCGATTCAAGCGTCACATGCACAAGATCGAGATGGCGATGGGTGTCCTCCTCGTCATCACCGGCCTGCTGTTCATCACCGGCCAGATGTCGCGCATCGCGCAATGGCTTCTGGAAACCTTCCCTGCTTTCGCCACCATCGGTTAGGAGGAGAGCCATGCTGCGTAAAGTCATCTTCGCATTCGTCCTGGCGCTCGGGATCGTCCCGTTCGCGCATGCCGCCGAACTGGGCGATGACGGTCTTCACAAGGAGGACTGGTTCTCGCTCACCTTCAAGGACATCAATGAAGACATCCTCGCGGCGAAGGAAGCCGGCAAGCGCCTTGCGCTGATCTTCGAGCAGCGCGGCTGCATCTACTGCAAGGAAGTCCACGAGGTCGTGCTCGCCGACCCCGAGGTGCGCGACTACATCAAGGAGAACTTCATGGTCGTGCAGTACAATCTGCACGGCTCCGAGGAGGTCGTGGACACTGACGGTGAAACGCTGAGCGAAAAGGAAGTGGCGCGCAAATGGCGCCTGCTGTTCACGCCCACCATCCTGTTCATGCCCGAGGATCCGCCGGAGGGGCAGGATGCGGCCGCCGCCGCGGTCGCGGTCATGCCCGGCGCCTTCAAGAAGGGCACCTTCCTCGAAATGTTCATCTGGGTCCGCGACAAGGGCTATGAGGGCGAAGAGGGATTCCAGACCTATTACAATCGCCGCTGGCGCGAAAAGCATGGCGGCGCCGACGCACCCCAGGACTGACGGCGCACGGATAGCCGGCCGAACGGGCTCGGCGGGCACGTCCCCGGCGGCGACGCGTCGGCGGCGTGCACGCGTTTCGGCCCGGGTTGGCGAGCATTCCGGACTCGTGCGTCACGAAACATTCAAAAAATCATATTTATACATTGATTTGGGCGCGCCCGCTGGATAGATTGTGCGTCGGGAGAGGGGCGAACGCGGCTGCGATCGCCAAAAGCGGAGGAGAAGAAACTCCATGAAATGGGCAAGGCTGTTTGCAATGGCTGTGGCCGTCTCGGCGTCGGGCGGGATCGCCTCGGCCGCCGATCTCGCGCCCGGCGAAGTGCCGTTTACCGATGATGGCGTCACCGTTTCGCTGACCGGCATGCCGGGCAATGCGGAAGCGGGCGCCAGCGTGTTCAAGGATCGCAAGCTGGGCAATTGCCTCGCCTGCCACGCCAACCAGGCGATGTCGAAGGAACTGTTCCACGGCGATGTCGGGCCCGCGCTCGATGGCGTCGCCGACCGCTGGAGCGAGGCCGAACTGCGCGCCATCGTGACCGATTCCAAGAAGGGGCTGTCGGAGGACACGGTCATGCCCGGCTTCTATTCGCTGAATCTCGGCGCCCATGTCGCCGACGACTTCAAGGACAAGACGATCCTTTCCGCCCAGCAGGTGGAAGACGTCGTGGCCTATCTCTCAACGCTCAAAGAGTGAATTTCAACGCCAAGGAGCTCGAACGGATCATGAGGCTCACCAGACGACATGCGCTAGGACTTTCCGCGGGCGCGCTTGCATTCGCGGCAACGGGCCTGAGCGTGCGGACGGCATCGGCTTCGGCCGAGGACGCCGACAAGCACATCATGGAATTCTCCGGCGGCAAGATGCCGGAAACCGGCAGGATCACGCTCAACGCGCCCGAGATCGCCGAAAACGGCAACACCGTGCCGGTGTCGATTGAGGTCGAAAGCGCCATGAGCGGCGACGATCTCGTCGAATCGGTGATGATCGTGGCCGACGGCAATCCCAATCCGGCCGTCGCGACCTTCCATTTCACCGAGCTGAGCGGCACGGCCGCCGCCACGACGCGCATGCGCCTTGCCAAAACGCAGAACGTCATCGCCGTCGCGAAGATGAAGGACGGCTCGGTCTACATGGACAAGAAGGAAGTCAAGGTCACGATCGGCGGCTGCGGCGGCTGAGGCCGGGCCGCGACGAGGTCGGACCAGGATTTAGCCAGGACAAGGAATTGCACCAATGGCAGCACCCAAACCGCGCGTGAAGGTTCCCAAGACGGCTTCGGCCGGGGAAGTCATCACGATCAAGACGCTGATCAGCCACAACATGGAATCGGGCCAGCGCAAGGACAGCGACGGCAACGCGATACCGCGCCAGATCATCAACAAGTTCACCTGCGAGTTCAACGGCCAGACCGTGTTCGAGTGCGATCTCGATCCGGCGATCTCGGCCAACCCGTTCTTCGAATTCAACGCCAGGGTCAACGAGAGCGGCACGTTCAAGTTCACCTGGGTCGACGACGACGGCTCGGTCTATTCCAGCGAGAACAAGATCGAAGTGAAGTAATTGGCGAGCGCCGTTGCGGGGACGGGAGACCCTCCGGCGCTCTTGACGGGAGGAAATGCCGTGAAGAAATCCGTTGTCATATCCGCGCTGGCCGCCTTCGTGGCCTGTGCCGGCATAACGGGGCCAGCATGGGCTGATCCTGTCGACGACCAACTGACCATCGACGGCGAGCCGATGGTCACCCGCACCGAAGCGCCGGAAGGCCACCCCTTCGACGAGGTTCTGTCGGGATGGCTGTTCCGAACCGTCGAGACCCGCGCGCTCGAGACCGACTCGTTCACCAATCCGGGCATGCTCGATGTCGAGGAGGGCGAGCAGATCTGGAACACGGTGGAAGGCAGCGCCGGTAAATCCTGCGCCTCCTGCCATGGCGACGCCGCCGAAAGTATGAAGGGGATCGGCGCTCACTACCCCAAATGGGATGCCGAGGCGAACCGCCCGATCAACATCGAGCTGCAGATCAACAAGTGCCGCGAGAAGAACATGGGCGCCGAGCCCTATGCCTTCGACAAGGGCGGCCAGAAGCCGCTGACCGCCTATATCAAGCACCAGTCGCTTGGCGAGCCGGTTTCCCTCGACCTCAGCCAGGGCGAGCTGCAGTCCTGGTGGGACAAGGGCAAGGAACTCTACTACACCCGCACCGGCCAGTTGAACCTGTCCTGCGCCTCCTGCCATGAGGTCAACATGGGCAAGATGATCCGCGCCGACCATCTCAGCCAGGGACAGGTCAACGGCTTCCCTGTCTACCGCCTCAAGCAGGCCGGCCTCGTCTCCTTGCACAACCGCTTCCGCGGCTGCATCCGAGACACGCGCGCCAGCTTCCCGAAGGCCTTCTCCGACGATCTGATGGCGCTCGAGGTCTACGTGACCTGGCGCGGCACCGGCCTGTCGGTCGAAACGCCGGCGGTTCGCCAGTAAACCGCCCGCTGACGCAAACGGCTTCCCCGAGGGCGCGGGGTTGAACCGGAAAACGAACGAAACGGGGGAGGGGGATGCTTTCGGCCGGGCGCCGGAACGCCCCCTTTTCCATGCCCTTTCCGTGACCTGAGCAATTGGAGGCTTTGCCTTGGTTTCAAGACGCGAATTCCTGATGGCGACCGTCGCCCTTTCCGCCATTGCGGAGCCGGGCCTTGCCGGCAGGTGGACACGCGCCGCCGCCCAGCAGGCGCTGGACGAGGAGACGCTGCTGGCCGCCGAACCATTCGGCAATCTCACGCTCGTCCACATCACCGATGTCCACGCCCAGCTGAAGCCGCTCTATTTCCGAGAGCCCTCGGTCAATCTGGGCGTCGGTGAGGTCAAGGGCCTGCCGCCGCATGTCACCGGCGCCGACTTCCTCAAGCTCTACAACATCGAGCCGGGCACGCCGCATGCCTATGCGCTGACCTCGGAGGATTTCGTTGCGCTCGCCCGTACCTATGGCCGCATGGGCGGCATGGACCGCGTCGCCACGGTGATCAGGCGCATCCGTGCCGAGCGCGGCGAGGACAATGTGCTGCTGCTCGACGGCGGCGACACCTGGCAGGGTTCCTACACCGCCCAGCAGACGCAGGGCGCCGACATGGTCGAGATCATGAACGCGCTTTCGCCCGATGCCATGACCGGCCACTGGGAGTTCACCTACGGCACCGACCGGGTCAACGAGATCATCGAAAGCCTGCCCTTCGCCTTCCTTGGCGGCAACATCTATGACGCCGAATGGGACGAGCCGGCGTTCGAGGCCTACAGGATGTTCGAGCGCGGCGGCACGAAAGTTGCTGTCATCGGCCAGGCCTTTCCCTATACGCCGATCGCCAACCCACGCTGGATGTTCCCCGACTGGTCCTTCGGCATCCGCGAGGAGGATGTCGCGAAGAATGTAGATGCCGCCCGCGCCGAGGGCGCCGACATCGTCGTCCTGTTGTCGCATAACGGCTTCGATGTCGACCGCAAGCTCGCCTCGCGCGTGCCCGGCATCGATGTCATCCTCACCGGCCACACCCATGACGCGCTGCCCGAACCGGTCATCGTCGGCAAGACGCTGGTCATCGCCTCGGGTTCGAACGGCAAGTTCCTTTCCCGCCTCGACCTCGACATCGCCGACGGCAGCCTCAGGGGCTACAAATACCGGCTCATCCCGATCTTCTCCGACGTGATCACGCCTGACGCCGACATGACGGCGCTGATCGACAAGGTCCGCGCACCCTACGAGGCGGAACTGGCCCGCGAACTCGGAAAGACCGAATCGCTGCTCTATCGCCGGGGCAATTTCAACGGCACCTTCGACGATCTGTTCTGCCAGGCGCTGCTGTCGGAGCGCGAGGCCGACATCGCGCTGTCGCCGGGCTTCCGCTGGGGCACGTCCCTGCTGCCCGGCCAGGCGATCACGGTGGAGGATCTCCACAATGCCTGCGCCATGACCTATCCGGCCGCCTATCGCTCGATGATGACCGGCGCGCTGATCAAGGACATCCTGGAAGACGTCGCCGACAATCTGTTCAACACCGATCCCTACTACCAGCAGGGCGGCGACATGGTCCGGATCGGCGGCATGGGCTACACGATCGACGTCAACGCGGCCATGGGCTCGCGCATCTCCGGCATGACGCTGCTCGCCTCAGGTGAGCCGATCGATCCCTCAAGGGAATACGCCGTCGCGGGCTGGGCATCGGTCAACGAGGAAACCGAAGGCCCGCCGATCTGGGATGTCGTCGAGAGCCATCTGGCGAAGAACCCCGTGGTGACGATCGAGGAAAACTCGTCCGTCAGGGTGATTGCCTGAAATCATCGAATTTAGGCCGCTGCGGCATTGTTGCAGTCGACAAACGGCCCTCAAACAATATATATAAAAAATTGAATGTATTATGGCCGCCCCTGCGGCCTGGAGGAAATCACCATGACGAAAACCGGCAGGAAGGGTGCCAGCCGTCGCGCGTTTCTGAAGGCGGGCCTTGCCGGCGGCGCCACGCTGGCGACCGGCGCCGCCGCGAAGGCCGCGGGCGATCCGCTGATCACCGAGATACAGGACTGGAACCGCTATCTGGGCGACGGGGTGGACGCAGCGCCCTACGGAAATCCGTCCAAATTCGAATCCCATGTCGTTCGCCGCAACGTGTCGTGGCTGACCGCCGATCCCGTGTCCTCGGTCAATTTCACGCCGCTGCACGAACTCGACGGCATCATCACGCCGAACGGGCTCTGCTTCGAGCGCCATCACGGCGGCACCGCGATCATCGATCCGGCCGATCACCGGCTGATGATCAACGGCATGGTGGACACCGAACTGGTCTTCACCATGGACGATCTGAAGCGCTTCCCGCGTGAAAACCGCGTCTACTTCCTCGAATGCGCGGCCAATTCGGGCATGGAATGGCGCGGCGCGCAGCTCAATGGCTGCCAGTACACGCATGGCATGGTCCATTGTGTAGCCTATACCGGCGTACCGCTGCGGCACCTGCTTGGCGAGGCCGGCGTGAAGCCCTCCGGCAAATGGCTGCTGGCCGAGGGCGCCGATGCGTCCGCCATGACACGTTCCATCCCGATCGAAAAGGCGCTCGACGATTGCATGGTCGCCTTCAAGATGAATGGCGAGGCGCTGCGCCCCGAGCAGGGCTATCCGATCCGCCTCGTCGTCCCCGGCTGGGAAGGCAATATGTGGGTCAAATGGCTGCGACGCCTCGAAGTGGGTGACGAGCCCTGGGGGCAGCGCGAGGAGACCTCGAAATACACCGACCTGCTCGCCGACGGTAAGGCGCGCCGTCACACCTGGGCGATGGACGTCAAATCCGTCGTCACCAATCCGAGCCCGCAGGCGCCGATCACCCATGGCCGCGGCCAGACGGTGCTCACCGGCCTGGCATGGTCGGGTCACGGCCGGGTCACGCGTGTCGACGTCACGCTCGATGGTGGCCGCAACTGGCACGAGGCGCGCATCGACGGGCCGAGCCTGCCCAAGGCGCTGCACCGCTTCTATTACGATTTCGACTGGGATGGCTCGGAACTGCTGATCCAGTCGCGCGCGGTCGACGAGACCGGGCAGGTCCAGCCGACCAAGGACGAGCTTCGCGCCGCGCGCGGCGTCAACTCGATCTACCACAACAACGGCATCCAGACCTGGTATGTCAAAGCCGATGGAGCGGTCGAGAATGTTGAAGTATCTTGAGGCCGGCATCTTCGGCGCGGCGCTGATCGCCGCCGCCGGTGCCGCACAGGCCGCCGATGTCGTCGACGGCGAAAAGGTTTTCCGCAAATGCGCCGCCTGCCACGATGTCGGCAACGGCGCCAAGAGCCGCGTTGGCCCGCAGCTCAACGATCTGTTCGGCCGCAAGGCCGGCACCATCGACGGCTTCAAATATTCGGCCGCCATGGTCGCTGCCGGCGAGGGTGGGGTGGTCTGGAACGAGCAGGCGCTGACCCAGTTCCTGGTCAAGCCGCGAGATCTCGTCAAGGGCACGAAGATGGCCTTTGCCGGACTGCGAAAATCGGCCGACATCGCCAATGTGATCGAGTACCTCAAGACCTTCGACGAGAACATGGCCGCGACCGTGGACATGCCCAAAGGCCATGAGGCACCGGCCGAGGAGGTCGAAACGGCGAAGGCCGAAGTGCCCGCGCCGGCCACCCATGCCGAGCCCGATCACGAGGGTCTGTTCGGTCTCGGTCGCCGGGCAAGCGGGGACGAGGTCGCCGCCTGGGACATCGATATCCGGCCGGACGGCCACGGCCTCCCGACGGGCAGGGGCACGGTCGCCGAGGGCGAAGAACTCTTCACCGACAATTGCGCGGTCTGCCATGGCGATTTCGGTGAGGCGGTCGGCCGCTGGCCGGTGCTGGCCGGCGGTCAGGACACGCTCACCGACGACCGGCCTGTCAAGACGATCGGCTCCTACTGGCCCTATCTCTCGACGGTCTACGATTATGTGCGCCGTGCCATGCCCTTCGGCAATGCCCGTTCGCTGACGGACGACGAGGTCTACGCCATCACGGCCTATCTGCTCTACCTAAACGACATCGTCGACGACGAGGAATTCGAGCTGTCCAGCGACAATTTCAACGAGATCAAGATGCCGAACGCGGACAATTTCATCCCCGACGACCGCGCGGCGGAGCCGGAATATGCCGACCAGCGCGAGCCCTGCATGACGGACTGCAAGCCGGGCCCGGTGACGATCACCATGCGCGCCCGTGTGCTGGACGTGACCCCCGATGGCGAGGACGACGACAACGCGGCCGGCGGCATCGACTGAGGCCTTCGGCCCAGGTCCGGAAACAGCAAGCCCCGCCGTAGCGGGGCTTGTTCTTCGTCGCGATGGCAGGCCCTAGCGTGCGATCGCCAGACCCAGAATGAAGCCGGTCGCGACACTGACCAGCAGGTACTGGTCGTCAACCTTGATCCACTGCTGACCCCTGCCGGGCTTGTGCAGGCCATGGCGACGGTAGTCGCGCACATGGTCGCGCTTCTTCCAGCTCGCATAGCGCTCGCCGCGATACCATTTCCGATGCTTGGCAATACGCTGTTTCCACGGCTTGTACGTCTTGTGCTGGTGGGTTTCGAACGCCTGCCTGTTATGGTGCCGGGTCTCGGCCTGGGCCACGGGAGCGGCGAGGATCGAAGCGGCGACAAGGGCGAGCGTGATGCGTTTGAACATGGTGTCTTACCTCGTTGTTGACACCCGGAAGCTATCGTTCGCAAACTGAACCGCATATGAATGACGGATTACAATTCCGTAATGATATCAATAGGAAGGAATGGTTCAGACGGGCCTGTGCGCCGGACAGTGGGATGGCGCGTGGACGTCGCCATCTTGATGTGAGACAATATCGCACCAATTCTCTCAATCACCCGTCCATTCGAGGGCGCTCGGTCCAATCGGCAACTATGGCCGCATGGTCGGGAGCGATTTTCTGCGATGAGCAACAACGATACCAGGCTAAAGACCAAGGTGAAGACCAAGGTCGAGAAGCCGCGCCTCTACAAGGTCATCCTGATCAATGACGACTACACGCCGCGCGAATTCGTCGTGATGGTGCTCAAGGCCGAGTTCCGAATGGCCGAGGACGAGGCGCACAAGGTGATGATCACCGCGCACCAGAAGGGTACCTGCGTCGTCGCCGTCTACACCCGCGAGATCGCCGAGGAGAAGGCGACCGCTGCCACCGATCACGGCAAGCGCATGGGCTTTCCGCTGATGTTCACGACCGAGCCGGAAGAGTGATCGCGCCGCGGCGCGCGCCGCCCCGGGCGTTATGGATGCGCTGAAGGTCGTGCCGGCCTGACTGTCATGAAGAAATGGTCGGAGTGGCAGGATTCGAACCTGCGACCCCCTCGTCCCGAACGAGGTGCGCTACCAGACTGCGCCACACTCCGCCTGATCTCGCGGCGGTTAGCTTGATGCCGAACCGTTTGCAAGACCGCTGGAAAGTCGCGGCGTTATAGCCGCCGTCCGGTGCCTCGGCAAGGATTTTTCCGACCTGCGGCGACATTGCCGGTTCGCGCCGGTAAACGCGCTTCGGAACAGTCTTTCGGCCCGACAGCGCAGGCCGAAAGAACCGTCCTTCAGGCCGTCTCCCGGCTTGCGGCGCACGGGTGGAATGGCTATACAGCCGTCCTCATCGGCCAAAGCCAGTTTCGGCCCGATTGGGGCGTAGCCAAGCGGTAAGGCAGCGGTTTTTGGTACCGCCATGCGCTGGTTCGAATCCAGCCGCCCCAGCCAGTTTTTCCACCATATCAACCCGACCTCAGCCATGGCCGTGATCAGCCCGAAGTTTCAATCGGTTACGCGCGGCATGCGGAGAGAGCGGCTAATTGCGCCTCAAACTGGAGCGATTTTCGCCTAGTATTTCTCTGGCGCGCTCTGCATCGCGCATGGTTCGGCGATGTCTGAAAAGGGGCCGGTGCCAGACCGTCCGTTATTGGGCAGATCCAGTCAGAAGCGGACATATCGCTTATAAATTGTAAGATTGAAAGTGGCCTTTTGCGACCCTCAGTTCGCCCAATTGAAGACGATGTCTGGTAACGTCAACTGGCATATTAGGTCAGTGACGGAGGCGTCGCCGGATACCTGCTTCATTGTCTTCCCGGTCGGCTTCGTGCTGGTAAGTGTTCACCATCCCCATCAATAACGTTGACGATACGAACGGATGACTGAACTGGATTGCCTCGGCCCATTTGCGATACTTGTCTGCCAGCTCGCGTTCCTGATTGCCGCCTTCACCGCGCCAGTGAGCGCCGCGTGCATTGTAAAGGCCGGTGTGCGTTCCGCGCGAAATTTCTTCGGACTGCAGTTCTTCCATAACATCGCGAACAGGCTCGCACGGCCAATTGCCGTCATCGTCAACGGGAGCACTTGAAAACAGCTTGCCAAGGCAGATGTCACACACTGCCAGCCGGTCTAGTTCAGCCGCGAGTTTGCGCACCTCGTTTACCCACTTTGCGAGATTCTCCTTTTTAAGCACACCCTTTTTGTCGTGTCCCGGTATCCGCTCGATGCCTTCAAGTAGGCGATACCCACGCATCGCCAAGTCTTTTCGTCCCTCGGGCGCGCGGAATTTTTCCGGGTCTTCTTGACCGTCGTTCCGGCGGTATGCCCAGACCAGCGCCTGCACATACATCTCCGGGTGCATTTCAATGTAACGCTCAAGGTTCGGGATGTGCTTTGTTTTGTTGCCAAAGGCGCGTGACAAGATCTCGATGTACGCGAACTCCAGCCCTGCCTTTTCCTCGAGTGTGACGTCGGCATTGCGATCCAGCAGTGAGAACGCGGTCTTGATGTCGTATTCCTGCAACTGATACTCGCCAGACTTGTCCTTGCCGCCCTTGGCTATGCCAGAGAGTATCCGATACAGGAGAGTCGGGCTGATCGCCTCAAGCTTGAAGTGCACGGCGGCAAAAGCAGCGCGTGGCCTTTCTGCCTTCAGCATGCGCTCAACGGCTTCGTTGTTCTCCCCCTCTGGCTCGAAGATCCATTCCGGATTTACCTCCTGCCAGTAGCCCTGGCGTCCGACTTCGGAAAGCGAATCGACAATTGCCCACGTTCCCGAATTGAAAGGTGACAGCAGCAAGAGCCTGAGTATGTCGCCCTCCGATAGCAATGACCTGGTATTCGCGAAAAAGGCAGCCCGTTCTTCGACCGTCATGGCGCGCAGCGCGCCGAAAATCAGGTTCGTCCTCTCGGTCGATAAGTCGTTTGATCCCGGCTGAAACGCCTCCACGATCAGCTTGGTCTTCTCGTCGCTGCCGAGGACGCTGCGGATCAGAAGCCACCCGATCTGATTTTGCGCCTTCCCGTGTTCCGCAAGCGCGAATATACCATCCATACCTTGCTCGGTGAAAACCTCCTTCAGGGCGGCTACACGCAACTGTTCGACACGCTCCTCGCGCTTGCGAAAATCCAGCTCATCATCATCCATTTCATCGGCAGATTCCTCGACCCAGGACTGGCGGAAAAGCCATTCATGTTTGTTGGCAAGGTCTGTCGGCTCCATTGCTGCATAGACAGCCTTCGCCATTTTGGTCAGTGTCGCGAAATCCTCATCCCTGGCTCTCCTACGACCACGGTGGGACAAGACGGTGACCCGGATTTTTTCGCGCACTTTCGCAATGTCCGGATCGGACGCACTCCCCTTCCATGCCTCAATGAGCTTCCAGACACGCTCCTGATCCTTGTCGGCAAGGCCATGCAGCCGGTCGACGAGGTCGCACAGCATATCTGCCGTATAGCTCGGGCGGGTAAGCGACACCTCGACCATCTCGTGAACGAACGCGTGAATGGGTCCCATAAACTTGAACGGCTCACCAAAACCGTAGCCGTCAGGACGCCATTTTGGCTTATGGCTGTAATCGCCTACGCTGTTGCCGTAATGACCGAACTGGTCGACGCAAACCTTCCAACCAACCGACGGAAACTTCTCCAAAAGTGACATTAGCGCTTTCAGGCGCTGATCGTGGTCGGCTGCGGTCTGGGGCATCCATGCGCGAAAGATTGTTTCCAGCGACGCGATCGGCTTATCCCCAAGATTGTCGTTGATTTCAACGCAGGCCAGTCGGCCAAGGATTAAGACCGCGCGCGCCAATGTTGCTGGGTTCCAAGCTAATCCTTCCAATGCCCACAGAAGCCCGACGCGCGAACTTTGGAATCCAAACAATCCCGCCTCGATCGGCTTGAGGATCGATACCGACGCCGGCTGTTCCGTCTTCAGGTCACGCTCGAAAATCTTCAGGAACGTGTCAGGGGCGGCTTCCGCATATACGGGAAGGTCACGCTCGTTGGCTTCGATCTTCCGCGTCGAAAGCGGCTCCAGCAGTTCCGTCACAAGCCTTGATGCAGCAACTTCGCCGTCGAAGCCGAGGCGCGCTTTGAACAGCTGATTGCCATGAACGGCCAGCAATACCAACGTCTCCGAAATACCCTCACGCAGTGCCCCCGAAAACTCCCGCTGCTTTCCATGTGACGCCGCCGCCCAACGCTCTTTTTCAGGTAGATCAAGCGCCGGATCGTCCTCACCCAATACCACCTTGGCCAAGTCGAGGTACCGCTCAAGGTCGGCGAGGGTGATAACCTTGGCGATTGCAAACAGCGCATCGATTTTTGAAATGACCCCGCGATAGCCCCCGATGGACCACACCGGTGCGTCGTTGAGTGCCCGCAGTTCCTGAATGCGCCGTTCCAGTTCTTCGTAACGTACGTCCCCTGCAAGCAGACTTAGGGCAATCTGGTCTGACTCGTTGTCGGCATTCCATGCACCGACGAACATAAGCGGCACCAACGAAGACGCGATCTTATTGTCTGCAGCCCATTCCGGCGTTCGGACGGCTTCGACATTGGACAACTGACGCCGAAGGACTGTTAGCGAACGGCCGGACGCATTTGCGTGTTTCGTGATGTCGTCACGGTCATACCCCATCGCTTCCAGCCCCACGCGGAATGCCTCGTAGCCAAGCGGCTCAAGGATGATATGCGGTTCCGAAATCGTGGCGTTGCGCGGATAAAGGACGATCGATCGAAGTGAATTGGAATACGGTCCCAGCTCGCGCTCCACGTCGCGCGAATAAATGACCGCAATGAAGTCTTTCGACCCCTGCGCGAGTTTAGGCAAAACACCGACCTGATCGAACACTAGCGCGCGATCTCGACCCTCGGTCAGCTCGGGATCGGAAAACAACTGACTCAAAAAGGCCAGCGCCTCTTCCACGGAGTCGCCCGCGACAACCATCGGCTCCGACGCAGGCCGGTCAAGGAAGCCCTTGAATTTATCCCTTGCGATATCGATCGCAGTTTTAAACAGACTGCCATCCAGCGCAGGTTGCGCGACATTGGCCCAATCACTCCAACATTTGTCCAGCGACCGGACACCTTGCGATGGGCGCTCAGTTTCGTTGGCAAACCATGCCTGACCAGCAAGCGACTGCTCCATCCATTGCTCAAGATCGCTTGCGTCGTAGGCACGGACATCCTTCCACTGCTTTTTGGCCTTCATGTCGGCGATCCATTTCGCTTTGCCCGGCCACCTGCGGGGCGTGACAAAAACAAACGTGATCTGATCGCGGTCAGCTTTTCGCTTGTAGGCATTCACGCTCTTGGCGAAGTCGCCGTCGGCCTTGGCCTTGGGGTCCTCGTTGACGCCGAACTCCCAACCCGTGGTTCCAGCCGGAATCCACGGTGTTCCATCCTTCGCCTCCGTCCAACCGTCCCAGCCGGCGCGCTCCGCATCGTCGTTGCCGGGGAAGTCGACCTTTTCGAGCCCAACCCCGGTGGAATTCGCCAGCGTTCTCAGAAAGACCGATAGTCGCGCTCTTGCTGGAATGTTGTGATCGACCCAATCGGTGACGTCGTTGGCCTTAAAACTCAGGAACGGGGGTACGTATGCCTTAGCTCTCGTTGGCGCCGACTTCGTTTTCGTCACGTGCGCGTCAAAGGCGGCCTGCATCTCTAGAAGTTTCGCCGCAGGCATTCCAAATGCCGTCTCGATCCGCGCCGCCATATCGGGAGTGGTCGAAACCTTCCCATTCAGGAAATTCGATACACCAGGACGGCTTATGCCGATCAGTTTTGCAGCGGCGGTAACGCTGATCTTGTGGGGCGTCAAATATGCCGTGCGGACGTGCTGTCCGGGATGTAAGGGCTCATCGGCCATGGGTGGTGCCTTCGAAATGTTTAGCTGCGCATAGTGAAATGTAATGTGTAAAGCAACACCTTACAAATAGATCCAGAAAGAAGGGCGTTTGGAAACCACGAAGCATGAACAATAATTTCGAGCATAGGTCTTGAAAACTACGTCCCGTACAAACCGAAAGATCCGCCAGACCCACCTTCGGGGAGCTACGGGAAGATCACCTCGGCTACTCAATCAGCCGCCTGAAATGTCGGCATGCTGACGTCAGCACCTCGATTCAAGACGGGACCATTACCCCCAAATTGGACACACGGGCTACTACAAGAGCATGTCCGCTTTTGAGGATCAGAAACGTGCGCTGGAACGACCGGAATGAGGGCGCTAAGCGGATCTATTGCGTGGCTAGCCCTTGGCATCTAACCAAACAGATGCTCTTTTTGCACATTCCAATCCGCCACTATCGGCCGGCACGTCCTGAGCTTTTCTGCGGTCAAGGTGACTGGCTGTTGACCCGTCAGGATCATTTCGACGATTTCCGGTGCCAGGAACGCCAGGGTGATGCTGCGACTGACGTCGGAAACCTCCCTACCTTCCAGTCTGGCAATGTCGGCGATCGAGGATCGGCTGCCGGATTTGAGTTGCTCAAACCAGCGATACGAATCAGCGATTATGGTAACTAGGCACGGATCGACCTGGTAAGCCTCGGCATCGACCTGGCCGACGACGAGCCTGACCTGCTTGCCACAGCGAAGCGTGTGGGCGGGGACCGTGAATTGAACAGGCTCAGTGTCAGTGACGATACCCGCCATGACGGGGTCTAGTTCAGCCAGACCGCTGGCGATGGCACCGCTATCCAGCGTGACGGTGACATGGTTCTTTTCGACTACGATCTGGCCGAGCAGGTTGCGAACGGACAGATGCTGGGCGTCATATCTTGGCACGGCTTCCTCGCCGATATCGATATGCGCACGCAGGTGCGTTCCCAGCTGTTTACCGGCAGCGATAGCTCGCTCGGCGTCGGTCGCATCGAGATCGCTGCCGAGCGTATCGATGAGCCAGAGTTCGTCCTCGAACCGTTCCGCGATGGACGTAACGACCAGACGCTCAAGATCGGCTGCGGGAACGCGGATACCAGATTTGGCTGATCTTCCCCGAACCAGCGGTGCGGAGACATAGTAGAGATAGCGACGACCGGATTTGTTCGAGTGGCTCGGCGTCAGCCGATTGCCATCGCCATCAAAGACAAGACCAGCCAGCAGATGGGCGGACCGCCTCAAAGCTTCGGTCCGAGCACTGATGTCGGTTTCAGGGTGTCGTGCTGCCTGTAGTGATCGCCTGGGTTTGGCACTTTGCCCTGCCAGCTTCTCCTGGACCTTGTCCCACAGAGCTGCATCGATAATCGCGTCATGATTGCCGGCGTGAATTTCTCCGCGATGGGCGATCTCGCCGCGATAGAGTCGGTTGCGCAGGATCTGATAGATCGCGCCCCGGCTCATCGGTACGCCACCCATTGACTTTCCATTCACGAACTGCCGCCGCTTCGAGGCGATGCCCTCTCGGTCGAGGTCCTGTTTCAGTTCGGCGATCGAGCTGATTTTCAGATATTGCTCGTAGATGTAGCGAACAGTTGCTGCTTCCTGTTCGTTGATGATGAGCTTCTTGTCGATGCCGTCATAGCCGAGTGGTGGAAGCCCACCCATCCACATGCCGCGTCGCTTGGACAATGCGATCTTATCCCTGATGCGCTCACCAGCCACCTCACGTTCGAACTGGGCGAAGGACAGCAACACATTCAGTGTTAGCCTGCCCATCGAGGTCGATGTGTTGAAGTGCTGCGTCACCGAAACGAAGGACGTGCCTTGCAGGTCGAACAGCTCGGTGAGTTTGGCGAAATCTGCGAGTGACCGTGTCAGGCGGTCGACCTTGTAGACAACGACAATGTCAATGAGCCCTGAACGAATGTCTTCAAGCAGACGCTGCAGGGCAGGGCGTTCCATCGAACCGCCCGACAATCCACCATCGTCATAGGCTTGTGACAACAGCATCCAGCCTTCATGTTTCTGGCTGGCGACATAGGCTTCACAGGCGTCGCGCTGGGCGTGCAGCGAGTTGAAGCTCTGCTCCAGTCCCTCATCCGAGGATTTGCGGGTGTAGACGGCGCAGCGGAGTTTGACTTTGGACGGTTTGCCGCTGGTTCTGTTAATGTCCCGTCTGGCGGATTTTGTTGCTGAAGAGCGATCAGCCATGGAAATCACCATCGGGTTTGGCAGTTGGTTCACGCATCTGCTTCAGCCCGAAGAAGCCCGGACCCGACCATTGGGTGCCGGTGATCACCCGGGCAATCCTGCTAAGCGACCGATACCGGTTTCCCGCATAGAGAAAATCGCCGTCCTCTACGACGATGACCTCATGGGTTCTGCCCTGCCAGTCGCGCAACAGACGTGTGCCGGGCTTGTAGTGGTACCTGACGTTTCTCGGGGAAGGTTTGGATGGTATCGTTCCGCCGTCTTTGCTTCCCCGAGATACAGCCGCTTCCAATTGCGCTCGAAGGGTCTTTGAAAGCCCTCCGAACGCCTTTTCCTGAATGCGATAGGCGATTGCCGATCGGAGCAGTTGCGGGCTCATATTGCGTGGTGCATCGCTCCCGTAATGCACCTGCCATCGCTGGCGCAGGACCGCGAGATCGAGACCGGCGAGCGTGCCGATCTCGACCGCCACATCGGCTTCTATGTCCTTTGACATGTCGAAGCGCCGCTCAGGCTTCGATCCGGTAGCATCGTTCTCCTGCCTCGGACTTTTCGCTGAGAACTGTCAGTCCCATCTTCTTTTTGCAGGTTCCGGACAGAAATCCGCGAACCGAATGGGCTTGCCAGCCGCTCGTCTCCATCAACTCGTTTATCGAGGCGCCGCGCTTGCGTTTCAGGAGCCGAATGACATCCGCTGCCTTGGTGCTTGCGCGCGCGCCGGCTTTCTGCGGCGCAGGCATATTCTTGGTCGTTTTGCCCAACACCGGCTGGACAGCTTCCTCCGATTGATCACTTCGGGTACCCAAGCCGACGGCAGCGTGTCCTCGGTCAGTCAGTCTTAGCGCCAGTTTGTTATCGTCCTCGTCCCGACGCCACTCTGTGTCCTCACAACCGGCTCGAACTTCCTCAATCAACCCTTGCGACAACAAGCCTTTGAGGACGTTTGCAAGTGCGCCGCCCCTGGCCTTCAGACTAGCGGGTGTTGGCAATACATTGAGGCCATCGCGCGCGGCAGCGGCTGACAGAATGACGAGTTGAGTGTCGGAAAGCTTTCGATCAGTTGAGTTTGGATTTGGCATGGTGGATCTACCTCGATCGGGCGCCGGCACCATGCCGGCGCTCCCACCACGCAAAGCCCGGAGTTAAGCCGAGCTTATGCCCATCGATGTCCTCGACTGAGCGTAGGCAATGCATGCTTGCATGAAGTCCGAAGTCAAGTTGGATGCTGACAACTGATACTAAGTTTCGCTCTGATCGATCAGAAGATTGGGCTTCGCCAGCGTTTCAAGGCTGCTAAGATCGGACAGTTGTACCGTCGCGCCATCGACTTCGACGCCATAGGGTTTCAGCGTGTTGAAGGCGCGTGAGAGGTTTTCCGGCGTCATGCCGAGTAGCGAGGCAATGGTTCGCTTGTCATAGGGCAATTCGAGTGAACCTGTTGCGCCCTGGTCCTGATGGAAGCGCAGCAGGCGATTTGCCAGCCGCTCTACCGCTGTTCTCAGCTTGATGTCCTTGTGCTCCTTGACGACGCCACGATAGCAATTTGCCAGTTCGACTACGATGGCCCGCGCGAAGGCCTCGTCCTGCAGAAACGCCTCGCGCACATTCTCCGACGGGATCAGCAAGATCTTCGATTTCTGGCAGGTGCGCGCGGACATCAAGTAGACGGCATCCTTGAGAACGGCGGCGAGGATGAAGGTTCCCACCGGCCGCACCATCCCCATCGTGCTCTCGCGCCCGTTTGAGCGCGCGTAAAGCTCTACGCAACCCTCGATGACGACATACAGAAAATCAGCCGGATCGCCTTCCGTGATCAGATCCAGCTGTGTCGGGAAGGTCTGCAGATAGGCAGCCTGCATGAGTGTATCGAAGTTCGATTCGCTAATGCTCTCGAACAGTTTCAGAGACCGCACCTGAGGCAGATCAGTTGTTCGCACGATCTCCATCCTTGATAAATATCAAGAGTTCAATTGAGACTGTTAGCAGGCTGGATTCTGCTATTCAACCGGCGTTCTTGATCCTGTCGAGCGGAGAAGTTGCAGATTTCTTCGTATCACCTTGTTTCTCTGGCGCATCCAAAATCCATTGATCCAGGTCAACTATCAAACTGACAGAATGATCGCCAATCGCCCCTCTGAATTCAAAAAAGGCGGAAAGGTCCGCCTCCAGGCAAGGGGATGAAACCATGCACGCGCTCGACGGAGTCACCCGTTCGGACCAGAACCGGGCATTGGGACTGAGCACAATCGCCTTCACGGCCTGCTTTGCCGTGTGGACAATCTTTTCCATCATTGGCGTCAGGATCAAGCAGGAACTCGGGCTGACCGATACCGAATTCGGGCTGCTGGTCGCGACCCCTATTCTCACCGGTTCGCTTAGCAGGATTTTCCTCGGCATCTGGACCGACCAGTATGGCGGGCGCATCGTCTTTACGCTGGTGATGCTGTTGACTGCCGTCGCCGCCTGGCTGCTCTCCACCGTTTCGACCTATCCCATGTTCCTGTTGGCCGCGCTCGGCGTCGGTCTGGCCGGTGGTTCCTTCGCGGTCGGTATTGCCTATGTCTCGCGCTGGTATCCGAAGCAGCGTCAGGGGACGGCACTCGGCATATTCGGTGTCGGCAATGTCGGCGCGGCGGTAACCAATTTCGGTGCACCTTTCCTGCTTGTGGCGCTTGGCTGGCAAACGACCGCTCAGGTCTATGCCGTCGTTCTGGCCATCATGGCCGTGATCTTCTTCCTGTTCACCCGCGAGGATCCTTCCACGGCCGAACGCAAGGCGAGCGGCAGGAAGGCGCGCTCGACCCTGCTCGAACTCGAGCCCTTGCGTAATCTGCAGGTCTGGCGCTTTGCGCTATACTACTTCTTCGTGTTCGGTGGCTTTGTTGCCTTGGCATTGTGGTTGCCGCGCTACCTGGTCGGCGTCTACGGCCTCGACATCAAGTCGGCCGGCATGATTGCCGCGGCCTATTCTGTACCCGCTTCCATTTTCCGCGCTTATGGTGGCCACCTGTCGGACAAGCGTGGTGCGCGCACCGTCATGTACTGGACCTTCGGCGTGTCGGTAATCCTCACCTTCATGCTGTCCTACCCCGACACCGACTACGTCATTCAGGGGATTCGCGGACCGATACACTTCTCGACCAGCATGGGTCTGGTGCCATTCGTCGTGGCCATCTTTCTGCTCGGCTTCTTCATGTCGCTTGGCAAGGCTGCAGTCTACAAGCACATCCCCGTCTACTACCCGGACCATGTTGGCGCGGTAGGTGGACTTGTCGGCATGATCGGCGGTCTTGGTGGCTTCATTCTGCCGATCACCTTCGGTGCCATGCTCGATCTCACCGGGGTGTGGACGAGCTGTTTTGCGCTTCTGTTCGCCATTGTGACCTTGGCGTTAGTCTGGATGCATTTCTCCATCCGCATGATGGAACAGAAGGCGCTAGCCGAGGGCAAGGTCGATCTTCCGCAACTGCCGGAAATGGCGACGGTGCACGAAGGGGCCGAACATGCATCGCTGGCCGGGGTCATCGAGGACTGGCGGCCCGACGACGAAACTTTCTGGAAAGACAAGGGCCGCGCCATCGCCCGCCGCAACCTGTGGGTATCGATTCCCGCTCTGCTGCTGGCCTTCTCCGTCTGGATGGTGTGGAGCGTCGTCGTCGCCAAGCTGCCGTCGATCGGCTTCAACTATACGACCGACCAGTTGTTCTGGCTTGCGGCACTTCCGGGCCTGTCTGGTGCCACGCTGCGCATCTTCTATTCCTTCATGGTGCCGATCTTCGGTGGCCGGTTGTGGACGACGCTGTCGACGGCGTCGCTGCTGATCCCGGCTTTCGGTATCGGCTATGCCGTTCAGAATCCGGAAACACCCTATCTGATCTTTCTGGTGCTGGCGCTGCTGTGCGGCTTCGGCGGTGGCAACTTCGCCTCCTCCATGGCCAACATCTCCTACTTCTTCCCGAAGAGGGAGAAGGGCAATGCATTGGCGCTCAATGCCGGCCTGGGCAATCTGGGGGTTAGCGTTATGCAGTTCCTGGTGCCCATAGCCATCTCGACAGGAACCTTTGCTTTCGCCTTTGGCGATGGTCAGATCGCAGCCGACGGCTCGACCATATGGCTGCAGAACGCCGGCTTCATCTGGGTGCCGTTCCTGATCGCGTCCACGATTGCCGCGTGGTTCGGGATGAACGACATCGCTTCGGCACGGGCTTCCTTCGCCGAGCAATCGATCATTTTCTCGCGCTTCCACAACTGGATCATGTGCATCCTTTACACCGGCACCTTCGGTTCCTTCATCGGTTATTCGGCAGGCTTCCCGCTCCTGATGAAGACGCAGTTTCCGGAAGTGAATGCGCTCTCCTACGCCTTCCTCGGCCCGCTCGTCGGCGCGCTGAGCCGCGCGGGAACTGGCTGGATCTCCGACAGGTTCGGTGGCGGTCGTGTCACCTTCTGGACCTTCCTCGGCATGATCGTTGCGGTTGTCGGCGTGCTCTACTTCCTTGGTGTAAAGGAGCAGCCGGGCGCATTCTGGGGCTTCTTCTCCTGCTTCATGGCACTGTTCTTCCTCACCGGTATTGGCAACGCCTCCACCTTCCAGATGATCCCGACGATCATGCGGTTGGAGATTCCACGTCTCATGCCCGAATTGAAGGGCGAAGTACGGGTCAGGCAGGCCGAGCGCGAATCTGCGGCGATCATCGCATTCACATCAGCCATCGCGGCCTACGGAGCCTTCTTCATTCCTAAGGCCTACGGCACGTCCATCACCATGACCGGTACGCCTGACATGGCTTTGTGGGGCTTCGCGGTCTTCTACGTGCTGTGCGCCGTACTGACTTTCTACTTCTACACACGCCGTGGCGGACTGCTGCACACTACGGAGCGTTCAACCTCAACTGCAGCGATCCAGGCCACGCAAGCCGGGTAACAGGAGGCATTTAAATGTCCCATCTTCTCGACCGCCTCAACTTCCTGGCGCGCAAGAATACCGGCACCTTTTCGAAGGGCCATGGCGTTACAACAAACGAGAACCGCGACTGGGAGGACGCCTACAGAAAGCGTTGGCAGCACGACAAGATCGTGCGGTCCACCCACGGCGCCAACTGTACCGGTTCCTGCTCGTGGAAGATTTACGTCAAGGGTGGCATCGTCACCTGGGAGACCCAGCAGACCGACTATCCGCGCACGCGGCCCGATCTGCCTAATCACGAGCCGCGCGGTTGCTCCAGGGGTGCCAGCTATTCCTGGTACATGTACTCGGCCAACCGAGTGAAATATCCGCTGGTGCGTTCGCGCCTGCTCAAGCTGTGGCGCAGGGAGCGTGCGATCAAGACCCCTGTCGGCGCCTGGGCATCGATCCAGGAGGATCCGAAGAAGCGCGCTGAGTACATCAAGGTGCGCGGCCTTGGCGGGTTCGTCCGCGCCACTTGGGACGAGGTTAACGAGATCATTGCCGCCGCAAATGCCTATACGGCAAGGAAATGGGGACCCGACCGGGTGATCGGTTTCTCACCGATCCCCGCAATGTCGATGGTCTCCTACGCAGCCGGCTCACGGTACCTGTCGTTGCTCGGCGGCGTCTGCATGAGCTTCTACGACTGGTATTGCGACCTGCCGCCGGCCTCGCCCATGACCTGGGGCGAGCAGACTGACGTGCCGGAATCGGCCGACTGGTACAACTCCGGTTTCCTGATGCTGTGGGGTTCAAACGTGCCGCAGACGCGCACGCCCGATGCCCACTTCTACACGGAGGCTCGCTACAAGGGTGCCAAGTCCGTCGTCGTCTCGCCAGACTATTCGGAGGCCGCCAAGTTCTCCGACATGTGGCTGCATCCCAAGCAGGGGACCGACGCCGCGCTCGCCATGGCAATGGGTCATGTCATCCTGCGCGAGTTCCATCTCGATCGGCAGGCAGAATATTTCGAGGACTACTGCCGCCGCTACACCGACATGCCGATGCTGGTGCGCCTTGTGGAGAAGGACGGACATTATGTGCCGGACCGACTCGTCCGTGCGTCCGACTTCAAGGGAGGTCTTGGCGAGAAGAACAACCCGGAATGGAAGACAGTCGCCATCGACGGCAAGACGAAGAAGATCGTCGCCCCGCAGGGTTCCGTCGGCTACCGCTGGGGCGAGCAGGGCAAGTGGAACCTCGAATCGAAGGATGGCAAAGGCAGGGAAGTCGAACTCGATCTCAGCCTCGTCATGGACGAGGACCATGACCAGGTCGCGCCCGTTGCCTTCCCCTATTTCGGCAACCGTGAACACGACCATTTCGAGGGCACCGATCATGACAGCATACTGATCCGCTCGGTGCCGGCCAGGAAGGTCAAGCTCGCCGAAGGCGATACGCTGGTCGCCACGGTCTTCGACCTGTTCGTTGCCAATTACGGCCTCGACCGGGGCATTAATGGCGACAATTGCGCGTCGTCCTATGACGATGACGTTCCCTACACGCCGGCATGGGCCGAAAAGATCACCGGGGTACCGAAAGACAGCATCATCACGGTCGCACGCGAATTCGCCCGCAATGCGGAGAAGACCAAGGGGCGTTCCATGGTCATCCTCGGCGCCGGCCTGAACCACTGGTATCACATGGACATGAACTACCGGGGGATCATCAATCTTCTGGTCATGTGCGGCTGCGTCGGCCAGTCCGGTGGCGGCTGGAGCCATTATGTGGGGCAGGAAAAATTGCGCCCGCAAACCGGCTGGCTACCGCTTGCCTTCGGCCTCGACTGGGGCCGTCCGCCACGCCAGATGAACTCGACCTCCTTCTTCTACGCCCACACCGATCAATGGCGCTACGAGACACTGAAGGTCGACGAAATCCTGTCGCCGACAGCGCCGGAGGGGCCGTGGGACGGAACGCTGATCGACTTCAACATCCGCGCCGAGCGCATGGGCTGGCTGCCTTCAGCGCCGCAATTGCAGGCCAATCCGCTCGACATCGCCAAAGCCGCCGCCAAGGCGAAAAAGGAGCCGAAGGATTACGTCGCCGCGCAGCTGAAGGCTGGCAAGCTGAAGATGTCCTGCGAGGATCCGGACCACGAGGCCAACTGGCCGCGCAACCTGTTCGTCTGGCGTTCCAACCTCCTCGGCTCGTCCGGCAAGGGGCATGAATATTTCCTCAAGCACCTGCTCGGCACCTCGCATGGCGTGCTCGGCAAGGATCTGGGTGAGGAGGGCCGTCAGCGCGGCACCGATATCGTGTGGCACGATGAGGCACCGGAAGGAAAACTCGACCTGCTGGTCACGCTCGATTTCCGCATGTCGACCACCTGCGTCTACTCCGACATCGTGCTGCCGACGGCCACCTGGTACGAGAAGAACGATCTCAACACCTCCGACATGCACCCCTTCATCCACCCGCTGACCAGCGCGGCGGACCCGGCATGGGAGGCGCGTAGCGACTGGGACATCTTCAAGGGCATTGCGAAGAAATTCTCTGAAGTCGCACCGGAGGTGCTCGGTGTCGAAAAGGACACGGTGCTGGTGCCGATCCTGCATGACACGCCGGGCGAACTGGCCCAGTCGATGGATGTAAAGGATTGGAAGAAGGGTGAGACCGATCCTGTCCCCGGAAAAACCATGCCGACGGTCGCGGTCGTCGAGCGCGATTACCCGAACCTCTACAAGCGGTTCACGGCGCTCGGTCCGCTGATGGACAAGCTTGGCAATGGCGGCAAGGGCATCTCCTGGAACACCGAGCACGAGGTCGACTTGCTCGGCCGTCTGAACGGTACCGTCACCGAGGATGGCGCCACCAGGGGCCGCCCGCGGATCGAGACAGACATCGATGCCACCGAGGTGATCCTCTCGCTTGCCCCGGAGACCAATGGCGAGGTCGCGGTGAAGGCATGGGAGGCGCTGTCGAAGTTCACCGGCCGCGACCACACCCATCTGGCAATCTCGAAGGAGGACGAGAAGATCCGCTTCCGCGACGTGGTCGCGCAGCCGCGCAAGATCATCTCCTCGCCGACATGGTCGGGGCTTGAGTCCGAGAAGGTCTGCTACAATGCCGGTTACACCAACGTCCACGAACTGATCCCCTGGCGCACGCTCACCGGCCGCCAGCAGCTCTACCAGGATCATCTGTGGATGCGGGCCTTCGGCGAAGCCTTCTGCGTCTATCGCCCGCCGATCGACACCAAGACGATCAATCCGGTCATTGAGGCGAAGTCGAACGGCAAGCCGCAGGTCGTGCTCAACTTCATCACGCCGCACCAGAAATGGGGCATTCACTCCACCTATTCCGACAATCTGATGATGCTGACGCTCAATCGCGGCGGACCGGTCGTCTGGATTTCGGAAACGGATGCGAAGAAGGCCGGGCTCGTCGACAATGACTGGGTCGAGGTGTTCAACGCCAACGGCGCCATCGTCGCCCGCGTGGTCGTTTCCCAGCGCATGAAGGAAGGCACGATCTTCATGTATCACGCGCAGGAGAAGATCGTGAACACGCCGGGATCGCAGATCACCGGCCAGCGCGGCGGCATCCACAATTCGGTCACCCGCGCCATCACCAAGCCGACGCACATGATCGGCGGCTACGCCCAGCAATCCTACGGCTTCAACTATTACGGCACGGTCGGGTCGAACCGCGACGAGTTCGTCGTGGTCCACAAGCTGGAAAAGGTCGACTGGCTGGAAGGTCCGTATCGGGAACCGTCCGCACACAAGGAGGCGGCAGAATGAAGATCCGCGCGCAAATCGGAATGGTGCTGAACCTCGACAAATGCATCGGGTGTCACACCTGCTCGGTCACCTGCAAGAACGTCTGGACCAACCGCGAAGGTGTCGAATACGCCTGGTTCAACAATGTCGAGACCAAGCCCGGCGTCGGTTATCCCAAGGAGTGGGAAAACCAGAAGAAATGGAACGGCGGCTGGACCCGCAAGGCCAATGGCAGGATCGAGCCGAAGATGGGCGCCAAGTGGCGCATCCTCGCCAAGATATTCGCCAATCCGGACCTGCCCGAGATCGATGACTACTATGAGCCGTTCGATTTCGATTACGGCCATCTCCAGACCGCCGGTGAAAGCCAGGCCTCGCCGACGGCGCGCCCGCGCTCGCTGATTTCGGGCGAGCGTATGGAGAAGATCGAATGGGGTCCGAACTGGGAGGAAATCCTGGGCGGCGAATTCGCCAAGCGTTCGGCAGACACCAATTTCGAGGGTGTCGAAAAGGAGATCTACGGCGAGTACGAGAACACGTTCATGATGTATTTGCCGAGGCTGTGCGAGCACTGCCTCAACCCGACCTGCGTGGCCGCGTGCCCGTCGGGTGCGATCTACAAGCGCGAGGACGACGGCATTGTCCTGATCGACCAGGAGAAGTGCCGCGGCTGGCGCATGTGCGTCTCGGGCTGCCCTTACAAGAAGATCTATTACAACTGGTCTTCGGGCAAATCCGAGAAATGCACCTTCTGCTATCCGCGCATCGAATCCGGCCAGCCTACCGTCTGTTCGGAAACCTGCGTCGGCCGTATCCGCTATCTGGGTGTGGTGCTCTACGACGCAGACCGTATCTCGGAGGCCGCTTCGACGGCAGACGAGAAGGACCTCTACGAGGAGCAGCTGAAGGTCTTCCTCGATCCCAACGATCCGGCGGTGATCGAACAGGCGCGCAAGGACGGCGTGCCGGAAGCCTGGCTTGAAGCGGCGAAGAAATCGCCGGTCTACAAGATGGCGATGGAATGGAAAGTAGCCTTTCCGCTCCACCCCGAATACCGGACCCTGCCCATGGTCTGGTACATACCGCCGCTGTCCCCGCTTCAGGCGGCGGCTGAATCCGGGAAGATCGGCATGGACGGCGCGATGCCGGACGTCCGGTCTCTCCGGATTCCGGTTCGCTACCTCGCCAACCTGTTGACGGCGGGCAAGGAGGCGCCTGTCGTTTCCGCGCTGGAACGCATGCTTGCCATGCGAGCCTACATGCGCGCCAAGACCATCGATGGCGTCATCGACGAGGTGGTTGCCGAAAAGGTCGGCATGACCGGCCAGATGATCGAGGACATGTACCACGTGATGGCGATCGCCAATTACGAGGACCGCTTCGTCATCCCGACCTCGCACCGAGAGATCTCCGAGGACGCCTACGACGTGCGTGGCTCCTGCGGTTTCTCCTTCGGCAATGGCTGCTCGGGCGGCGAGAGCGAAACCAATCTCTTCGGCGCCAAACGCACCCGCACGGTGCAAACCCCCACGGACATCTTCAAGGAGCGGGTCTGATGAACACGACGCTCAAGATTATCTCGCTGCTGCTCTCCTATCCCACCGGAGAACTGCGCGGCGCGCTCGCCGAGATCAAAGCGGTGCTGGAAGGCGCCGCCATCGGCGAGCGCGAGACTGAACTGTTGACGCGGCTGGCCGACGACATCGCCGCTCTCGACCTCTACGACGCGCAGGAACGCTATGTCTTCCTGTTCGACCGCACCCGCGCGCTGTCGCTGCATCTGTTCGAGCATGTCCATGGCGAGAGCCGCGACCGCGGCCAGGCCATGGTCGATCTGATGGCGATGTACGAAACCGACGGCTTCGAAATCGACGCGAAGGAACTGCCTGACTATCTGCCGATGTTCCTCGAATTCCTGTCGATGAAGCCGCAGACCGAGGCCGCCGAACTGCTTGGCCAGACGGCGCATATCCTAGCCGCGCTGCGCGAGCGGCTGAAGAAGCGCAAATCGATCTACGCCAATGCGTTTGCCGTGCTCGAGGCGTTGGCCCGGGGAAAGCCGGACGCAGCCCTCTTGCGTGAACTGCTCGAGACGCCGGAGGACAATCCCGACGATCTCGAGGCGCTCGACAAGGTCTGGGAAGAAGAGGCCGTGACCTTCGGCGGCAACGCCGGTGAGAACGCCTGCGGACCGGATCGCCTGCAGCGTCAGATTCGTGCCTCCCACCGCAAGCCAGCCGCCGCGCCGCAAACACCGAACGCCTGAGGAGAGACAAGGACATGTCCGACTTCATCAACACGCTGCTCTACGGCATCTATCCCTACATCGCGCTGGTCGTGCTGATCGTCGGCACCGCCATCCGCTACGACTGCGAGCCTTACACCTGGCGTTCCGGTTCTTCGCAACTCCTGCGCCGCAAGCAACTGGTGTGGGGCTCGGTGCTGTTCCATGTCGGGGTTCTGGTGATCTTCGCCGGCCACCTTGTCGGTCTGCTCACACCGATTTGGATATTCGACGCGATGGGTATCAGCCACGGCGCCAAGCAATTGCTGGCGATCATCGCCGGCGGCATCGCCGGTGTCATGGCGATCATCGGTGCGACAATGCTGGTTCATCGCCGCCTTTTCGATGCCCGCGTGCGTGCCGCGTCGAGCTTCTCCGATACCGCGATCATCGCCCTGCTTTGGCTGCAACTTGCATTGGGACTGGCGACGATACCCATCTCGCTGCAGCATCTCGACGGCCACGAAATGGTGAAGTTTATGACCTGGGCGCAGGGCATCTTCACCTTCAACGAGGCAGCCTCAAGCTATGTCGCGGATGCCTCGATCATCTTCAAGCTGCACCTGTTCCTGGGGCTGACGATCCTGCTGGTCTTCCCGTTCACGCGGCTGGTGCACATGCTGAGTGTTCCGGTCCGCTACATCTGGCGGCCGGGCTACCAGGTCGTTCGTGAACGCAACCATCGCGCTGCACCAACGCGCACGCCGGCGGAGTAGGGCGATGACCGAGATCTACCGCAATCCCTCGCTCGACCGTGGTGCGCCGCAGCCGTACTCGACCTATCGGGAACCCGACACAAGGGTTCCGCCCAAAGCCGCGCCGTTATTTGGCGAGATATCGGTCAATGGAGTCGCGATCATCGAGAGCGATATCCTTACCGAGGCGCAGAACCACCCGGCTGAAAATCCCGGTGCCGCACTCCGGGCTGCTGCACAGGCGCTCGTGGTGCGCGAATTACTATGGCAGGAAGCGCAACGCCTCGCTCTCGTACCGGCACCTTCGCGTGACGAAGACGGTCGTGCGGAAACGGAACGCGATGCTGCCATCCGGGCGCTGATCGACAGTGCAGTGCAGGCCCCGATGGCGACACCGAAGGAGTGTCGGCGCTACTACGATCGCCATCCCAAAAAATTCTGCACCGAACCGCTCTACGAGGCGCGCCATATACTACTCGCCGCGACAGAGACCGATGAGGTAGGGCGTGCCTCGGCCCGCGAGCAGGCGAAGGAATTGTGCAGGCTGCTGGTCGAGCATCCCGAACATTTCACGGAGATGGCGCAGAAATTTTCTGCCTGTCCTTCACGTGAACAGGGCGGCAATCTCGGACAATTGTCGCGCGGCAGCACGGTGAAGGAGTTCGAAACCGCACTGTCTGAAATGGCGGAGGGCGGAGTATCCGCATTCCCCGTCGAAAGCCGGTTCGGCTTTCACATCATCGCGCTCGACCGGCATATCGAAGGCAGGCAACTGCCTTACGAACATGTCGCCGAACGCATTGCAGCCTGGCTCGAGGCGAGCGCCTGGTCGAAGGCGGTCTCCCAGTACATCGCCGTACTGGCCGGGCGGGCGGATATTGCGGGCATCGCGCTCGATGCAGCCGAGGGCCCGCTCATCCAGTAATCCTTGCATCAGACAGGAGGAGATCATGGCAGGTCATGACGAGGCACGACAGATGGCGCTCGAGACGCTGGCCGCCATGCCGCCCGTGGAACAACTTCTGTCTCCGCTCGACTACATCTTCGCCGATCACTTCCGCCAACGGATCCTTTGCGTGCTGCTTGAGCGAATTGCCATGGATAAGAACATCGACAGGGAAGCCGTGCGCACGGTTTTGCACTTCATGCGTGGCGAGTTCGGCCTGCACGTCCTCGACGAGGAAGAGGATTTGTTCCCGCTGCTTCGCCGGCGCACCGAGCCGGAGGACCGTATCGAGGATACGCTTGCCGAACTGTGCGAGGAACACGACGCCGATCGCAAGGACGCCAGCGAAATCGTCGAAGGCCTTGCGGCGATCGGAGACGGCGCATTCCGTCGCTCGCTGTCCGGTACGCTCCGCAGATTGCTTCGGCGCTTCGCCGCCAATGAAAGACGTCATCTCACCGTCGAGAACGCCATCGTGCTGCCGCTGGCACGTGCCCGTCTGAACACCGATGATCTGCGCAATCTCGGATGGCGCATGGCGGCGCGGCGCGGTCTCGACTATCCCGGAGCAGTCCATGCTGTCTGACCTGCTCGACCACAATGTTCGCTGGGCGACCGGCAAGGTGCGCGAGGATCCGGATTACTTCCGCCGCCTGTCGGCCTTGCAGCGTCCGGACTATCTGTGGATCGGCTGTTCGGACAGCCGCGTGCCGGCGAACGTCATCACGGGCCTTGAACCGGGTGAGGTCTTCGTCCACCGCAACGTCGCCAATCTGGTGCATCGTGGTGATCTGAACCTGCTTTCCGTTCTCGAATTTGCCGTCGAGACTCTGGAGGTGAAGCACATCATCGTCTGCGGCCATTATGGCTGCGGCGGCGTGCGCGCGGCCATGGACGGCCATCGCCACGGCATCATCGATCACTGGCTGCAGCCGATACGTGACATCGCCGACACGCATGAACCGGAACTGGAGGGCGCGCGCGATCCTGACAAGCGTCTCAACCGGTTATGCGAACTCTCGATCGCAGCCCAGGTGGAAGGCTTGTCGCGCACGCCGATCATCCAGTCGGCCTGGAAGCGCGGCAAGCGCCTGGCCATCCACGGCTGGGTCTATGGCCTGAACGATGGCCTCATCCGCGATCTTGGATGCGGATGTGCCGGACACGAGGGAAAGGACCACGATGACCCTTCATAGCGCGCTTCGGGTGACGGATTGCGGATGCGATGCAGCCCGTCATATCGACAACTTGCTTTCGGTCGAGAGTGCGATCGCCCGGTTCATGGTCCGGCCAATACGGGTTACGGAATCGATCCCGCTGGGGGAGGCTTGCGGCAGGGTTGTGGCGAACGACATTCACGCACCGAGGCCCATGCCGTTTTTCGATCAATCGGCAATGGATGGATTCGCCCTCAGGCTTGCCGATCTGCCGGGAAAGGGGCCATGGCGCCTGCGTGTCTCGAGCACGATCGCGGCGGGTGACCGCGTTTCGGATCGTACCTGGGAGACAGGCACGGCAAGCAGGATTTACACCGGCGCGCCGCTTCCTGCCGGAGCGGATGCCGTCGTCATGATCGAGGATTGCGTCGACGAGGGTGGTTTCTTCCTGGTTGGCCGACTGCCGCGAAGGGGAGAAAACATCCGGCTGAAAGGTAGTGACATAGTGCGCAACGCAGTGCTCGTCGCCGCGGGAACCAGGATTGAACCGCGTCACGTCGGACTGCTTGCCGCAAACGGGTTCGCCACGCTCGAGGCTATCCGGCGCCCGCGTGCCGGCGTGTTCTCCACCGGCAGCGAATTGCTGTCGCGAGATGCGCCGGAAGAGGGGCGTGTGTTCGACGCCAATCGGCCGATGCTGATCGAACTGGTGCGAAACACGGGCGCGGAGGTGACCGATCTCGGCATCGTTGACGATCATCTCGAAGCCGCGACAAAATTCTTCACCGACAATGCGGACAGGTTCGACGTGCTGATTTCGACAGGCGCGGTATCCGCGGGTGGACGCGACCACATTCCATCCGCTCTCGTCGGCGCAGGCGGCATGGTCCGGGCATGGAAAGTGGCAGTTAAACCGGGCAAGCCGGTCCTCTTCGGCTCTCTTGGACGTACGGCTTTTTTTGGCCTGCCGGGTAATCCGCTTGCGGCCTTCGTCTGTTTCGAGCTCTTCGTGCGCGATCAATTGTTGCGTGCAGGTGGTACGTCCGAGCCGTTAGACCGAAAGGAAGTGCCGGCGATCGCCGGCTACGCCGCGCCCCGCAAGACGGGCCGCAGGGAATATGTGCCGGCAAGGATTGTCTCCCGGACGTCGGAAGGCCTGCCGATTGTCGAGGCGCTGGGCACCGGCAGTTCGGGAACGCTTTATGCATTGGCGCAAGCGGACGGCCTCGCCGTCATCGCCGCCGACCGGGATCGGGTCGTACCTGGCGATCCGGTTGGTTTTCTCGGGTTTGGTGCACGGCGGGCCAAACAACCGACAGGAGAAGGAATGTGAGTAAAAACCGGATTGCGCTCGCCGCTGTGCGCTTTGGCGACGTAGATCGTATCGACGACTTGCTGGAGACAGTCGCGCGCTCGGTTCAGGCGCGTGGTTGCAGCGTGGTCGGATTTCTCCAACGCGAGACGCCCGACGGGCCCGGCTGCTGCCCGGTGACCTATCTGGAGAGCATTGCCACCGGTGAGCAAGTGCGCATCTCGCAGGCGCTTGGCGCCGGTTCGCGCGGCTGCCGACTTGACCCGCGGGCGCTGGCCGGGACGACCGGACACCTGCTTGCCGATCTGGACGCGCGACCGCAGCTTCTCGTCCTCAACCGTTTCGGCAAGGGCGAGTCCGATGGGCACGGGTTTCGAAGCGTGATCGAAAGGGCATGCAGTCTTGGCGTGCCGGTTCTGACGGCTGTCCGCGCCACCTATGAGCCAGCATGGAATGCCTTCACCGGCGAATTGGGGACGTTTCTCGTTCCCGAGATCACCCATG